>JAJKJU010000060.1 GCA_021153565.1 Rhizobacter sp.
AGCCCCTCCATCGTTCTCCAACCAGGGCGCCAGGGGAACCGCGCCATGTAACCGGCCCCGGACTGGGCGGCAGCACTACCGCGTCAGCGGTTTAGTGCAGCACGAGCTATGGCTGCGCTTTGCGCCTAGATCAGGGGCCTTTTGACGTGCTGCTCGGGCACGCTCGAAAAACTCTCAGCCTCTGCGGCGCCCGCCGCGTCGCGATCCTCGATGAGCTTTACCAAGCTGTGCAGCACGCGATTCACCGGCGTTGCAATGCCGAGCGCCTCGCCCTTGCGCAGCACATATCCGTTGAGATGATCGATCTCGCTGCGCTTGCCACGAGAAAGGTCCTGAGCAGTCGACGAGAACTGCGCAGGCATGGTTCGCGCGATGCGTTCAATGGCCTCCCATACATCCCCGGGCACAATGACTCGAGCCGCTCGCGCCACGGCAAGACACTCCGCCACCACGTCTCGCATCACGTCTTGCACGCCTTCGCCTTGGACGACACGACCATACGGCAGTTGCGAGATGGCCGACAGGGCGTTGTAGGCGCAGTTCAGGATCAGCTTCGACCACAGGGCACCGTCGACGTTGTCGGAGGTTTGCATGGGCACGCCGGCGGTGGCGAACATCGCGATGAGCTCGTCGCTTTTCGACGTGGGGCCGATGACCAGCTCACCCCGTCCGTGGTGTTTGACGTGACCAGGTCCTGCCATCTCTGTGGCGACGTAGACCACCGCCGCGACGACCTCTTGTGCAAGTGCCGCCCGCAAGTGTTCGGCGTTGTCGACGCCGTTCTGCAGGCTGAACACGAGGGCGTCCGGGTCGAGGTGCGGGGCCATGTCGGCTGCGGTGGTCCGGGTGTCCGTCGACTTGACGCAGAAGAGGACGAGCTTCGCGCCGCGAACGGCGTTGGCTTCGGTGCTTGCATTCATCGGCACATGCGTCTGGAAAGTCTGCGTGTCGAGCAACAGACCGTGTCGACGAACGGCTTGCACGTGTTGCGCCCGGCCGATCAAGGTGACGTCGTGTCCCGCACGGGCGAGCATGCCCCCGTAGTAGCAACCGACCGCTCCCGCCCCCATTACCGCAATTTTCATGGCGCAAACCTGAGGAAGTTGATTCGTCGACATCGTAGTGTCGAACGTTCCAACGATTCGGCAGCGCGGGCGACTACTGGCTGTTCGCGAGTGTGGGCTCGCGGGCTTGCGCTTCCCAGCGCTTGGCCGCGTCCACCACCTTGGCGAACGCTTCGCCGTCTTCGAGCAGGGCCTTCTTGGTCTTGGCGTCCAAGGGGCTCTCGATGCCGAATTCATCGCGAGGCATGCGGTCGTCGCGCACGGCCTTCAAGAGGCGTTGAATCTCTCCCGCGGCGTGCACCGGAGTTTGCAGCAGCACGAGGCGCTTGCTCTTGTCTGGGTTGTTGGGCACGTGGCAGGAGTCGCATTGCCCTTCACGAAGGCGCAGCGCGAGTACCTTGTACGAGGTTTCCAGCTTGACGAGATAGGGGTTGTCGGAGCTGAATAGACCGTCGAAGAGCGTGACCTTCGGCTGGCTCTTGCCTTGCGCGTCGGACCACATCCATTGGCCGTCGAATTTTGGCGCTGCCACGGGCTCGCTGATGGCGATGGGCGGCTGCGCTCCCATGGCGGTGAACTGCGCGACCTTGACGCGTCCGGGCGCCGGGTCCCACCACAGGATCACCTCGTTCGCACCTTGATACGTGGCCCATTTCTCGGCGTCGTGCCAGAACGGATATGGGAATTGCCCGGGTGCCAGCCGATTGCGGAACGCTGTCGCGAGCCGAATCTGGAACAGCCCTTCGCCTTCGATGTAGGCGATGGTGTGCTTGCCGTTGAACATGAAGAGTGGCAAGTACATTCCGGTCAGCACGTCTGGCGCGAATTGCGTGAGCGAGGTCGCGGCCAGGGTGGCGTTCGCATTGCGCTGACGGCCCCACAGCACGATGGGATTGAGCTTGTCGCGAAATGCAGAATTGTTGTAGAGGCCCTTTCGGCAGGACTCGAACTCGCTCTGGCTGCCGGGAGCGGCCACAGGGCACAGGTGGGCCAGTTCGTCAGCCAATCCGGCTGCAGCCGCGCGTGCGTCACGCCATTCCTCGGGCGTGGGCCCGGAAGCTGCATTGGTCGAGGCGCTCGCAGCCAACAGAGCGAGCGCGGTCGAGGCGGCCGTGGCCTGCCTCCATATCGAAAACTTCATGGACTCCCCGTCCCCATCAGCCAACAATCCGACCAAAGCGGTCGATCACCACCATCTCCACATACTGAGATCCCTGTGCGTTGTCCGGCGAATACGCGACGCGATAGCCGCCGAGATCAGCGCGAAGATTCGCGAGCGCGTCCTTGATGCGCGCGCGGCTGGTGCCGCCCGCCTTCATGGCGTTTCTGCCCGCTTCCACGGCGACGCGTCCTGCGATGTAGCCCTCAAGCGTCGTCACGCCGAGCGTGGCGCCGGTGCCGAGCGCGGCAAGGTCTTGCTTGCACTGGTTCACCACGCCCACGCCCAGGGCGGTGGGGCGCGGCACCACCAGGCTCATCACGACGCTGCGCCTGGTGGCGGCAACGCCGTCGATCAGGTCTTGCCCCGCGAAGGAAGATGAAAAGTACATGCCGGGGTAATTCGCCCTGTTCATGTGCTCGATGATGGACAGCACAGGCGCGGCGTTGGTGGTGAACAGCACCACGTCGAGCTTGGCGTCCAGCAGTTGCTTCGCCGCCGGCTGCAGCGACTTCGTGTTGCGGTCGATGCCCACCACCACGGCCGGCTGAATGCCCACGGCGTCGAGCGCCTGCGTCATGGCCGACAGGTTGGCCTTCGAGGTGTCCTTGAGGAAAACGTAGCCCACGCGCTGGAACCCGAAGTCCTTCACGTAGCTGACCATGCGCTTGTATTCGACGTCGTAACCGGCGCGCACGTGAATGGCGCCCGTTTGGCCTGCGCCTCGAATGCCCATGTTGCCGCTCGCAGTGCCGATCAGGGCGATCTGGCCCTTCTCGATGGCGGGCATGCAGGCTTCGGCGGCCGCGCCGCTCGTGAGGCCGATCAGCGCCGATGCGCCGTCGTCGATGAGTTTCTTGACGTTCTCTACGCAGCGGTCGCGTGTGCCGCCGTCGTCCAGGGTCACGAGCTCGAACTTCAGGCCCTTGCTGTCATTGCGGTTCGCACCTGCCAATGCGGCGGCGATTCCATCGCGCACGTCGCCGCCATAGCGCGCTTGCGCGCCAGTGAGCGAGGCCGATTGGCCCAGCTTGATGACGGTGCTTTGCGCGAAAGCCAGCGATGGAATGCCGGCTGCGACGCCGGTCCAAAGCGCAGGGGCACCGAGGAGCAGATCACGCCTTTTCATCTCAGTCTCCTTCTCAGCCTACGAGTCGGCCGTAACGATCGATGGCGATCAGGTCCACATAGCGCGAGCCCTGCGAGCTGCCGGCGAACTCCACCTTGTAGCCGCCGAGGTCGCTTCGCAGTCCTGCAAGCGATTCCTTCATGCGTGCCCTGGTGACGCCGCCGGCCTTGATCGCGGATTGCGCCGCATCGATGGCGGTGCGGCCGGCGATGTAGCCTTCAAGCGTTGTCGTGCCCATGCGGGCGCCGTTGTTCAAGAGCGCGAGATCGCGCTGGCATTGCGCCACGACGCTCACGCCCATGGCTGTCGGACGCGGCACCACCATGCTCATCACGCAGCTCTGACGCTTCGCGGTGAGAGTGTCGATGAGGTCCTGTCCCGCGAAGGACGATGCATAGAAAAGGCCGGGGAATTTCCCCCGGTGCATGTGATCGATGATCTTCGCCACAGGAGCGGCATTGGCGGTGAAAAGCACGCAGTCGAGTCGTGCGGCGAGCAGCTCGTTGGCCGCGCCTTCGAAGGACGTTGCGTTGCGGTCGATCGCCACCGAGACCTTGGGCGTGATCGAGAGCGATGACAGGGCCGCGTTCATGGCATCGAGGTTGGCCTTGGAGGTGTCGCCCAGGTAGACGACGCCCACGCGCTGCATCCCGAAGTCCTTGACATAGCTGACCATGCGCCTGTATTCAGCGTCATAGCCGGCGCGCACATGGTAGGTGCCGGTGAGATTCGAGGCCCGGATGCCCATGTTGCCGCTGGCGGTGCCGAGCATCGCGATCTGCGAATCTTCGACGACCGGCAGGCAGGCTTCAGCACCTGCGCCGCTGGTGAGACCGATGAGCGCGACCACGCCCGACTCGGTGAGTGACATCACGTTTTTGAGACAGCGGCTGCGCACGCCGCCGTCGTCGAGCGTCAGCAACTCGTAGCGAACGCCGGTGGCGGCCTCATTCGCGGAAGCCGCGGCGAATGCAGCCGCGATGCCGTTCTGCACATCCTTGCCGTATGCCGCCTGCCCGCCCGTGAGAGAAGCCGACTGCCCCAAGCGAATGACGCGAGCGTTGTTGGCGTGCGCGAATGAAACAGGCAACACGGACGCACCGACCGCGCCCGCGGACGCTGCCAGCATGAAGGATCTGCGTTTCATATTGATTCCCCCCGAACAACACGCCAAGGCGACGTGATATGCCTTTCGGCGCAACTCGAATGAGGTTTGACCAGCGTTGCTCAAACTTACCTGGGAAACAATTGGTTTCTTTCTCCATGCTTGGCGTGATGGAAATGACGTGTGGTACTTCACGCTTGGGCGGAGATGGTTGAAACGCGACCGTGTACAGCGTGTTGCAGTCAGGACGTTTTGTTGCGTCCAGGTGGGCTTGGCGTTCGCATCGTCGTCCGTTCGTATCCGCACGGAAACTGGATGCACTGGCTGATGCAGTGTGGGCAAATGCGTCATCGCTTGCGAGCTGCGCACGGCTCTTACACACTCCCAGTAGCCATACAAGGAGGAACAATGAATAACTCTATGAATCTTCTGCGCCGCAGGCTTCTCGCCGCGGCTGGCCTCGGTGTCCTGAGCCGCACGGCCGTCGCCCAAACGGTCGACCTGCCGCTCGTGAACGGCACGCGCAATCTGGTTGCATACCCTGAGAAGCGGCCTTTGATCGTGCTGACCTCGCGTCCGCCTCAGTTGGAAACGCCGTTCCCCCTCTTCAATGAAGGCATCATCACGTCAAACGATGCCTTCTTCGTCCGTTATCACAACGCGGGCATCCCAACCTCAATCGACGGCGACAAGCACGTCATCAAGATCGGCGGCAATGCGGCGGGGAGATCGTTTGAGCTGACCATGGCGGACTTGCGAACGCAATTCAAGCCCATTGAATACGTGGCTGTGAACCAGTGTTCTGGAAACAGTCGCGGTCACTTCAACCCGCGAGTCACGGGCGGCCAACTGTCCAATGGAGCCATGGGCAATGCTCGCTGGCTCGGCGTGCCGCTGAAGGATGTGTTGGCACGTGCAGAGTTGAAGAACACCGCACGTCAAGTCACGTTCAACGGGCTCGACACGGCGCTCTTCGGCGGCGGCGATTTCGTGAAAGCGTTGGATGTGAATCACGCCATGGATGGTGAAGTGATGCTCGCCTTTCAGATGAACGGTGCCGACATTCCCATGCTCAATGGCTATCCCGTGAAGCTGATCGTGCCGGGGTACTACGGCACCTACTGGATGAAGCACCTCTCTGAGATCGAGGTCATCGATCAGGTCTACGACGGGTTCTGGATGAAGCCGGCGTACCGCGTGCCCGACAACGACTGCGCATGTGTCGAGCCCGGAACGACGCCGGCAGCGACGCGCCCGATCGGCCGCTTCAACGTGCGTTCGTTCATCACCTCGGTGCAGGACGGTGCGAAGTTGCGTGCAGGGCAGCTGACGGTGGTGCGGGGCATTGCGTTCGATGGCGGGCAGGGCATTCGCGAGGTCGCGTATTCGACCGATGGCGGACAAAGCTGGCGCGGGGCGAAGCTGGGCGAGGACATCGGGCGCTATTCATTTCGCGAATTCACATTCGGCTTCACGCCGGAAAGAGGCAGCCACGATCTTCGCGTGCGCGCCTGGAATCGTTCAGGCCAGAGCCAGCCGATGGAGGCCTTGTGGCAGCCTGCTGGCTACATGCGCAACGTCGAGGAGTCGGTCAAGGTCGTCGCTGTCTGAGAGGCTGAGAGTATTTCGATCATGCCCGCTCATCACGCCAAAAGACCCCTGCTCGTCGTTGCAAATGCTCGCCATAGCCCGGGCTATGGCTGCGC
>JAJKJU010000061.1 GCA_021153565.1 Rhizobacter sp.
AAGCGCAGCCATAGCTTGGCTATGGCGAGCATTTGCAACGACGAGCAGGGGGCTTTTGGCGTGATGAGCGGGCATGATCGAAATACTCTCAGCCTCTGAGGTTCAGGCCAGCCAAGCGCTTGCGCCGATCAGTCCCTGAAGCCCTCTCCGCTGCCCGCAAAGGCCCTTTTTGCGGGGAACCTCACCTGCACAATGGCTTTCAGTGATCGCTCGTCAAATCGATCAGAAGAATTTGTATTCAACCGACAGCTTCAGCGCGCGGCGCTGAGCGTCTTCCGCCTGTTGGGGAATGATGTTCCCGCCCGTGTCCGCCAGCGCCCGCGCATCGAATGCAGGGAATTGATTCAATAAGTTGCGGACATAGACCCCGAGAGTGAGGTTCTTCACCCCTGTGTAGTTGAAAAAGTAGTCCAAACGGGAGGTCGTCCCCACGCGACAGTCGTCGGCTGAAATGCCCTTGGCCGCGCAACCCGCCAAGCTCCAGTTATCGTCGAAATAGTCTGTCTGTAGAGTTGTCGCGCTCGAATGCTTGATGCGTATGCCGTTCACGAATGGGCCCGTGGTCAACGCTGCCGTCAACGATGCGCTAAGGCGCGGAACGCCGTAAGTACCAGCAAGGTTATTTCCGTACGAGTTGATGATCGTGCTGTACGAATAGTACGACTTGACATAGGTTGCGAGGAACCCGACCTCAACACTACCGCTTCCAAGTCCAAACTTGGAATTGGCGGCAAAGTCGAACCCTTCCGTCTTGGTCCTGGAGACGTTCTCGAACTGGTTGACGATCGAACTCAGTTGACCAAACGTCACTCCATACTTCGCTTGTTGCTCCGCGGTGAATACTGAATCCGCGTCCAGAGGATTGCGTTTGATAGAAACTCCGGGAGGCAAATTACCCTCGGCGGCCAGCACTTCCTGCGTCGACTTCAGTCCAATCTCGTCCTTGCGGTGGATGTTGAAGTAGTCGATGCCGACATTGAAGTCCTTTGTCGGCTCAAACAACAGGCCAAGCGACAGGCCGCGGGAGACTTCAGGTTTGAGGGTCGGATTGTTCGACGTGATGTTGGCCACGCCACCTCCGCACTCTGCCTGCTCCACAATGTCCGCCTGTGCTGCAAGTAGCACCTTGTTCGGGTCGCTGGCCGGCAACGCATCAGACTGGGCGCGAAGATCTGTCGCCAAAGCTAAAGCTTGGGGGCAGCGCTTCGGATCGGTCACTCCGTTAGCAAATGAGAACTTGGTGGAGGTGGCGCTCTCGGTCAGGTTGGGGGCGCGAAAGCCACCTTCGAGCGTTCCGCGGAACAGCAACTCCTTTGTTGGCCGATAGCGCAAGCCAAGCTTGGGGGAGACGTGCGCGTTGAATCCTGGAAACTTGTCAATGCGGGCGGCGACTTGTGCTTCCCATTCTTTTGTCAGCGGCGCGTCCAACTCGGCAAACACGGCACCGAAGGTGCGCGCTGCGTCTGTGCTGACCAACCCCAAACCGACGATATCGCCGGCAAGAAGATTTGCGGTCGGCGAGATATTCATCTTTTCGTGACGAAGATCGAAGCCAGTGGCCAGAGACAGCGGCCCACCACCCAAATGCATCAATTCGCCGGAGATCTTGCCGTCAAGGGCAAGTTGCTTCGTTTCAGCCTTGTAGCCGAACCGCGGAAACAGCGTGTCGATCACAGCCGGTGAGTTGGGCTGGCCGATCTGATAGCCACCGGGCTTGTTAAAGAAATCCGGAGCCAGCGATACGTAATCACCAATCACCGACTTGAAGCCGCTATCGCTGAAACGGCCGCGCTCAACTTGATCAGCCTTAGAGCCCATGAACGACACCGCACTCTCAAAGTCCCAGTTCTTGTAGGTGCCGCGCACGCCTGCCAGCACCCGGTAGTTGTCGCTCGTCACTTGCTGTTCGCTCGGACCATCGACAAAGCGATATCTGAACTCCACCTCATCATTCGTCGGATTTAGCGGATGCCCTACCGGCAGGCCGCGATAGAAGAAACTCTTCGTCATGTTCGTCGACGGATCACCCCAGGTCTCGTCGGCATTGAACCCGTAGGTCTGGAAGGCGTTGATGTACGTGGTCTTCGTTCGCGAAAGGAGCACTTCGCCGAAGGCCTCCACACTCTCATTGATTTTGAGTTGACCCGAGACGAGCGAATTCACGCGATCGCCCTTGGGTTGAGCTTCGAATCGCGTGTAGCGGTCGTAGCGGCAGAGGCCGCCGATGACCAAGCTCGGGTCACACCCAGGGACCGGTCCGACACCAATAATGTTTCCGGGATAGCTAAAGCTCGACAACTGGCCCGTGCCCTTCGGAATGATGGCCAGCGTCAGTGGGTTCGCATGCTGGAGAACATCCCGCCAGATGACTTGGTCACGCTTGAAAAACTCAATGTTTGCAAGCACGTTGAAGCGATCGGTATCCAGGTTTCCGAAGCCGCCAGTGATGTGGAATGCCCTCTCGCCAAACTTCTTGCTGACCGTCGAACGCTCATAGTCGCCGCCGACCACGAGGCCGCGATAGTCCTTTCGCGTGATGATGTTGATCACGCCTGCGACGGCGTCCGAACCGTAGATTGCCGAGGCTCCATTCCTCAAGATTTCGACGCGTTCGACCGCATCCAGCGGCAAGCTGTCGACGTTGGTGAAAATCTCGTTGAAGTCCGCGAGCGCGTACGGTGACACGCGGCGGAAGTTCAGCAGCACGAGCGTCGATTGCTTGCCCAGGTTGCGCAAAGAAACGCTGGAGGCGCCCCCCGCGAAGGAATTGCTGCCATTGATGTCTGACAGGCCGCTGGTCGACGACGGTAGCGCGTCAATGAGTTGGCGCACAGTAGTGGCGCCTGTGCGCTTGATGCCTTCTCGGGTGATCACCTGCACAGGAGACGACGTTTCCGTGTCAATTCGCTTGATATTCGAGCCGGTGATCTCTACCCGTTCCAGTTGGGTCGTAGTCGCTTCGCTTTGCGCGAAGGCAGGATTTGCCGACGTTAGCAAGCCCGTGATGGCCGCTGCAATTTTCATGTGGCGTTGATTTTGCATTTTGCGGACGAGATGAAGTTGAAATTGATCTCGCCTCCCGAATCGCTGTCGGGGCCAACGCCATCCCAGCAAGCGTGGCACTTCCCGAGCCTGGTCGGGAGGGTTGCCCACAAGCGTGAATCGAAACCAGTTTGACTTCTGGCGGATTGACGTATTGACGAGGCCGTGTGTCGGAACATATGCGAGAGTGCACAAGCACCTGCCGTCCGTCAACAAGGGTTTCCTTGCAAATTGTGTCGCTACAACGGTACAAGGGCACGCTGCGTGCACCGCGGTTGAGCACGCAAACCGCGCCGAATACACAAGATCATGGCATTCTCCTTTCAAGGATGCCTTGAGAGGCTGAGAGTATTTCGATCATGCCCACTCATCACGCCAAAAGGCCCCTGCTCGTCGTTGCAAATGCTCGCCATAGCACGAGCTATAGCGAGCATTTGCGCCTAGATCAGGCGCCTTTTGACATGCTGCTCGGACACGCTCGACGTACTCTCAGCCTCTGAGCGAGAACGATCTAAAAGGGTCCGTTGTCGGCCGGCTTGTGTGCGGAGTTCGTCGAGCCTTTGAAGCGCTCAACCTGTCGACTCACTTCCGCCTTGTGTGCAGCATCCACAGCCGTGCGAGGTCGGCCGTGCCATCCTTGCCGCCGACAGCCTTCAAGGTAGCCTGCGCCTTGGCGGTCTCGCCCGCGGTGAGCTGTGCCACGGCCAGATGCAACTGCACGTCGTCGGCGCGCTTCAAGTTGTCCTTGGCCACACCTTGCTGCATGAGCTGCAGGCCCTGCGCCTTGTCGCCGGCGAATACGAGGTTCATGCCGATGTTCACGAGTGCCGTGCCGTCCTTGGCCGCCTTGGCCTCGGTAATCGCAGCGGCTTGGCCCGCCTTGCCTTCCTCCACCCGCTTGACGATCAGGTCGCGCAGGCGCTTGTGCCGATCGGCCTGCGGGCCAACCCCGAGCACGTTGGCCGCGAAGCCCTTGTCGAGCACCTGCTTGGCCTCGTTGGGGCTTCCCGCTTGTGCGGCGAGTTGTGCCATCTCCATGAAGTCATTGGCCTGACTCATGCTGCCGGTGGCCAAGGAGAGGCGGTAGATGTCGAGCGCGAGCCGGTCGCTGAAGCCGGGCTTGCGCTGCAGTCGACTCAGCAGGTCGACCCAGTACTCCTTTTTCGGATAGTAGGTCACCAACCGCTCCAACGCCCACACGTAGCCGTTGATGTCATTCATCTTGAGCGTGGCGTTCACCAGCAGCTTGAGCCGGTCTTCGGCCGGGGCGCTGCCGCTGCGTTCGGCTTGCTGTACCTCAGTCGTCAGTTCCTTGGAGGCTCCTGCGAAATCACCCGCGAGGTACTGGCTCTGGATGAGCAGGGTGCGCATCGCACTGCTGGTGCCGGCTTCCTTGAAGTAGCGCTGGCCCCACTGCTGGGCCTTGCTGTACTGGCCGGCGCGATAGTAGGCACCAGTGATCGATTCGATCATGCGCAGCTTGTCGGCCGCGCTAATACGCCCGCTCATCGCCTCGAAGGACTTGGCCGCGGTTTCCGCATCGCCCGCCCCGCTGGCCGCAGCGATGCGCATGCGCTCGATCACGTAGCTTTCATTGGCGGTCTTGTTGCCAACGGCGTCGGCTTCGCGCACCTTGTTCAGCGCCTCCTTGTACTTTTGCGCGCGGATGAGTTCCTGCGCGGCCTGCAGCGGCTTGCCCACGTAGGGGCGCACGGCTTCTTGCGCTTGCCCCAGGAGCGCTGCGCTCAAAGCGCAGGCCACCAGGGTCTTGATGAAGGTTTGTCGCATCAAAAATTCAGTCCTTGTGTTGCGCATTCGAACAGCGAGCAAAGCGAAGCTGCTCCCTCACGTTCGCTCGCAGGTCCGGCTCCGCCGCCCCTCAGAGGCAACCCTCAGAGGTTGAGAGTGGTGCCTCTCGGGAGGTAGACGCGCAGTACGCTGATGGCCCAAACTACTTCACGAATTGCTCATTGCCGACCATGCCGAGCCTCGTCACGCCCAGGCGCTGCGCACTCGCGAGCACCGCGGCCACGGACTTGTACTCAACGAGTCTGTTAGGCCGAATGTGCACTTCAGGCTGGTCCGGTTGCGCGGCAGCTTGTGCCAATTTTTTTTCCAGCGTGGCCCGATCGGGCAGTGTCTCGCCGTTCCACAGCACCGTGCCATCGAAGTCGATGTCGACGGTCACCACCATCGGCTCCTTGGTCGGCGGCGGGGGATTGCCTGCGGGCAGGTTCAGGTTCACTGTGTGCAACTGGATCGGGATGGTGATGATGAGCATCACCAAGAGGACCAGCATGACGTCGATCAGCGGCGTGGTGTTGATGTCCATCATCACCTCCGGGTCGCCGCCCCCGGAATTCAGGTTCATTGCCATGATTCGGTCTCTCCGGTAACCCGTTCGGGCTGAGGTATCGAAGCCGCGCGTCAGCGGGTCGTCGCCTAGACGGATAACTCAGCCGAACGGAATGTGGTTCGCGTCGTGTCAACCCTTGGGCGGCGGTTCGGTCACGAAGCTGATTTTGAGAATCGCCGCGCGCTGGCAGGCGAAGATCACCCGCCCCACCGATTCGTAGCGGGTCTTCTCGTCGCCGCGGATGTGTACTTCGGGCTGCGGCGTCATCGTCGCCACTTTCTTCAGGCGCTGGAAAAGCGCTTCGTTGTCGGGCACGAGTTGCGTGTTCCAGTACACGTCGCCATCCTTGTTGACCGAGATCTCGATGTTTTCGGGCCTGGTCTGGCGCGCAATGTTGCTCTCTTTGGGCAGGTTCAGCGGAACGGTCTGCGTGACGACCGGGATCGTGATCAGGAAGATGATCAAGAGCACCAGCATCACGTCCACCAAAGGCGTGGTGTTGATGGTCGAGACGACCTCGTCTTCTCCGCCATCGGAACTGCCGACGTTGATAGCCATCTTGAGGCTCCTTTGAATCGCTTGTGAGGCAGAGTATCTTGCCCACACTCCCCGTCGAGAAAAGGAATCGGGTGTGGGGTCGTGATTTGGCTAGCGAACGCTATTCGCGCGAGCACCCATCAGCACGCCATGCAGGTCAGCACTGAAGCTGCGCACCGCCTCCATCGTGACCTTGTTACGACGCACCAGCCAGTTGTAGCCGAGCACCGCGGGCACCGCCACCGCCAAGCCCATGGCGGTCATGATCAGCGACTCACCCACGGGGCCCGCCACCTTGTCGATGGACGCTTGGCCTTCAATGGCGATCTGGGTCAGCGCGTTGTAGATGCCCCAGACCGTGCCGAATAGGCCCACGAACGGAGCGGTCGAGCCCACAGTGGCAAGGAACGCGAGACCATCTTGCAAACGCGACTGGACGTCATCGACTGCGCGCTGCACGCTCATCGTGACCCAGGTGTTGCGGTCGATGTGCTCGGTCAGCGCGCCTTCGTGATGCTCGTTGGCTTCGATGCCCGTCTCGGCGATGAAGCGGAAGGCGCTGCCATCCTTCAAGGTCTTGGATGCATCACCCAGGCTTGCGTGCTTGAAGAAGCCTTTGCGTGCGGCCTTGGCCTCGCTCCCGATCTTTATGCTTTCCCACAGCTTGGTGATCAAGATGTACCAGCTACCGAGCGACATGATGACCAGGATCATCAGCGTGCCCTTGGCCACGAAGTCGCCCTGCCCCCACAGCGCCTTGATGTCGTAAGGGTTGTTGATCGTCTCCTTGGTGGTCGTTGCTTGAAGCGGAGTCGGCGCAGGAGCGGCAACAACGGGGGCCTCGGCCCCCGGTGCGCTGGCGGGAGCTTGCGCGCAAGCCGGAGCGACGGCGAAAGTTGCTGCGAGGGTGATTGTCGCGGCAGCGATGGCTTGATTGATGCGGGGGAACATGCAGAGGTTTCCTGGAAATCCGAAGATCAAATGGGTTTATGAAAATTCGCCGTCCACCTTGTGGGCACGGCAAGGCGGCATGAAGAGTTCTGGATCAATTGATGTTGAACACGAACTCCTGCACAGCCTGGGCATCGCCTGCACATTGGTACTCTCGGATTGCAGACTCGACGGCCTGGGCCAGCAAGCGTTGCGCCTTGCGATCGCTCGTGCCACGGAACTGGCCCACCACGACACTGGCGACTTTTCCACCTTCAATACTGATCTTGGCCGTCATGGAAATCTGACCCGAGATGTTCAGCCCAGGAAGTTCCGGTTGAGGCATCTTCGTGCACACGGCACGAACGTTCACCGGGCCTGCAGGCGGCGTCGGCGCCGCCGGAGCAGCCGCTTCAACCTTGGGCTCCACCGGATGAAACTCCTGAGGCGGCGGAGGTGTGGTCTGCTGAACGGTAATGGTCGGCTGCTGAGCAGGCGGAGTCGCGATATGCACTTCCGGC
This sequence comes from Rhizobacter sp., assembly GCA_021153565.1. Classification (GTDB taxonomy): domain Bacteria; phylum Pseudomonadota; class Gammaproteobacteria; order Burkholderiales; family Burkholderiaceae_C; genus Albitalea. The sequence goes on from JAJKJU010000061.1 coordinate 7,387, forward strand.
GGCGGAATGAACGGCGGTGGCGGCGCTTCCATCTTGGGCGGCGGCGGCACGATGATTTCCGGCGCAGGCGCTGGCTTCTTGATCTCCTCGATCACTTTGGTTTCGATAGGTGCACGCACCACATCGACCACTTTTTTCGCGAGACCCGACACGAGAGCCCAGACGATGAGGACGTGAATAAGAATGACAAACGTGATCCCGACGAGATGTCGTCTGGGGTCGGCTTGTCGTTTGGAAAAGTTCATGTCCTGGGAAGCTCCACAGTCGAGTTGGCGAATCAGAGGCTGAGAGTATTTCGAACATGCCCGCTCATCACGCCACCCCTGCTCGTCGTTGCAAATGCTCGCCATAGCACGAGCTATGGCTGCGCTTTGCGCCTGGATTAGGCGCCTTTTGACGTGCGGCTCGGACACGCTCGAGATACTCTCAGCCTCTCAGCGGAGAGTAACAAAAAAGGGCCCGCTGCCTTCTGGCCAGCGGGCACGGACATGCAAGAGATTGTCGTTCGACTTGCTCCGTCAGGCAGGCGCCGACTCGACTCGTGGCACTGCCGCGAGTAACGTACGTGTGTACTGTGACTGCGGATGATCCAGTACGCGTTGCGCGGTACCGGTCTCTTCGATGCGGCCGCGCTGCATGACGGCGATGTGGTCTGCGATGTACTCGACGACCCCGATGTTATGCGTGATGAAGAGGTATGCGACGCCCAACTCGCGCTGCAGATCTTTGAGCAGGTTGAGTATCTGCGCCTGCACCGACACGTCGAGCGCAGAAGTGGGTTCGTCGCACACGATGAGTCTGGGCTCGACTGCGAGAGCACGCGCTATCGCGATGCGTTGCCGCTGGCCGCCCGAAAACTCGTGCGGATAGCGAGCAAGCGCATCGCGGTGAAGCCCGACCTGATCGACGAGGCGTTCGAGGTTGGCACGTCGCGTTGTCGCGTCGAGATCCGGGCGCAGCGCAAGCAGCCCCTCTTCGAGAATGTCGAAGACGCGCATGCGCGGATTGAGCGAAGCAAAGGGATCCTGAAAGATGATCTGGATCGATCGGCGCGCTGTGCGAAGGGCGTCGCCTTCGAGCGTGAAGAGGTCGCAGCCGTTGAAGTCCGCCTTGCCTTCGATCACGGCCTGGCGGCGAAGCAGCTGCACGATGGCCTTGCCGGTGGTTGTCTTGCCGCACCCTGACTCACCAACAAGAGCCAGCGTCTCACCAGCGCGTACCGTGAATGAGACACCGTCTACTGCATTGAACGAATCCAGCGCCCGGCGCAGCATGCCCTTGCGGATGGGGAACTTCACGCGAAGGTCTTGTATGTCGAGCAGAACATCGCCGCTCGATCTTCCCGACGATGCCGGCTCTACACCGTAGGCCGCAGGACGGGAAGCGGTCGCAAGCGTGTCGGGCAACGCTTGTGCGACATCACCTGCATCTCCACGCTTGGCCGCATCAGCCATGACCGCCGGCTCATAGAGAAAGCAGCGCACACTCGCCGTAGGCGTGAGGTTCGTGAGCGCGGGAGGCCGCTTGCGGCAGGTATCGAAGACGCGGTCGCAGCGCGGGGCGAATCGGCAGGCGTTGAACTCCTGCCACAGCGGCGGCACGGTGCCCGCGATGGCGGCAAGCGTTCCGCCGCGCTTGCTGGTGTCGGGCAGCGCCTGCAATAGCAATCGCGCGTACGGATGCTTCGGGGAACGAAAGAATTCCTCGGCGGTCGCGACCTCGATGATCTGGCCCGCATACATGAGCGCAACGCGATGCGCCATACCGGACACGACGGCGAGATCGTGCGTGATGAGCAGCATGCCCATCCCCTGCTCTCTCTGCAATTGCCTCAGAAGGTCGAGGATCTGTGCCTGAATGGTCACGTCGAGTGCCGTTGTCGGCTCGTCGGCCACGATGAAGTCGGGCTCGCCCGCCAGCGTGATCGCGATCATCACGCGCTGCTTCTGGCCGCCGCTCATGCGAAACGGGTACTCGTCGATGCGGCGCTCTGGCTCGGGAATGCCCACGCGGCGCAGCCAGTCGATGGCCTTCTCGCGTGCAGCCTGCCCGCGCACAGGTGTGTGCGCTTCAATGGCTTCGACGATCTGGTCGCCGATACGCATCACGGGGTTGAGACTGGTCGACGGCTCTTGAAAGATCATCCCGATCTTGCCGCCGCGGATCTTGCGCATTGCCGCTTCAGGCAGCGAGAATATTTCATTGCCGTCAATGTCGAGCGTGCCGTCGGTCACTTTGCCGTTCTCGGGCAGAAGCCTCATCAGCGCAAGCGCTGTCATGCTCTTGCCGCAACCTGATTCGCCCACCAGGGCAATGGTCTCACCCCGCGCAATGGACAGGCTCAGGCCATCAATGGCCTTGACCTGCCCGACGTCGGCATCGAGCGCTACTTTGAGATCAGAAACGTTCAACATGGAATGGGGCTTCAGAGACTGAGAGTATTTCGAGCGTGCCCGAGCAGCACGTCAAAAGGCGCCTGATCTAGGCGCAAAGCGCAGCCATAGCTCGTGCTATGGCGAGCATTTCCAACGACGAGCAGGGGTCTTTTGGCGTGATGAGCGGGCATGATCGAAATACTCTCAGCCTCTCAGGTTCACGGTGGCAGGCGCCTTGCGCGTGCTGATGCGCTTGGGTCGGAAGACGCGCGAGCGCGGATCGAATGCGTCGCGCACGCCATCGGCGAAGAGGTTGGCTGCAAGCACGAGGGTGACCATGAAGGTGAAGGCGGCGGCGAAACTCCACCACACGACCGGGTCCGTGCTCATTTCGGAGCGGGCGAGGTTGATCATGCCGCCGAAGCTGTTCATGCTCGGATCGACGCCGACGCCGACATACGACAGCACGGCCTCATAGAGGATCAGCGCGGAGAACTCAAGCACCGTGGTGATGAGCATCAGGTGGGCGACATTCGGGAAGATGTGCTTGGCCATGATGCGCATCGACCCGACACCGAAGGCACTTGCGGCTTGCACGTATTCGAGTTCGCGCAGCTTCATCGTCTCGGCGCGAAGCAGCCGGCACAGCCCCGCCCAGCCGGTGAGGCCAAGAATGGCGCACAGCAGGAAGAGCTTCAGGTCGGACCTTTCGGCACCCGTCTCGAAGAGCTCGGGGTGCTTGTCGAGGAACACCTGCACCATCAGCACGAAGGCGGCAATGAGCAGGATGTTCGGGATCGACGACAGCACGGTGTAGATGTACTGAATGACCTCGTCGACCCAGCCGCGAAAGTAGCCGGCCATGATGCCGAGGATGACCGCGAGCGGCAGCGTCGCAATCGTCGACAGCGTGCCGATGACAAAGGCGGTGCGAATGCTCTTGAGCGCCTGGAACAGCACATCGTTGCCGGTGCGGTCGGTGCCGAGCACGTGGTACCAGTCCATCAGCGCAACAATGGGTCCGAAGACCACGGCCACTGAAAATATGGTGATGAGCGCGACGCGCCAGGGAATCGGCGTCTCGTCGTGTATCACCCGCAGCCACATTTCGCGAAACGTCGTCTTCGCGTTGCGTGCGAGTACGGCAATCATGAGAAAGCTGACGATGGCCGCCACGATCGCACCGCCGATCAGCCCCTTGATCGCACGCGCGGTCACGTCGCCAACCCATTCCTGTTCGGGGTTCTTGAGGTGCGCACCACCGAACTGCAGGCGAGGTGCCACGCGCTCGACCTTGCCGTTGACTTCGACGGACTCCTTGCGGAAACCAACGTACGCAAGCGGCTTGGAATATGTCGGCTCGCGCGAGTCGATAAGGTGCGACAGCATCGCATCGAGCGCGGAACGTGTGCGAGGTTCATAGGCCACTGCGCCGGGCGCAGAGCCCGCGCCCGCAGGCAGCGCACGACGGTAGTGAACGCTGTCCACGAGCGTGAGCAGCAAGCAAAGCAGCACCAGCACAGCGCAGGCCAGTGCCGGCGCATCGCGGAATACCTTGCCCCAACTCACGCGCCAGGTGGGGCTGCGCGAGACGAGCCAGCCGTACCCCAGCATCATGAAGAACAACAGCCAGATGACCACGTCGGTCCACAGAAGAACAAACTTCGGCATGATCGAAATACTCTCAGTCTCTCAGGACAGACGCACGCGGGGGTCGGCCCAGGTGTACGCGATGTCGATCAAGATGTAGGTTGCGATGTAAAGCAGCGAGCCCACGAATACCATGGTGCGAACGATTGCGAAGTCCTGCTTCGTGATGGCATCGATGACGTAGGCGCCGAGTCCCGGGATGCCGAAGAAGCTCTCGAACACGAGGCTTCCCATGAACACGTAGGGCAGATAGGCCCCTGCGCTCGTGATGATGGGAATGAGCGCGTTTCGCAACACGTGCTTGAAGAGAACCTTCGCCTCAGACAGTCCTTTTGCGCGAGCAGTGCGAACATAGTCGCGGCCGATTTCCTCGAGGAACATCGCGCGATAAAGACGCGCCTCAGCGCCCAGTCGCGCGAGCAGCGACAAACCGATCGGAAGCACCAGGAACTTCACCACATCAAGTCCTGGCGCGTACCCCGAAATCGGCGCGAGCTTCAGCACGCGCGAGAACAGGAACTGCCCGACGATGATGTAGAACAAACTGGAGATCGAGAGCATCACCACGCAGAGCACGACGCCCCACAGGTCCCATCGTGTATGCCTGAACATCACCAGCACCAAGGCGAATGTCGTGCTCGCGATCACCTGCAGGATGAACAGTGGCAGCGCGAGTTGCATGCTCACCCACATGCGCTTGCTCACCTCATAGCCAATGTCGCCCGCGCTCTCTCCGTCGGCGCGACCGAAATTCAGAGCGAAGAGCGACACTGAGCGATCCCAGAAGATCGTGTCGGTCAGTTTCTCGCTGCCCTCCTTCTTGTTGTTCCAGTACAGAGGCTTGTCGTAGCCGCGCTCGACCTTCCACTTGGAGATGAGCTCGAGCGTCACCCGCTTGCCGCCGATATTCAGGCGCGCCATGTCGTCGGGCGTGTTGACTGTAAAGAAGAGGAAGAAGGTTGCCAGGTTCACGCCCAGAAGCACCAGCGCGCCATAGATGACGCGTCGAGTCAGATAGGAAAGCATCGCGTGGAAAGCCCTTAGAGGCTGAGAGTATTTCGAGCGTGTCCGAGCAGCACGTCAAAAGGCACCTGATCCAGGCGCAAAGCGCAGCCATAGCTCGTGCTATGGCGAGCATTTGCAACGAC
>JAJKJU010000062.1 GCA_021153565.1 Rhizobacter sp.
ACATCGATTTCGGTCGAAAACTCACATCACTGCAAAAGAATGTCGTCAAAGCCAGTAAAGACGCGCAACTTTCCGCGTGTCCAGCGTGCGTAAAGGTCAGGGCCATGACCGAGAGCCGTCCCGATCCCGACCAACTCCTTGCCAAATTGAAGGAGGAGGAAGCACGTGCCGAACGGGGAAAGCTGAAGATCTTCTTCGGTGCATCGGCCGGTGTGGGCAAGACCTACGCCATGCTTCAGGCCGCTCGCAACGTGAAGCAGCAGGGCGTGGACGTGGTCATCGGCGTCGTGGAAACCCACGCACGCGCGGAGACCGAGGCGCTGGTGAACGGGCTTGAACGACTCGATCTGAAGGAGATCCGCTACCGCGACCGATCGTTGAAGGAATTCAATCTGGACGCAGCGCTGGCACGAAAGCCGAAGCTCATCCTCGTGGACGAGTTGGCCCACTCGAACGTGCCTGGTTCCCGCCACCCCAAGCGCTGGCAGGATGTCGAGGAATTGCTCGATGCCGGCATCGACGTGTGGTCGGCCATGAACGTGCAGCACCTGGAGAGCCTGAACGATGTGGTGAGCGGCATCACCGGCATCAAGGTGTGGGAAACGGTGCCTGACCGTGTGTTCGACGACACCGATGAAGTGGTGATCGTCGACCTGCCGCCAGATGAGCTGCTTCAGCGGCTCAAGGAAGGCAAGGTCTACCTTCCCCAGCAGGCTGAACGTGCGGTGCGCAACTTCTTCCGCAAAGGCAACCTCATTGCCTTGCGCGAACTGGCGCTGCGTCGTACCGCCGACCGGGTGGATGACGAGATGCTCCAGTACCGGCGCAATCTGGCATCCGTGCCGGTGTGGCAGACACGCGAGTCGCTTCTCCTGTGCATCGGCCCGGATGAGCGATCGGAGAAACTGGTGCGCAGCACGGCGCGCATGGCAGCGCAACTCGATGTGCCATGGCATTGCATCTACGTCGAGACGCCACACCTGCAGCGCTTGCCCGAAGCTGCGCGGCAGCGAGTGATGCACGTACTGAAGTTGGCTGAGGACAGCGGAGCCTTGACCGCGACACTGACGGGCAACACCCTGGCTGGCACCATCGTGAAGTACGCCCACGAATACAACCTCTCGCGCGTGGTGCTAGGCCGAGACACCGGACGATTGATTCGCCCATGGCGCATGACGCTCGCCGAGGCGGTCGGTGCCCAAGGAAACGACCTGGATGTGATCCAGATTGCGCTGCCCACCCGGGACCGGGGCCATCGGCCGCGTGCCAGGGAATCGGAAGGCGAAGCGGCAAGCGACCGAGCCGCGGCCGCTTGGCTGCCCTATGTGTGGAGCGTGGGCATCTGCGGCGCCGTGACGCTCGCTCTTGCCCCACTGCACGATGTGCTCGATCTGGCCAACATCGTCATGGTGTTCCTGCTCGCCGTGGTCGCGGTGGCGGTGCGCCTTGGGCGGGGACCCGCCGTGCTGGCAGCCTTCGTCAGCGTGGGCGCCTTCGACTTCTTCTACGTGCCGCCACGCTTCAGCTTCAGCGTGAGTGATGCGCAGTATCTGCTGACCTTCGCCGTCATGCTTGTCGTGGCGCTGGTGATCGGCCAGATGACGGCAGGCTTGAAATTCCAGGCGCGCGTGGCGACGCTTCGTGAAGAGCGTGTCAGTGCGCTGTACGCGTTGTCGCGCGACCTCTCAGGTGCCTTGATGGCCGAGCAGATCGCGGAGATCGCCGCGCGCTTCCTCAAATCCGAGTTCCAGGCGAAGTCGGCATTGCTGCTCGCAGACCTGCAGGACAAGTTGACCGATGCCCTGCCGCAGCCGGACATGCCTGTGGGCGTCGATGTTGGGATCGCCCAATGGGCTTTCGAGCATGGTGAGGCTGCAGGGCAGGGCACCAACACCTTGGCCGCATCGCCGCTGCTGTACGTGCCGCTGAAGGCGCCGATGCGGATGCGAGGCGTTCTGGCAATCGAACCGGCGAATCCTGCTCGACTGGTGGGGCCCGAGCAGCGTCGCTCGCTCGACACCTGCGCGTCGCTTCTGGCGATTTCGCTGGAGCGAATCCACTACGTCGAAGTGGCGCAGAGCACCACGGTGCAGATGGAGTCCGAGCGTCTGCGCAACTCCCTTCTCGCTGCCATCTCGCACGATTTGCGCACACCGCTTGCAGCCCTGGTGGGCATGGCCGAGTCGCTGGCGATGATGCATTCGCCGCACGGCGGCGCGCAAAGCGAGATGACCGGGCGAATCAGGGACGCCGCGTTGCGCATGAATTCGTTGGTGAGCAACCTTCTGGACATGGCCCGCCTCCAGTCTGGACAGGTGCAACTGAACCGGCAGTGGCAGCCGCTCGAAGAGGTGGTTGGCAGTGCCTTGAATGCCATGAGCGGCGCACTCGATACGCGCCGCGTGCAAGTCTCGCTGCACGATGATTTGCCCATGGTCAACATCGACGCCGCATTGATCGAGCGCGTGCTGTGCAATTTGCTGGAGAACGCCGTCAAGTACACCCCCGCCGGCAGTCAGATCCGGATCAGCGCCCACGCCACCAGCGAGCGCGTGAACATCACGGTCGACGACGATGGCCCTGGGTTGCCCAAGGGACGCGAAGAGGCCATCTTCCAGATGTTCGAACGTGGCCGCAAGGAAAGCGCAACGCCAGGCGTGGGCTTGGGGCTGGCGATTTGCCGGGCCATCGTCGAGGCCCACGAAGGAACCATTCGCGGCGCCAGCCGGCCACGAGGCGGCGCGCGCTTCACGGTCGAACTGCCACGCGGCGTCCCGCCAACGCTTGCCGGCATCGACGACGTCGACGAAGTCCAGGGAAATTAACATGAGTGATCCAACGCCCATCGTGCTGGTGGTTGAAGACGAAGCAGAGATCCGGCGATTTGTGCGCCTGTCTCTGGAAATCGAAGGCTTCGTCGTGTGCGAAGCGGACGGCGTGCAACGCGGGCTGATCGAAGCGGGTACGCGTCGGCCAGACCTGGTGGTGCTCGATCTGGGGCTGCCCGACGGAGACGGAGAGGACCTCATTCGCGACCTGCGCGCGTGGTCGGACGTTCCCATCCTCGTTCTGTCGGCGCGCACGACCGAGGCCGACAAGATTGGAGCTCTGGATGCCGGCGCCGACGATTACCTGGTCAAGCCCTTCAGTGCCGGTGAACTGCTGGCCCGCGTCCGAGCGCACCTGCGCCGCCGAGCCCGCGGCGCGGCCGACGGCAGCACGGTGGTCGAGTTCGGTGATGTCAAGATCGACATGATGCGTCGCATCGTGGAGCGAGGCGGCGAGCCCCTGCACCTCACGCCCATCGAGTACCGGCTGCTGACCCACCTGACGAGCCATCCGCACTGCGTGCGCACGCACCGCCAGTTGCTGCACGCGGTCTGGGGCTCCAACCATTCCGAGGACACCCAGTACCTTCGCGTGTACATGGGGCACTTGCGCAAGAAGATCGAGGCCGACACGTCACAACCGCGGCACCTGCTGACCGAGACGGGGATCGGCTACCGTTTCGTGCCTTGATTCCCGCCGGCGCACCAGTTGTCCTTTCTGATGAAATGGTAACCGGCTGTCGACCCCGAACTTCGCCGAGAGGTACGCCGCTGAGCGCCAGCGCAACGAACTTCACCTTCTCTTCCAATCTCGAAATCGTGCGAGGAGCCTCCCAAAAATCACACCGATCTCCATCAAGGCAACCCCACGGCGTCCACCATCGCCCGCAACTGCGGATGAAGAAGGCGGGGTTGACGCAGGACAATTTCATGGTTGCTCAGCCTCTCAGACGCCCAGACCCCTCACCCCAGCCCTCTCCCCGAAGGGGCGAGGGAGCAATGCAGGCCAGCTCGCTGTAGCCCGCTTCGAAGTAGCGCATTGCAGCTCCCTCTCCCCCGGCGGGGGGAGAGGGTTGGGGTGAGGGGTCTCTCAAAAAATCACACCCATCTCGAACTGGCCAACTTCCTCAAGGCAGCACACTCGAGGGTGATCGCTGCAGAGATGCTGAAATCTCGAACGCTCATTGCTGGCCTCGATTCAAGCATGGCCTGTCAACCGTCTTCAGTCATCGAGAAGGCCATGTGCATATTCATTTTTGAGCGCCTTTCAATGCGCCGGCTTCCGGGACGTTTCTGAAGGCTGCGCTGCGGCAACAGCTGCCTTGCTCAGCGTTACATCGGGACACATCGGTGTAACTGGAATGTTCACAATCGCGCCTCTCGCGGACAGTCGGTGCGACCCGTTCAGCGAGGCTTCAAGCCGGGTTCACCGGCTTAAAGACGACACCAAGATTCGGGTTGGGATGGAATACCTCACGCTTTTGATGGCGGGCGCCCTGAGTGGCCTCGTCGCTGGACTCGCTGGACTCGGCGGCGGGACAGTCATCGTGCCAGTGCTGGTCTGGCTCTATGGGGATGCGGCCTTGCATGACGCGATCGTCGTCAGCTGGTTCGCCGTCCTCTTCAATTCTGCGTCAGCAGCAACTCGTCAGTACAAGCTTCGCAGTTCCGAAGAGAGATCCCAGCTTATTGCAGCTTCGAAATACTTCCTGATCGGCGTGCTCGTGGTCACCCCGATCACCGCGTTGGTGTTGACCGGCATTCCCTCCGTGTTGACGCCAACGATCGTGGGCGCCCTGCAGATCACGCTCGCTGCAGCGCTCATGTGGCAGCCGGCGCAATCAACTGAACCAAGGACGATGAACAAGGCGTTCGACACGGGCTGGGGCGCACTCGTCGCAGCCGCGTCGACGCTGATCGGGATTGGGGGCGGCGCCTACACCACGGCATATATGGTCTACGGACCCAGGCGACCACTGCGTGACGCGATCGCGGCAGGCAACTTCACCGGCCTGGCCGTTGGAGCACTCTCAGTCGTCGGGTACCTGGCGTCGGTGGTTTTCGTTGGGAACGGCGGCAATGCCAAAGCACCTGGCCTGATCTCCGGCGTGGGCATGGCGTTGCTTCTCGGCAGCGGTGTCGTCTGTTCGGCAATTGGCGTGAAGCTATCGCGAAACCTCCCCACCGCACTGCTCAAAAAGATTCTTGTTGGATTGCTGGCCGTGTCCGCGGTCCGGCTGCTGATTTCGTGAAGATGAACTTGATGGAACACCTGACCATGCACCGGGCAATACGCCAAATGGTGATCGCCGCATCGATGCTTGCGGCCTGCGCGCTGGCGACGGCCGCCGATGACATCGTGATCGGCCAGACGGCGGATTTGTCGTCAGTCGCCGCCGGGGGACAAACGCAAGATTTCAATGCTGGCGTCAAGCTCTATCTGGATGCGGTGAACTCGCGCGGAGGCATCGCAGGCCGGCGCATCAGGCTGTTCAGCCTGGATGACGCGTACGTGGCGATAAACGCGGCAAAGAACGCCGAGACATTGGCGGCAAACCAAAGCGTTGTCGCCTTGTTTGGGAGCAGGGGATCGGACCCGACCGATGCGGTGATCAAAGTTGCGGAGCGCGAGCAGATGGCGTTGATCGCGCCGGTGAACGGAGCGGACGCGGTGCGGGCGAGCAAGGTCGTTTTCCCCGTGAGGGCGAGCTACAAGGCCGAGGTCGATGGCGTCTTGCGTTACTTCAGTCTGGCGCCAACCAAACTGGCCGTGCTGGTTCAAGACGACAAGTTCGGGCGGCCGCTGCTGGACTACATCGAGCAGCAACTCAAGAATGGGAAGCATCCAAACATCAGTCTGGTGGGCAAAGTGATTTTTGACCGCAAGGCTACGCGTCTGGATTCGGAGGTCGAAAAGATCATCGCGATGCGAGCACGAGCGGTGGTGGCGTTATGCAACCCAGCAGCATGCAGCGAGTTCGTGAACCAGTTGCAGGAGCGAACCGAAGAGATGAAAGAACTTCGCCCCGCCGTGGCACAGCTTTCCAACATCGACATGCTTGCCCAGTACAAGCTCGTCGGCGGAAGTGGCGTGCTCGGAAATCCATTTGCCCAGGTCCTGCCTTCCCCATACCGGGCGAGCCTGCCAATCAGCCGTGACTTCACGGCCGCGGCGACCGCGCACAAAGTACCGATCAACTACCGCAGCTTTGAAGGCTACGTCTCGGCTGCGGTGATGGTCGAGGGTTTGCGTCGAGCCAAGACATTGACGCGACAGGGCATCAGAGATGGGATGGAAGGGCTTGGCGAGATCAGCATAGGCGGGATTGCGGTCAAGTACACGGCCACTGACCGGACAGGCTCGCGTCTGGTCGATCTGGTGTCCATGGACTCGCAAGGGCGCTTGCTGCGGTAGGCCATGCAAGGATGATGGGGAGCACTTCGCATTCCGATGTGCTTCTTCGCGATGGGATCAGTGTCCCGGCTGCCAACGCAATAAGGTTCACGGACTTGCAATCCAAAGGAACCAGACGTGGGAACTTGTTTTTCGTCCGCAGCAGCCCCAAGAAGCCGGCCGGCCATTGAAGCCCGATCTTCCCAGGCCGAGCCGGCTGCACGCGCCACGCGACCATCGCCGGTAGCCAGCCATTCGCTGGTACATGATCTGCTGGCGCATTGCCATCCCATTCATGACGCTTCCCTTCGGCCGCGCCAGAGCTTGACACCATTGGCGGGTTCGAATTCGCAGACCGGAGCACGCGGCGCCGAGCCCGAGCGCGGTGCCGGTACGCTCGAGGCCTTGCGAATGCTTTGCGACCCTCAACGCATGGGGCTGACCGACGGCTCGGAGATCGTGCTTGAAGTCGAGGACCCTTACGAGCCCGGGAAAATGGTTCCAAGCCGGGAGGCCCTGAAGGGCATGCTTCACGTGATGGGCCACGATCGGACGGCTGCAACGGACGTCGGGGGCGGAATGGACGCCTCTTTCGTCGCCTTCGCGACCCGGGTCTTCGCCGCGGCTGTGGAGCATGTCGCGTCCGCGTCCGCGTCTGGGCATGAGGCCGCCCTCCTGGCCGTCGCCGCCGCGCTCAAGCACAGCGGCCACCTCGGCGCGGTCCGCGAGCCCGATTGGACCTCGGAAGGCGAATTCGACCAGAACTTCACGATCCGACTCGGCATTCATGCAAACGACATGGCAGACAGGTTGCACGGGCTGCGTGTCGGCGAGCACGCGTTCTACCTGATCGCAAACGCCTGTTTCGCGGTCCGTCTCTCGCACATGGTCGGCCTGTCCATGTCCATGCTCGATGGCGGCAGGGTACGGGTCAGTCTGGCCAACTCCGCAGACGAGATCGTGGGTCGCTTCGTGGATGTGCCGCTCGGTCACATCGAGCAGAGCTTGCCCGCCTTCTTGTCGGGCGATGCCTTTAAGGAGATCTGCGCGACCTTCGTGCTGCGATCGCGCGAGGAGCTCGCGGAAATGCCCCTCCGGCCGGAGTCGGGCGCGCTGTTCACGGAATGGATGAAGTCGCTGCACCCGGAAGCCGCGTTGTCGAACACATACTTCGAAGGCAAGCCGTTGATGCAACCGATCCAGAAAGGGGGCGCGTGCACGGTCGAGTCTCTCTTTGCGCTGATGGCCACGACCTTGCCGAGGGATGCCTACAAGCTGGCCAAGACGGCTTGCCTGAGCACCGTTCTGGCAATGGGCCACACCACCGGGGTCATCAGCTCCAAGGAAGACGCGCGGCTTGAAGAGCGGTTGACATCCGCGTGGCGCGGCATCGGCACCGAACTTCAAACGGAAAAGTTCAGATCACGGACGAGTCATGTTATTTGCGAGTGACGGCGCCGACGGGCTCACATTCGACGCGAAGCTGATGCCCGACACCTCGGCCATTTTTCAACAGACCCTGCGTGCGGCCAACGACGCGATCAGCAACGCCGCCGCGAAGCTGCCGGCTTTCCTCTGCGTTTCGAAACGCTGACCGTGGTGCGGCTGGCTTCGAGGGTGTTGTTGAACAGGGGATGCAATCAAGAAACGGATACTTTGAGAGGCGTGGGTGGCTCCCCCGGGGAGGGGGCTGGCGGCACCGGGGGTAGGCCAGAAGAACGTCAGGGGGCGCCCGCCCTGGCACCCGGAACACCGGTCGTCTCGTATCCCGCTGCAAGAGTGCCAGAGAGGGAGGGGACTGAGAGGCTGAGAGTATTTCGAACGTGTCCGAGCAGCACGTCAAAAGGCGCCTGATCTAGGCGCAAAGCACAGCCATGGCTTGGCTATGGCGAGCATTTGCAACGACGAGCAGGGGGCTTTTGGCGTGATGAGCGGGCATGATCGAAATACTCTCAGCCTCTGACTGTATTCGCCATCGTTGAAGTGGTTCCTGCTTCGGATTAACGAGATTCGCTTCGCATGGCCTCAGTCGGCTGGGGGGGCGCGCTGGCATCCTCTGGCCTATTCCATAGCCGCGCCTCCCGATTCACCTTTCGACCATTCGATGCGGTGGCCAAAGGGAGCCGAGCGTGGTCGACGGGGCTGGTCTCGCAAATCATGTAGCGGACGACTGGCCCCGACATATCGTTGCTTGCTTGCTCGATCGGGCAATTTCACAGGCAATTTTGCCAAGTCAATGAAAAGAAGACTTCGAAATGGATCGATTCGTACGTTCATTGCTCTGCTGGCGCAATCCGCCGCAGCCCGAAGAGCAGGACCCGGCCGCAGCCTCATCAAGTGGATCAGTGCCGCGTGCCGGCACGCAACCTCGCGCCACACCGCCAACAGGTATTCCCGCTCGTCCAACCTCCTCGCGGCCGCTGAATGCCCCAGCACAAGAATTCGTACCAACCTTGCTGACGCCTCCTATTGCATCGTCCACGCATCCCCATAGCCCGCCGTGGCGTGCCGGCGTGCCTGCCCCCACGGTGCAGGCGAACGTGGCGAGCCCATCATCCGAACAAACGGCTGTTCTTCCGGGCGGCCTACCACCAGAGTTGTGGTTGGAGGTGGCCCTCAGGATGAATAAGGACACGAGGTCGGCGTTTCGCCGAGTCTGTCGCGCTGCCGCCCCCATTGGTAAGCAATCCGTGCAAGGCCTGATGGTGCGGAATTCAAACGATTTGTCGCGCGCTTTGAAAGCATACGAGAGCGCGAAAATCGCCAAGCTGTCGTTGGACCATGGTGAGTTCATGCGCCTTCAAGGTAAGGGGTTCACCGACGCGGACCTTCAAGGCTTGCCTCCCTCCTTGCGCGAGTTGTCAGTGATCTTTTCCTCAGGGATTACCGCTGCTGGATTGGCGCATTTGAACAACTTGCCGAGGCTTGAATCGCTCACGCTCCA
>JAJKJU010000063.1 GCA_021153565.1 Rhizobacter sp.
CCCCTCCATCGTTCTCCAACCAGGGCGCCAGGGGAACCGCGCCATGTAACCGGCCCCGGACTGGGCGGCAGCACTACCGCGTCAGCGGTTTAGTGCAGCCAGGGCTATGGCGAGCATTTGCAACGACGAGCAGGGGTCCTTTGGCGTGATGAGCGGGCATGATCGAAATACTCTCAGCCTCTGATGCCCTGTCGCCGTGCTGGCATTGTCTATTGACACAATATGTCTCCGCCACTGCCGCCAAGAGGTTTGCGCTCATGCCCAACAATCTGTCCAAACACGCTTTCGCGACGATGCTCAAGACCTTCGACGCAGGGTCAGGAAGAGAGGGACGCTTCTTCTCTCTGCCGGAACTGGCGAAGACCTATCCGAACGTGAGCCGCCTGCCTGTCGCGATCCGCATCGTGCTCGAAAGCGTGCTGCGCAACTGCGATGGCAAGAAGGTCACGTCCGAGCACGTGGCCGAGCTTGCCAACTGGAAGCCGAACGCTGCGCGCACGGATGAGATTCCCTTCGTCGTGGCACGCGTGGTGCTGCAGGACTTTACCGGCGTGCCTCTGCTGGCCGACCTGGGTGCGATGCGTAACGTCGCGGCCGGCATGAAGAAAAATCCGAAGACCATCGAGCCGCTGGTGCCGGTGGACCTCGTGGTCGATCACTCTGTGATGGTCGACTACTTCGGCACCAAGCAGGCGCTCGATCTCAACATGAAGCTCGAATTCCAGCGCAATCAGGAGCGCTACGAATTTTTGAAGTGGGGCATGCAGGCCTTCGACACCTTCGGGGTCGTGCCGCCCGGCTTTGGCATCGTGCACCAGGTCAACCTCGAATACCTCGCGCGCGGCGTGCACAAGACTGAAGACAAGGTCCACTACCCGGACACGCTCGTGGGCACGGACAGCCATACGACGATGATCAACGGCATCGGCGTGGTGGGCTGGGGCGTGGGCGGCATCGAGGCGGAAGCAGGCATGCTGGGGCAGCCGGTGTACTTCCTGACGCCCGACGTGGTGGGCTTCGAGTTAACCGGGAGGCTGCGTGAAGGCGTGACGGCGACCGACCTCGTGCTTACCGTGACTGAAATCCTGCGCAAGGAAAAGGTGGTCGGCAAGTTCGTCGAGTTCTTCGGCGAAGGCACCGATAGCCTCGCAGTTCCGGACCGCGCCACCATTGCCAACATGGCGCCCGAATACGGCGCGACCATGGGGTTCTTTCCGGTGGACGACAAGACCATCGCCTACTTCCGGGGCACCGGGCGCACCGCGAAGGAGATCGAAGCCTTCGAGGGCTACTTCAGGGCGCAGGAACTGTACGGCGTTCCGCGCTCGGGGGACATCGACTACACGCAGGTGGTGCGACTCGACCTGGGCACGGTGGCGCCCAGCCTTGCCGGGCCGAAGCGTCCCCAAGATCGCATCGAACTCGGCAACGTGAAGATGCAGTTCGCATCGCTGTTCTCGAAAACGCCTGCAGAGAACGGGTTCAATCAGGCGGCCGAAAAGCTGTCGCAGGACTTCACGACGAGTGAAGGGCTGAGCATCAAAAACGGCGACGTGCTGATCGCGGCGATCACGTCCTGCACCAACACGTCGAATCCGGGTGTACTGCTCGCCGCAGGACTGCTCGCGAAGAAGGCGGTAGAAGCGGGGCTCAAGGTCAAGAAACACATCAAGACCTCGCTCGCGCCCGGGTCGCGCATCGTGACCGACTACCTGGAGAAGGCGGGGCTGCTGCCCTACCTCGAGAAGCTCGGATTCAACGTCGCGGCTTATGGCTGCACGACCTGCATCGGCAATGCCGGCGACCTCACGCCCGAGATCAACGAGGCGATCGTCAAGAATGACCTCGTGTGCGCGGCAGTGCTCTCGGGCAACCGCAACTTCGAGGCACGCATTCACCCGAACCTGAAAGCGAACTTCCTCGCCAGCCCGCCGCTCGTGGTGGCCTATGCCATTGCCGGCACGGTCTGCCGAGATCTGATGACCGAGCCCGTGGGCAAGGGAACGAACGGGCGCGACATTTATCTGGGCGACATCTGGCCGTCGAGTGACGAGGTCTATGCGCTCATGAAGTACGCGATGAACGCCAAGACCTTCAAGGAAAACTACGAGAAGGTGGCGAGCGACCCGGGTAAGCTGTGGAAGAAGATCAACGGCGTGGCCGGACAGGTCTACACATGGCCGGCATCCACCTACATCGCCAAACCGCCCTTCTTCGAGGGCTTCACGATGGAGCCGCCGGTGCACGAAGTGGGCGTGAAGCGCGCGCGTGCGATGGCGCTCTTCGGCGACTCGATCACCACCGACCACATCTCTCCTGCGGGATCGATCAAGGAAGCGTCACCGGCGGGCCAGTGGCTCAAGGCGCACGGCGTGCAGAAGGCCGACTTCAATTCCTACGGCTCACGCCGCGGGCACCATGAAGTGATGATGCGAGGCACGTTTGCCAATGTGCGAATCAAGAATCTGATGATTCCGCCGGGCGCAGACGGCAGCCGCGAAGAAGGGGGAGTGACGCTGTTCCAGCCCAGCGGCGAGAAAATGTTCATCTACGACGCGGCGATGAAGTACGTTGCCGAGGGCACGCCAACGGTGATCTTCGGCGGTGAAGAATACGGCACCGGATCGTCGCGCGACTGGGCCGCCAAGGGCACACAGTTGCTGGGCGTGAAGGCGGTCATTGCACGCAGCTTCGAGCGCATCCACCGCAGCAATCTCGTGGGCATGGGCGTGCTGCCGCTGCAATTCAAAGGCACCGAGAGCTGGCAGTCGCTGGGCATCAAGGGCGACGAACTGTTCGACATCGAACTCGATCCGCACATCAAGCCGCAGCAGGATGCGACGCTGACCATCACGTCGGCGGATGGGACACAAAAGTGTGTGACGCTGACGCTGCGCATCGATACGCCGATCGAGGTGGACTACTACAAGCACGGCGGGATCTTGCCGTTCGTGTTGAGGCAGTTGATGGCGGCTTGATCGGATGAACGCCCGCCCACCGGCTCCCTATCCCGCCTCCGCTGACCTTTATGTACGCTGGACACGCGGAAGATGGCCGTTGGAGCAAATTTTTCCCCTGCGAGGTTTGAAGAAGGCGGGGTTGACTCATGACAAGTTCATGTTTGCTCAGAGGCCCAGGCCCCTCACCCCAGCCCTCTCCCCGAAGGGGCGAGGGAGCAATACAGGGCAGTTCGCTGTGGTCCGCTTCGAAGTAACGCATTTCGGCTCCCTCTCCCCCGGCGGGGGGAGAGGGTTGGGGTGAGGGGTCTCTCAAAAATCACCCCCATCTCCCCTGGTGCCGGTCGAAAACTCACATCACTGCAAGTGAATGTCGTCACAGCCAGTAACGCGCAACTTTCCGCGTGTCCAGCGTGCGTAAAGGTCAACCCGCCTCTGAGAGCCGGGATGTGATGTATCCAGCTCCTGACGGGGATGTCATCGCGTCCTATGCAGAGCCCGGCGCAACCCTCGGGCTACAGGTTCAATGCTTCGCAGCGGAGACTGGAATCAATCCACCGGATGCTGCTTGAATGTCTCTGTCGTGAACCCGACCGTCACGGTTCCATCGGGCCACTCCACCACCGGGCGCCTGATCAGGCTTGAATGCCATGCCATCGCCTCGCGCGCCGATGGCGCGTCGGTCACGCCGGCCTTGATTGCATCGTCGAGCTTGCGCCACGTCGTCCCCTGGCGATTCAGCAAGGCTTCCCATCCCAGGTGCTTGAACCACACCTCCATGCGCTCGATGGGCACACCGTTTTTCTTGAAGTCGTGAAACCGGTGCTCGATACCTCGGTCATCGAGCCATGCACGCGCTCGCTTCACGCTGTCGCAGTTGGGGATGCCGTAGAGGATGGGCATGGTCATGGCATTTCTGAGGTCTGGTAGTCGTCGCACAGCGGATCGGGCCCATAACCCGTGTCCACCACCTTGCCGGTGGTGCTGTCGAGTCCGACCTGGAACCACTTGCAGAACACCGCATCGTAGCGGTACGACCAGAGCGTGCGGCCCTGCATCAGTAGCGGTTTCGATTCCGCCGGGTGGCCCAGCGCCAAGAGCACTTCATCTCGCGTTTCGCCCCCGTGCACCGCATCGAACTTCGCCTCCGTCAAGACCTGTTCCCAACTCATGAGCTCAACCTTTCCTAGAATGCCTTAAACCGTGAGGCTTCAATGCCAATGCTCCCCCACAAAGCCTTTTTCCGCGAACATGCCGACGGCATCCACGTCATCGACACGGGCTTTCACCGCCCGCAATTCGACGCCAGCTATCTCGTCAACGAGAAAGGACGTGCGGCCTTCGTAGACACCGGGACGAACCATTCGATTCCTCGCCTGCTGGCCTCGCTGGAAGCCGTGGGCCTGTCGCCTGACCAGGTCGACTATGTCATTGCCACTCATGTGCACCTCGACCACGCAGGCGGTGCGGGATTGCTGATGCGCTTGCTTCCTCATGCGAAGCTGGTCGTGCATCCGCGCGGCGCTCGTCACATGATCGACCCGACGGAACTGATGGCCGGCGCGCGGGCCGTATACGGGCAGGAGGAGCTGACCCGTTCGTATGGCGACGTGATCGGCGTCGATGCGCAGCGCATGATCGTCACCCATGACGGCATGACGCTCGATTTCGCCGGCCGCCCGCTGTTCTTCATCGACACGCCCGGCCACGCCCGCCACCACCATTGCATCTGGGACGAACGCAGCCGCGGCTTCTTCACGGGCGACACCTTCGGGCTGTCGTACCGCGAGCTCGACTCCGAGCGCGGCGCCTGCCTCTTTCCGACGACGACGCCGGTGCAGTTCGATCCCGAGGCCCTGCGCAACTCCGTCAAGCGCATGCTGGCCTTCGAGCCGGATTGGATGTACCTCACGCACTTCGGCCCGGTCGATAACGTAAAGGCGCTCGGAGAACAGTTTCTCGACACGCTGGATGCGATGGTTGTGCTGGGAAGGTCGGTCGCGAATTCAGCCCATCGCCATGAGGCCTTGCGCGCGGGGCTCGTCGAGATCTATCGTGAGCGTCTTCGCATCAGCGGCTGCACGATGAGCGATGCGCAGGCGATGGACCTGCTCGCACTCGACATAGAACTCAATGCACAAGGCATGGGCATCTGGCTCGATCGCAGCCAACCACATTAACTTACCGAACAACACGACAAGGAGACTCTCGTGGGCACCGTTCACTTCAATCTCCAAGGCCAGGTGGCCGTGGTCACAGGCGCAAGCCAGGGCATCGGCGCGGCCTGCGCCGAGCGACTGTCGGGTGACGGTGCAGCCGTGGCGCTGTGGGACATGGACGACGCGCGCGGTCAGGCACTCGCCGACCGGCTCGTCGAAGGTGGAGCACGTGCCGTCTACGTGCATTGCAACGTGGCGAAGAAAGCCGAGGTCGATGCCGCGGTGGCCACCACGCTCGCCGCCTTCGGCCGTATCGATGCGCTCGTGAACAACGCGGGCATCTTCAAGGCCGCGGACTTTCTCGACATCACTGAGGCCGATTGGGACGCGGTCATCGACGTGAACCTGAAAGGCTCGTTCCTCGTCGGCCAGGCGGTGGCGCGCGAGATGGTGAAGACGGGCGGCGGATCCATCGTCAACATGAGCTCAGTCAACGGCGTGATGGCGATTCCGAGCATCGCGAGCTACAACGCGAGCAAGGGCGGTGTGAATCAGTTGACGCGCGTGATGGCGCTGTCGCTGGCCGACAAGAACATCCGGGTGAATGCAGTCGCGCCGGGGACGATCGCCACCGAGTTGTCGAAGAATGCGGTGCTTGGAAGCGACGAAGCAAAGGCGCGCATCATGAGCCGCACGCCAATGAAGCGGCTCGGCGAACCCGGTGAAATAGCAGACGTGACGGCGTTCTTGTTGAGCAGTGCGTCGACGTACATGACAGGAGAGATCGTGTACGTGGATGGTGGGCGCTTGACCTTGAATTACACGGTGCCCGTCTAGGGCGCGATGGCACACTGTTCGCCCACGCCACCATAACCCGCATCACTCTCGATGCGCGATAAGTTCATGAGACTTCTCCACACCATGCTTCGCGTTGGCGACCTGCAACGGTCCATCCGCTTCTACACCGATGTGATGGGCATGCAGTTGCTGAGAACCACTGAAAGGCCGGACCAGAAATACGACCTCGCGTTTCTGGGCTACGGCCGCAATCCGGAGCATGCGGAGATCGAACTCACCTACAACTACGGCGTCGACCGTTATGACCTGGGTTCGGCCTACGGCCACATCGCGATCGGCGTGCCCGACGTGGTCGCCACGTGTTCGGCAGTGCGCGAAAAGGCTGCCGCCCTGGGCGGGGCCATCACGCGCGAGCCGGGGCCGGTCAAGGGCGGCACGACGGTGATCGCATTCATCACCGACCCAGACGGCTACAAGATCGAGCTCATCGAGCAAGCCGCCGCGCACTGATCGTTCGGGGCCCAAAAGACATCAGGGGCGCCGACTGGCGCCCCTGTGCTTTGTTTCTTCGCTCCCTGCCCCGCCGCCCGTTCCACCGGCTCACGAAGTCATTGTCATGCCAAGCAAGCCGTCACGCATCCCTTATGTGCGGGACGCGAACAGTCCGAACTGATGCATTTGTCACGACCCCACCGAGGGCCGTCAGGCGTTGCGCAACTGCGCTGTCGCCTTGGCCAGTTGCGTGATGCGCGTCCAATCCTTTGCATCGATGGCATCCTGCGGCGTCAGCCACGACCCGCCGCACACCCGCACGTTGGGCAACGCGAGAAATTGCGGTGCAGTTTCGGGCGTGATGCCGCCGGTGGGGCAGAACACGACGTCCGGGAAGGGGCCGGCCAGTGCCTTGAGCATGGGGATTCCGCCCGCCGCCGTGGCAGGGAAGAACTTGAGGAAGTGATAGCCGTCGATGTTGGCCTGCATCACTTCGCTGCCGGTGGCAACGCCCGGAAGAAGCGGCAGGCCGAGGTTGAGGCAGGCGACGCCGACATCGTGCACGTAGCCCGGGCTGACGGCGAACTGACAACCCGAGTTCTTCGCGGCCTGTGCGTCGGCCACGTTCCGCACGGTGCCGGCGCCGACGATCGCGCCTGGCACGGCACGGGCGATGGCCTCCATGCACTTGAGTGCGATTGGTGTGCGCATCGTCACTTCGAGCACCCTGACACCGCCGTCGACGAGGGCCTGCGCAAGAGGCACGGCATCTTCGAGCCGGTTGATGACGATGACCGGAATCACCGGGCCATGACTTGCAAGTTCGAGTGTGTGCATTCGTCGATTCGATTCAAGTTCGTTGGGTAGGGTAGGCAAAGCGAAGGTCCGTGCATCCTGTCGAATGGGCGCACGCGGACAGCCAAGATCAAAGCCAGGTCACCGCCCCCTCTTCCGCCGTCAGCACGTTGTGCCGCATCCCGCCGAAGAGCTCGCGTCCCAAGCCGTGGGAGTTCACGTCGCGCTGCTTGTCGCTCAATACCGCGACATCGCGCTTCGCCCATTCCTTCTCGTCGACCATCGCCTCGAGCGTGCCGATCACCGCGTCAAGCCGGATGATGTCGCCGTTGCGCACCTTGCCCAACGGGCCGCCGGCCAGCACTTCGTGGCTCACGTGGATGGCTGCCGGCACCTTGCCTGACGCACCGCTCATGCGGCCGTCGGTGACGAGCGCCACTTTGAAGCCCCTGCCCTGCAGCACAGCAAGCGGTGGCGTGAGCTTGTGCAACTCAGGCATGCCGTTGGCGCGCGGCCCCTGGAAGCGCACGACGGCGACGAAATCCTTTTCGAGTTCGCCTGCCTTGAAAGCGGCAAGCAATTGCTCCTGAGTCTCGAAGACGAGGGCGGGCGCTTCGATGATGTGGCGGTGTTCGGGCACCGCGGACACCTTGATGACCGATCGGCCGAGATTGCCGGTGAGAAGCTTCAAACCGCCCGTCTCGCCAAATGGCGCTGCCGCCGTCCGCACGACACTCTCATCGCCACTTTGCGGCGGCATGTCAGCCCAGCCCACGTGATCGCCTTCACGCTGAGGCAATCGCGTATAGGCACTGATGCCGCCCTCGGCCACCGTAACCACGTCTGGATGCATCACGCCGCTGTTCACCAGTTCGCGAATCACGAAACCCGGCCCGCCTGCCGCCTGGAACTGGTTCACATCGGCGCTGCCGTTGGGGTACACGCGCGCCAAAAGCGGCGTGACGTGCGACAACTCGGAGAAATCGGTCCAGTCGATGAGAATGCCCGCCGAGCGAGCCACCGCGACCCAGTGGATCAAGTGATTGGTCGAGCCACCGGTCGCCAGCAAGGCGACCATCGCATTCACAATCACGCGCTCGTCGACCAGCTTGCCGATGGGCGTGAAGCGCCTGGCCTTGGTGATGGACAGCACCGTGCGAACGGCCTCGCGCGTCAGCGCCTCGCGCAGTTCGGCATGCGGGTGAACGAACGCAGCGCCCGGCACGTGAAGCCCCATCGCTTCGAGCAGCATCTGGTTGCTGTTGGCCGTGCCGTAGAAGGTGCAGGTACCGGGGCCGTGGTACGCGGCGGACTCGGCTTCGAGCAGCTTGTCGCGCCCAATCAGCCCTTGCGCAAACTGCTCGCGCACTTTGGACTTGTCGGTATTGGACAAGCCGCTGCTCATCGGCCCGGCTGGAACGAACACGCACGGCAGATGGCCGAAATGCAAGGCGCCTATCAAAAGCCCCGGCACGATCTTGTCGCAGATGCCAAGCAGCAGCGCTGCATCGAATACGTCGTGCGTCAGCGCGATGGCCGTCCCCATGGCGATCGTGTCGCGAGAGAAAAGACTCATCTCCATGCCCGGCAGGCCCTGGGTTACGCCGTCGCACATGGCCGGCACGCCACCCGCCACCTGCGCCGTGGCGCCCTGCTTGTGTGCTTCGTCGCGAATCAAAGCGGGGTAGCCCTCATATGGCTGGTGCGCCGACAGCATGTCGTTGTATGCATTGACGATGCCGATGTTGGGGGCGCGTTCGGCGACGATGCGCAGCTTGTCGTCGCTGGGCAGCGCGGCAAAGGCGTGGGCCACGTTGGCACAGCCCATGCGCTCGCTGCCGCGCGGTCGGTTGATGCCTTGCTCGACGCGGGCCAGGTAGGCCTCGCGGGTTCGTACGCTTCTGTCGCGGATTCGTTGGGTGACGGTGTTGACAGTGTGCTTCATTGCAGGCCGATTCGTATGCTGTTGCGTGCTGGGGGTGACGTCGATACCGATGTAACTCGAATTTTGATTGCGAACTCAGAGGCTGAGAGCTTTTCGAGCGTGCCCGAGCAGCGCGTCAAAAGGCACCTGATCTAGGCGCAAAGCGCAGCCATAGCCCGGGCTATGGCGAGCATTTGCAACGACGAGCAGGG
>JAJKJU010000064.1 GCA_021153565.1 Rhizobacter sp.
CCATCTCCCCTGATGCATCTGAAATTCACATCGATTTCGGTCGAAAACTCACATCACTGCAAAAGAATGTCGTCAAAGCCAGTAAAGACGCGCAACTTTCCCCGTGTCCAGCGTGCGTAAAGGTCAGTCCCGGAGGGGGAGGGAGCGAAGACCTTGAAAGGGGTGCCCCTGAGAGGCTAGGAGTATGTCGAACGTGTCCGAGCAGCACGTCAAAAGGCGCTCGATCTAGGCGCAAAGCGCAGCCATAGCTTGGCTATGGCGTGCATTTGCAACGACGAGCAAGGGGCTTTTGGCGTGATGAGCGGGCATGATCGAAAAACTCTCTGCCTCTGCCTCTGCCTCTGCCTCTTGCCTCTTGCCTCTTGCCTCTGAGTCAGCAGGGTTGCGTGCTGCGCCCAGCCTGTGCGTTTGTCCGCAAGGACGCGACAATCCGATTGCGGTTGAGGTGCGCGCAACATTGCAGCAACACCCCTCGAGCACCATGGTCTGCCGCTCGATGCACCGAATGACTAAACGCCGAACTCGCATGGAAAAGACGATGGTTGGGGCCTGTGCGGCCGTGCTGCTGATGGTGCTTTCCGCGTGCGGCAAAGGCGATTCGCCGTCGGGCAATGCCTCTGCCGCTGCTTCCGCGTCTGCGTCGGGGGGCGGTGGTCCTGCGGTCAGCGTGAGTTCCGTGCGCGCTGAAAAGCGTGACTACGAGGTCCGGCTCGAAGCCACCGGCACCGTCACCGCGCTCAACAGCGTGGATGTGAAACCCCAGGTCAGCAGCACCATCACCAAGGTCCATTTCAAGGAGGGGGACTTTGTCAAGGCTGGGCAGGTCCTCTTCACACTCGATGCGCGGCCTGACGAGACCAATGTCGCCAAGGCGCAGGCGCAACTGCAGAAAGACTTGGCGTCGCTCGCCGATGCGCAACGCCAGCTCGCGCGCAGCAAGGAACTCTTCGCGCAGAACTTCGTCTCGCAAGTCGCGGTGGACACCAACCAGACGCTCGTCGACGCGCAGCAAGCGGTGGTCGAATCCGACCGGGTGGCGATCAAGGCGGCGCAGGTCGGCCTCTCGTACAACCGCATCGTGGCGCCCAGTTCGGGCCGCGCCGGCACAGTCAACGTCTTCCCCGGCACGCTCGTGCAGCCGACCACGGCCACGGCGCTCGTCACCATCACGCAGCTCGACCCGATCGCGGTCAGCTTCAACCTGCCTCAGCGCAATCTGCAGGACGCCTTGCAATCGTTGCGCTCGGGCGGCGGCAATGTCGCGGCGGTGCTGCCCGAAGGCCGCGGTACTCTGGCGGGCAAGCTGTCCTTCGTCGACAACTCCGTCGATGCCACCTCAGGCACCGTCAAGGTCAAGGCTCAATTCGACAACAAGGACGAGAAGCTGTGGCCGGGTGCCTTCGTCGGCGTGAAGCTCACCGTGCAGACCATCAAGGACGCGATCGTCGTGCCTCAGGCGACCATCGTGCAGGGAGCACTGGGCAAGGTCGTGTTCGTGGTGGAGTCCGGCAACAAGGCGGCTGCGAGGACGGTCGAGGTGCTTTACTCGTCGGGGACGGACGCTGTCGTGACGGGCGTGCGACCGGGCGACCGCGTCGTGCTCGACGGCCGCCAGAACCTTCGCAACGGTAGCAACGTGGTCGAGCGTCCGGCGGATGATGCAAGCGGGCCGGCCGGTGCGCGTGGTCGCCATGGCGGGGCTTCGGCGCCGGGCGGCGGCGGGTCGGGTCCCGCTGCATCGGGCGCCGGTCGAGGCAAGCCGGGGTCCGGCCCCATCGCCCGGGCCGACGCCGATGCATCCCGCGCGGCAATCGCCGATTCGTCCGGGGGTACGTCATGAACTTGTCGGAACTGTTCATCCGCCGTCCGGTGATGACGGTGCTGCTCAATGCAGCCATCATCGTCGCGGGCGTGATCGCCATGACCCGCATCCCGGTCGCGGCACTGCCAAGCTACAACACGCCTGTCATCAACGTCGCCGCGTCGTTGCCGGGGGCAAGCCCCGAGACCATGGCGACCTCGGTGGCCTTGCAGCTCGAAAAACAGTTTCAGACCATACCCGGCCTCAACGTCATCAGCTCGACGAACACGCTGGGCAACACGTCAATCACGCTCGAATTCGACGAAGGGCGCAACATCGACGTGGCAGCGGTCGACGTGCAGGCCGCGCTCTTGCGCGCGTCTCGCTCCCTGCCGCAGGACATGACGCAGCCGCCTTCCTATCGCAAGGTGAACCCGGCCGATGCGCCGGTGCTGCTGATTGCGCTGACCTCGCCCTCGCTCAACCTCTCTGACCTGAATGACTACGCAGAGCACCTGATTTCGCCGACCCTT
Organism: Rhizobacter sp.; assembly: GCA_021153565.1. Taxonomy (GTDB): domain Bacteria; phylum Pseudomonadota; class Gammaproteobacteria; order Burkholderiales; family Burkholderiaceae_C; genus Albitalea. Next base: position 2,335 of record JAJKJU010000064.1, read on the forward strand.
TCCACGCTCGACGGGGTGGCGCAGGTCAACATCTTCGGACAGAAGCGATACGCGGTGCGCGTGCGTGTCATGCCCGACGCACTGTCTGCGCGCAACATCAGCCTGGACGAACTCACCGCCGCCTTGCGCGCCGCCAACGTCAACACGCCCGTGGGCACGCTCGATGGTCCGCGCCAGACGCTGACGCTTCAGGCCAACCGGCAGCTCAAGAACGCTGCCGAGTTCGCCGACCTCATCGTTGCCACCAAGAACGCCAGTCCCGTGCGCCTGCGCGACGTGGCCCAGGTCGAAGACAGCTTCGAAACGGTCAAGACCTACGCCAGCTACAACGGCGAAAGCTCGATCACGCTGGCTATCCTGCGACAGCCCGACGCCAACACCGTGAAGGTTGTCGATTCGGTGCGTGCCGCACTCCCGGGCTTCCAGTCGCAGTTGCCGGCCTCGGTGCGCATGACGCCGGTGAACGACCGTTCCATCTCCATCCGCGACGCGCTGCATGACGTGACGCTCACCATGCTCGGCACCATCGCGCTCGTGGTGCTCGTGATCTTTCTGTTTCTGCGTCGCTTCGTGGCGACTGTGATTCCGACCCTGTCGCTGCCGGTGTCCTTGGTCGGCGCCATTTCGCTGCTCTGGGGCTTCGGCTACACGCTGGACAACATTTCGCTCCTGGGTCTGACGCTCGCCGTGGGTCTCGTGGTCGACGACGCGATCGTGATGCTCGAGAACATCATGCGGCACGTCGAGGATGGAATGCCGCCGTTCCAGGCAGCGCTGCAGGGTTCTCGCGAAGTGGGTTTCACCATCATTTCGATCTCCACTTCGCTGATCGCGGTGTTCATTCCGATCTTTTTCATGCCGGGCGTGATCGGACTCTTGTTCCACGAGTTCGCCTGGATCGTCTCGCTGGCCATCGTCGCTTCGGCCTTCGTGTCTCTGACTCTCGTGCCCATGCTCGCGAGCCGATTCCTCTCCGATGATGCACACAAGAAGCCGCCGGGAGCGATGGTGAGGATGTTCGAACGCGGTTTCGACAAGACGCTGGAGGCTTACACCCGGTCGCTCGATGCCGCCTTGCGCCACCGCAAGCTCGTGCTGGTGGTGGCATTGGCCACCTTCGTTGCGACCGGCTGGCTGTTCATGACGATCTCCAAGGGCTTTTTCCCCGAAGAGGACATCGGACAGATCCGCATCACCACCGAAGCCTCCGAAGATACTTCCTTCCCCGAGATGGTCAGGCTGCAGGACCGCGTGGCAGCTGTCTTGCGCAACGACCCGTCGGTGCTGACCGTGAGTTCGTTCAACGGTGGCGGCGGAGCGCAAAACACGGGCCGCATGTTCATCAATCTCAAGCCGCGTGCCGAACGTGTGCCTATGAAGCAGGTGATTGAAGGCCTGCGCAGGAAGATGCGCGAGATTCCAGGCATCAGCGTCTTCATGCAACCGATTCAGAACCTGCAGTTGGGCGGCCGGCCCAGCAAGGCGCAATACCAGTACATCCTGCAAAGCGTGAAGGCCGACGAACTGAGTGATTGGGCGGTGAAGCTGCAGGAGCGCCTGCGCGCCGACCCGCTGTTCCGCGACGTGACGAGCGACTCGCAACTGCGCGGTTTGCAGGCATCGCTCAAGATCGACCGCGACCGCGCCAACACCATGGGTGTGTCGATCGATGCCATTCGCAGCGCGCTCTTCAGCGCCTTCGGCGAGCGGCAGGTGTCGACCATGTACACGCCGGTCGACAGCTACCAGGTCATCATGGAATTGACTGCCCAGGCGCGGCAGGACGAAGGTGCCTTCAATAACATCTACGTGCGATCGTCCAGCGGGTCGCTCGTGCCCTTGTCGAGCTTCGCGACGGTGGAGCGCACGGTGGGCCCGACGTCCATCAACCACGTGGGGCAGCTTCAGGCGGTGACGGTGTCGTTCAACCTCGCGCCGGGGGCGGCACTGGGCGATGCAACGGCGAAGATAGAGCAAGCGCGCGAGGAACTGCGCATGCCGAGTTCCGTCATCACGAGCTATGGCGGCGATGCTGCGGTGTTCAAGAGTTCGCAGGGCAGCCAAGCCATTCTGATCATCGCGGCGCTGCTCGTGATCTACGTCTTGCTGTGCGTGCTGTACGAGAGCTACATCCACCCGATCACGATTCTGGCGGGGTTGCCATCGGCGGCAGTTGGCGCGCTTCTGATGCTGAGACTTTTCAACCAGGACCTGACGCTGATCGCGACCATCGGCATCCTGCTCCTGATTGGCATCGTGAAGAAGAACGCGATCATGATGATTGACTTCGCGCTCGATGCACAGCGCACGCATGGCATGTCGCCGGCCGCGGCGATCCGCGAGGCCTGCATCCTGCGCTTCCGGCCGATCATGATGACGACGCTTGCGGCGTTGATGGGGGCATTGCCGATCGCGCTCGGCCTCGGCGCAGGCGCTGAGCTTCGCCAGCCGCTGGGTCTGGCGGTGGTGGGGGGGCTTGTGTTCTCGCAGGCAATTACTTTGTTCATTACGCCCGTGATCTATCTGGCGCTCGATAGATTCAGTGGCAAGGGGCCGGTGACGACCCCGGAAGCGGCGGCCGAGGCCAAGGCCGCCTCAGCGTCGCAAAGTTCCTAGAGTTACGGTCAAAGTCAATGCACTGCGGGCCGGTTTTATTCGAGGGGGTCGCCCATTGCAACTTGCTTTGTTCGGGCGGTTTGCCTCAGGGGCGCCGCGCACGCGGTCGCCGCTTCGGCGTCAGGTCCACCGGCTGCTCTGTCTCGAGCCATTGCTGCGGCCGTGGCGTTGGCGCATCGTCCGGCCCGAAGCCCTTGGCCTCTCGCTCGGCTTCCCAGGTCTGCTGCATGGTCGCGATGGCTTGGTCGATGAAGCCGTTGGCTTCGTCCTCGTCGTAGCCGAAGGTGTCGCAGTCGCGCAGCAGGGTCCAGCGCGCGGCTTGGGCGTGGCCTTCGCGCGTGATGCTCATCGACAGAGAGGCGTTGAAGGTGATGTACGGCGCAATGTCATAGGCCGGTGAGAGCGACCATCGTCCGTCGACGCACAGCACGCCGTGGTTGCGCGGGTGGTCGTCGCCGTTGCCGCAGACGGCATTGAACGCCATGCGCCGCCACAGCTCTCGCTTCACTTCTTGAACGTCGACGCCCTCGGCCCCGCACCAGCGCTGCAGCTCGGCGGCGAGGTAGGGGTAGGACCGCTGCGGGTCGCCGCGCGTCGTGGTGCTATCCAGGCGCAGCATCGTGTGCGCGCTGGCGAAGCCGTGTCGCTGGACCAGGACATCGTCACGCGTCAAGCGGTCGAACCTCTTCACCGCAACGAGCTGGTGCGGTCCGGCGCGATGGAGTTCCACATCGGCCGCGCGGACGCCCGCGGCGCTCGCGGACTTCATCGCCAGGTACTCGCGCAGCGGGGAGTTCGGCGCATCGCCTCGGTCCTGCAGCTTGGCAATCCAGTGCTGGCCACGGTGCCTCACGGTCATCTTTGGCCGCTCGCCGCCGAGCGTGGTTCCAAGGACGCCGTGTAAGTCGCGTACGACACGGCTCACCGGTACACCCTCGGGCATGTCGGTGAGCTTGCCCAGAAAGTCGGTCAGCGGAATCGGCTGGAAGTCGACCTTGCGCTGAATGTCGTTGCAGACCTCGACGGCACCCGCGCCGTCGCCGAGCGACACCTCAAGGCGGTCGATTGGGTCGAGCGCGCGGCCCTCGATGTTCTCAAGTAGGCCAAGGCCGTATCCTTCGGGCGATGCATCGCGAAGCACACCGAAAAGACCTTTTTGTCGGGTCTCGCGTTGCGGGCGTCTCGAGCGTGAGAAGGGAAGATTCACTGGGTCGAGCGGCGTTGCCCCAGCGAGGTCCATGTACTCGCGCTCGTAGGCGAATTCGCCGAGCCCTTCCCGCCATGTGAAGGTGCCGCAGCGCACAGGCTGGACGGCACCAGCAGGCCAGACCCACACCGGCTTGGTCACAGCGTCAGCCATTGCTGCTACCTCCGCACCCGCTTGGGCAGGTCCTCGCTCAGGCGGTCCACTGTCGCCGCATCCTCGGCGAGGACGGCTACTTTCTCCAGGCTGTCGAGCATATCCAGCGCAAAGAGCACGCAGAGGTAGAAGCCCGTCTGCACGGTTGGCGAGCCGGACTCGATCGCGCGTATCGTGCTCAAGCTCACGCTCGATTTCGAGGCCAGGTCGGCCTGCGTCAGGTAGCGTGCACGACGTGCTCGATTGAGGCGGCTACCCAGCCGCAGCAATGCATCCTCCGCAGGGAGGGGCAACATGGCGCGGGAAGCTGAAGTCTTCATTGGGCAAGTTTTAAGTGGTGTAAAGAGTGCGCAAACACATATTATTGGTTGAGGCCTGTGGGGTCAAGGAAGGTCGATGTTCTCGTCAAGGCCAAGCCCTTCGGTGGCCTGCGGCCAGCCTTGACCCGGCCGCGAACCCTGCTGGCATACCTGGTGCACACGGCGCTGGACTGGGCCAACCAGCCCTGGCGCAGCGTGCGTGCCAAGCTGCCTTCGCGCCGCACCTTCTTCGAGCACTTGCGATCCTTGCTTCAGTACGTCCTCTTTGAACACTGGG
>JAJKJU010000065.1 GCA_021153565.1 Rhizobacter sp.
ATCCCGGGCCCCAATACACTGCCCTCGTCTACAACAGATCGACTCGCTTCGCGTCGCCGATCTCAGGCCGCTCCAGGCTCATACCTGAATTGGAAAAGACTCACCTGAACGCGTCAGGGCCTTGGTCTCGAACTCCGGCAGGTCGCGATCGACGTTTCCCAGTTACAGCACAGCATCATCTTCTCGAGCGTAATCGTGGGCGCAGCCCGCTTTCTACCGCAGTGGCGAGCCCGCCGCGGGCATTCATTCCTACAGCGCTTTTTGTTAGACTCGTGAACGCAGTGGGGGGGTAGCTCAGCTGGGAGAGCGCCGCGTTCGCAATGCGGAGGTCGGGAGTTCGATCCTCCTCCTCTCCACCACCAATTGACGCCCAACCGTTCTCGGTTGGGCGTTTTCACTTCCAGACCCCGCACGGTACGCGGGGTTCACGCGCATTCTGTGTGCCAGGGGGTGGTCAGAACCGGTGTCCGTGGTGGCTAGTTCCACCCTTTTCTGCCCTCTGTTCTCTGGAAATCTCCGCCAACTTTTTCGCCGACACGCACATCGCCTTGCGTGACAACGACTTCTGCTTGTGTCGGTTTCTTGAGTTCGCCGATCGGCTTGGACGAGCAAACCATCAGGGCGAAGCGAGGTCCGGGGATGCGCGCGGCATCCAGTACACGCCTTGGCGCCGTTTGGACTTCACGAGTGCTCGGTAGGCATGCAGCGGACCCTCGTACTCCGGCTTCCCATTGTTCGCGGTCTTCGCCTTGAACAGGTCGATAGGCGGTGTTCAAAGAGCGGCTCGGTTCAACGCGAGTGCCAGGGCCGATCGCAACCGATCCACGACGGCAGGCAGGGGCTCGGGGGGAAGCTCGTTCTTCTTCAGAAACGCCAGCCACAACGACTGCCGCGAGGAATCGTGTGCAAACTCGTCCGTCAGCCCAATCGGCACTGCATTGGTCACGGACATGCCGCGCCGCTCGAAGGTGGCTTTGATCGCTTGGGCCAGCAAATCGGTGTTCAGTGTTTCTCGTTCCAGCAGCACCGACAGATCGAAGTAGTCCTTCAGGCGGCTGTTGGTCATGCCCAGCAGGGCGATGGCGTGGAGCTTTTCCGCGATGACCGTGTACGTCGGGTAGGCCCGCAACTTGGGCGCGGGAAGATCGTCCAGCAGGACCGGATAGACCGAATCCACCGGTGCCGGTGTGACGGCATCGCCGAAGCCCACATCGATCTGCGTCTTGCAGCGCGCCTTGGCTAGTTCGCCCGCGATGATCACGCGGACGCCGCCGTAGCCTGCTTCCTTGCGGATTTCCTCGACCGTGACCGAGGCGGGGTCAAATGCAATGCCGTCGTCTACAGCCACGGCAGCGATGTCGCGGAAGGTTTCGGCGACCGATGCCAGATCGCTCGCACCGAAGCCGAGCAGGTCGGCGTCGCGCGTGGCCCGGTGGGGCATGTCGTACCAGAGCGTGAACAGCAGCGCGCCCTTGAGCAGAAAGCGGTCCGCGTGCTGCGATTGGGTCATGCGATAAAGAATGCGCTCCAGCGCGAATCGCACCAGCACCTGGTTGAAATCGACACCCTGAGCTTTGGCAACGTTGAGCAGGCGCGCACGGACGGATGGGGCGACGTTGGGATTGGCGGGGTTCATCCGATGCTCTCCAGGTAGGGCCGCATCACGTTGGCCACGCGGCAGACCTTGGCGAAGCGCCAGATGTCATCGACCGATGCCTTGTTGCGGGCGCGGGCGTCCTTCAGAGCCTCCAGCGCGACGTCCAGGCCGATTTTGTTGCGGTGCTTGAAACAGTCCGCCACCGTCTTGGCCACGCCGTAGACCCGGAGCTTGACGCCATCGCGTTCAACTTCCTCGACGCCTGCCATGTAGGCTTCACCGGTGAACTGCACCATCTTGACCGGAGGATAGTCGAACCGTGGGGCATGGCTGCCGCGCGGCATGGCAATCCAGACATGGCGCGGCAGTTGGGTGGTCAGCTCGTGGAACTGCAGCGCAGTGAGGAGGCATAACACGGCTTGCGGCACCTTGGTGGCGACGGTCACCAGACTCTCATGTTCGGATCCCTGGGAGTCCGGCAGGCGGTACAGACCACGCCCAATCCGCTCCAGCAGACCGGCGGCAGTCAGGCGCGTCAGGACGACCCGGGGCGCATCAATGGCGTCCAGGTCGCTGGCGCGCAGCAGCCCTTTCTGGCTGGCCAGATCGAGGACGCGCTGAGTATGGGTACTGGAGAGCATGGGTGGAGTTTGTTCCGTTATTTCGTCGAATGCAACCTTCTGAAGACAAAACGAAACATTTCGCCCGTGTCTCGTACCCCCTTCATCGCTTTCGTTGCACGGCCAATGCGTGCACGCGGTCTGTTAGCAATCCTGTGAGCGGCCCGCTTTGCCTCAGGCGCGGGGCTGTTTTTCAAGCGATGTGGCGTTGAATTTTGCGAACAACTCGGCCTTGGCCTTTTGCATCGCCTGGGCGGCGGCCAGATCGGTTTGCACGAGGGCCTGCGCCTCCAACTGATGTAGCGTGACGCCGGCCTTGGAGCGCACCAGCCATGCGTTTGAAGGCACTTGAGTTGCTGGATGATGGTGCTCTTATTCTGTTCAAGCGCCGCTCTGCCCGCTGGGGTGCGAAATCGGAACCTGGCGACGATGATCGCAGGCCCGAACAGCCGGCCTGCTTCGTCGAACCATTGACCTGCTGGTTGAAGAGAAGGTCATGCCGCTGGATGCCATTCCGAGACACATCGGATTAGCGGCCGGGGACATCGAGGCGCTTGCCGGGCTGCCCGAAGACTACTCGTCTCTCATGGTGGAGGCGGTGGTCCTGCGGGCAGAGGTGACTGATATGGGCCTTGGAATTGGGTTGGGTTGGGTTGGGTTGGTTTGGCCCGGTGCTGCGCAATGCTTCACGTCACATACCTTACGCTTGAGTAGATTCCGACCACCGACCGCAGCCGGCGCGAACTCATCGAACGATGCGCAAGGTGGTCTGGCCTTTGATCTCGAAGGTCGGAACCTCGAGATCGGGGCGACGAATGGTTTCGTCCTGGTCCTCGTACTGCTTGATGCTGCGACCCGCATAGTCCCACTCGCCGAATTGGCAGGAGTCGTAAAACCCACCCTGCCACACGCGATCGGGCGCATAGCGCGGCAATCCTTTCGGCGCGTGAAGGACTGTGCATCCGGTCGGCGCCGCGGTCATTGCGAAGACCAGAAACTCGGTCCGATCGCTTGGGATTGGACGCCGGCTCCAGGTGTTCCGCGTCTGGTCGCGAAGATCGTCGAGCATGTCGTCCGTGGTTCGAACGATCACGAAACGTCGGCCTTCAAATGCAAAGGTCTTTATCTCTCCGGGATGCATGCCGTCGACACGAACTTCAAGCTTGGTTTTGTCCGAGTCCCCAGCAGGGGAGCCGGCCGACACCATCGTGACCCCGATACATGCTGGCAGCAGCACGGCTGCGCTGACAAGCAGAGCGCGCCGCAGATCCGACCCGGTGAATCTGGTCGTCGAATTCCAGCAGCTGAATTGCATGTTGCGCGCTCCAAAGCTGACAGCGCCGAAAGCCGTCGCCGCATCACGATAGAACGCTCCCGGCGCCTCGCAAGGACGTCGAGGCTGAGAGTATTTCGATCATGCCCGCTCATCACGCCAAAAGCCCCCTGCTCGTCGTTGCAAATGCTCGCCATTGCCAAGCTATGGCTGCGCTTTGGCGCCTAGATCAGGCGCCTTTTGACGTGCTGCTCGGACAAGTTCGAAATACTCTCAGCCTCTTCGACGACGACCGATTCCGCGCGGCGGGTACCATGCGGCTCCCTCTTTTCCGGCACTGACCTGCGTCGCCACTCGACCTGGATCCCGTGCGACGCGGCAGCGTCAGGCCGCTTTTTTCTTTTTGGTTTAGCCACCGCATGTTCAAGAACGCTCTCGTCTATCGAATCACTCAATGGGATCAGCCCGAACTCCACGTGCTCGAGGAAAAGCTGTCCGCCAACCGCTTTGCCGAATGCGGCGCATCGCAGGCCGAGTCCTTCGGCTGGGTTGAGCCGCGCGGCGAGAAGCACGGGCCGATGGTAGAAGTGGTCGGCGGCCAGCTCATGATGCGAATCGTCATCGAGACCAAGGCCGTACCCAGTTCCGCAGTCAAAACTCGCCTCGAGGCCGAGTTGGACAAGATCGAGGCCGACACAGGCCGGCGGCCCAAGGGCAAGCGTGCCAAGGAATTGAAGGAACAGATCGTGCACGAGCTGTTGCCGCGCGCATTCTCCAAGCGATCAAGCACCCTCGTATGGATCGATGCAAAAGCCAAGCTCGTCATCGTCGATGCTGCCAGCACCAAGAAGGCAGACCGCATCGTGACACTCCTCGTCGACGTGCTGGGCGGCGGCATCATTTTGAAACTCTTGCAGACCGAATCGTCGCCGTCCACCGCAATGTCGCAGTGGCTCAAGAGCAAGGAAGCACCCGCCGGCTTCAGCGTCGACCGCGAATGCGAACTCAAGCAACCCGACAGCGAGAAGGCGCTCGTGAAGTACGCGCGCCACAACCTCGACATCGACGAGGTTGGGCTGCACATCGAGCAAGGCAAGGTGCCCACGCAGCTGGCGTTGACCTGGGACAACCGGGTGTCCTTCGTGCTCACCGAGGCGATGACCATCAAGAAGATCAAGCTGCTCGACGTGGTGCTCGAAGGCGCCGCGGCGCAAGAGGGTGGCTTCGATACGGACGTGGCGATCGCCACGGGTGAGTTGAGTCAGCTGATTCCGAACCTTATCGAGGCGTTGGACGGAGAACAGGTCATCGCTTAAATGCGGGGTTTCCGACTCCGGCATAGCCCAAAAGCGACAAACCCCTCCGCGCCTGATAGCGGGAGGGGTTGGGAGGCTGACGCCTCCGGTTGAGGCTCTGGAGGGATTGAAGTCCAGGGCCTCTGGCGCGCAAAGATTGCGCCATTGCGGATGCCTGCATGCAGGCCTTTCAAACTTAGGTCATCGGTCTCGCGAGATCAAGGTTGGATTTCACTCCCCTCCCTGCGTCCCCGGACGAACGGTCAATTCTGGCGAGCCGCGCACCTGCTTTTTCATGATGTCGTCGAACACCGCCGACACGCGCCGCTCCACCTCTGCCTCCATCTTGATCGGCCGCCCCCACTCGCGCTGGGTCTCACCGGGCCACTTGTTGGTGGCGTCGAGCCCCATCTTGCCCCCCAGGCCGCTGACGGGAGACGCGAAGTCGAGGTAATCGATGGGCGTCTGCTCGACGAGCGTCGTGTCGCGTGCCGGGTCCATGCGAGTCGTGATGGCCCAGATCACTTCTTGCCAGTTCCGGATGTCGACGTCGTCGTCCGTCACCACGATGAACTTGGTGTACATGAACTGCCGCAGGAAGCTCCACAGGCCGAACATCAGGCGCTTGGCATGGCCCGGGTAGCTTTTCTTGATGCTGATGAGCGCCATCCGATAGCTGCATCCCTCCGGAGGCAGGTAGAAGTCGACGATCTCGGGAAACTGCTTTTGCAAAATGGGGACGAAGACCTCGTTCAATGCCACGCCCAGCACGGCCGGCTCGTCAGGCGGCTTGCCTGTATAGGTGGAGTGGTAGATCGGGTCGCGCCGCGATGTCATGCGCGCGATTTCAAACACTGGAAACCAGTCCTGCTCGTTGTAGTAGCCGGTGTGGTCGCCGAACGGGCCTTCCAATGCATATAAATAGCCTCCGACCTCCTTGAGCTTCACGCCGTGTTCGCTCACGCCGGTGAAACCAGTCGTCGCCGTCGGAATGCACCCTTCCAGCACGATCTCGGCGCTGGCCGGCACTTGAAGCATCAGCCCGCCCTCGCCCACTCCGGCGTCGACGACCTCGGTGCGGCTTCCTCGCAAAAGACCGGCGAACTGATATTCAGAAAGCGTGTCCGGAACAGGCGTGACTGCACCGAGAATGGTCGCCGGATCCGCCCCCAGAGCCACCGCGATCGGAAACGCCTGCCCTGGGTTGGCGAGTGCGAAGTCACGGAAGTCCAGTGCCCCTCCACGATGTGCAAGCCAGCGCATGATGACCTGATCGCGGGCGATGACCTGCTGTCTATAGATGCCCAGGTTCTGCCGCCGGCGCGGATTGGCGACCGACTGCGGGCCTCGGGTGATGACGAGTCCCCAGGTGATGAGCGGCCCGGCATCTGCAGGCCAGCAGGTCTGGACCGGAAGGATCCCCAAATCGACTTCAGTCGCTTCCCGCACCTCTTCCTGGCAAGCACCGCTTCGCACGCTGGCCGGCTTCATGTCCCACAGCGCCTTGACCATCTGTAACAGGCGACCGGCATCCTTGAGCCCCTTCGGCGGCTGCGGCTCCTTGAGGCTCGCCAACATCTGTCCGACTTCGCGAAGCTCGCTCACTTCATTCGCCCCCATGCCCAAGGCGACTCGTCTAGGTGTCCCGAACAGGTTCGTCAAGGCCGAAATTTTGTAACCACAGGGGTTCTCAAACAGAAGAGCCGGACCACCGGCACGCAGAACCTTGTCACTGAGCGCTGTCATTTCAAGCCGCGCCGATACTGGGTTTGCGAGCCTCTGAAGCTCGCCCAGCTTCTCGAGAGCGGCCATGAAGTCCCGCAAGTCGCGATATTTCATATCAAAAAGTAGTTATAAGTGAGCTTCATAACCTTGACCGGTTATGATTTGGCTTCCTAGAATTCGGCGGTTCCTGACGCAGATCAGGGATAACCCGTGCCCCGCATCCCTGGGATGCAGAGGGCCCAACGCTGCCGATAGGCTTGTCAAGGTCTGCACCGCTCTCTCGGTGCCGGGCTTGCAGGCCGATTATCACCGTCGCTCCGACACCCCCGCCAAGCAGTAGCAAAGCGGGCATTCGCCGGAGTGCGATGAAGAAAGGAAGACATGACAGCGCTATGCAGTTTGTTTGCGCAAGTCCGCCACGTTGGCAACGCCTCCATGGCATCTGCCGGAGTTTTCATCCGAGACGTGGGCCACGGCCTGCTCGAGGTCAGCCACAACACGCTCGCTCTGGTGGGCCTCCTCGCCATTGGTGCCTTGTTTTTCGTCGGCGGTCGCGCCGACCTTCGCCAAAGCATCGAGGCCCAGACCCTGGACTGGCTGCAAGCCCGCGAGGAAGCACGCACCGATCCGGCCGAACTGATCGCCGCATCGCTAGCCGATGCCGACGCTGTGTCTCGCGCCACCGCGGCTGACCCCAAAGGCCTGTCGCACCAACAAGCCGCCGTCGCGCAATGGATTTCTCGCCGATACCGTGTGGCACCGGAGCCGATCAGCCGCTTGGTCAAAGAAGCCTGGATGGTTGGTGCCCGCGTCGACCTCGATCCGACCCTCATCCTCGCCATCATGGCGGTGGAATCGAGCTTCAATCCTTTTGCCCAGAGCTCCGTAGGAGCGCAAGGCCTGATGCAGGTCATGACCCACGTCCACGACGACAAGTACGAAGCCTTTGGCGGCAACTTTGCGGCCTTCGACCCGGTCACCAACCTCCGCGTAGGTGCCCAAGTGCTCAAGGAATGCATTGCGAGGGCCGGCAGCCTGGAAGCCGGTCTGCGCTTCTATGTCGGTGCGAGCAACCTGCCGGATGACGGCGGCTACGCCGGCAAGGTGCTGGCCGAGCAAGGCCACCTGCGCCTGGTGGCCGGCGGCAAGATCGTGGCGATCAACGTGGCGCATCCGGCGCCGATCGCCGTACAGGCGAAGGTCGATGCTGCAGCCGCTCCGATCTCGGCGACGGCCGAGGAAACGCCGCAGACTGAAAAGGTCGCATTGCTCGGCAAAGGCCCGACCTGACACATCAGATGGCGCAGGCGTCGAGTAAACTCACGGCTCTGCGCGACTGGCGATGGGACTCAATCTTTCGAGTCTGAGGTGGTGAACCACCAGGAAGTGCAGACGAGGTGTCCGGCAGCTTGTGGGCACATCGTTTCAGCCGTTCGCCTGGGCAGCCTGTGACAGCGTGTCAGCCACGCTTTCAATCGCAGGTCTCTGCTGACGAAGGACTGCCAAACATGTTTGACCGTAGCCAATCTACCATTGCATCCGTAGACCCGGAAATCTGGTCCGTCATCCAGCGCGAGAACCAGCGCCAGGAAGAACACATCGAGCTGATCGCTTCCGAGAACTACGCCTCGCCCGCCGTCATGGCCGCGCAAGGCACTCAACTCACCAACAAGTACGCCGAGGGCTATCCCGGCAAGCGCTATTACGGCGGCTGCGAATTTGTCGACATCGCCGAGCAGCTCGCGATCGACCGCATCAAGCAGCTCTTCGGCGCCGAGAACGCCAACGTGCAGCCCAACTCCGGCTCGCAGGCCAACCAAGGCGTGTTCTTCGGGCTGCTGCAGCCGGGCGACACGATCATGGGCATGAGCCTCGCCGAAGGCGGACACCTCACGCACGGCATGTCGCTCAACATGAGCGGCAAGTGGTTCAAGGTGGTCAGCTACGGCCTCGACGCCAACGAAGCCATCGACTATGAGCAGATGGAGCGCCTCGCCCACGAGCACAAGCCCAAGCTGATCATCGCGGGCGCTTCGGCCTACAGCCTGCGCATTGACTTCGAGCGTTTCGCCAAGGTAGCGAAGGACATCGGCGCCTACTTCATGGTAGACATGGCGCATTACGCCGGCCTGATCGCGGCAGGCGTGTACCCAAACCCGGTGCCGCACGCCGACGTGGTGACCTCGACCACCCACAAGAGCCTGCGCGGCCAGCGTGGCGGCATCATTCTCATGAAGGACCATGTCGCCAAGCAGATCAACAGCGCGATCTTCCCCGGCATTCAAGGCGGTCCGCTGATGCACGTCATCGCCGCCAAAGCAGTCGCGTTCAAGGAAGCGCTGTCGCCTGAATTCAAGACATACCAACAGCAGGTCGTCAAGAACGCTGCAGCCCTCGCCAACACACTGACCCAACGGGGCTTGCGCATCGTGAGCGGCCGCACCGAGTCGCACGTGATGCTGGTCGATTTGCGCCCGAAGAACCTCACCGGCAAGGAAGCCGAAGCGCTCCTCGGCCAGGCCCACATGACCTGCAACAAGAACGGCATTCCCAACGACCCGCAAAAGCCGATGGTTACCAGTGGCATCCGCCTGGGTTCGCCCGCGATGACCACGCGCGGCTTCAAGGAAGCACAAGCAATCGCAACCGCGAATCTGATCGCCGACGTACTGGACAACCCGCACGACGAGGCGAACATTGCGGCCGTGCGCGCGAAAGTCTCAGCCCTCACGCGTGACTTCCCCGTCTATCGTTAAGCCCATGGGCCCGCGACATCTCATGCTGCGGGCTCTCTCCTGATGCGTTGCCCCTTCTGCAGCCACGTAGACACGCAGGTCGTCGAGACGCGCGAATCCGACGAAGGCGATGTCGTGCGCCGGCGACGGCGCTGCCCGAGCTGCGACAAGCGCTTCACTACCTACGAGCGGACTGAAATCGCGCTGCCGTCGGTGGTAAAGAAGGACGGTACGCGCGCCGAGTTCGATCCGGCGAAGATCCATGCGTCGATGACCCTGGCGCTGCGCAAACGACCCGTGAGCGTCGAGCAGATCGACGCCGCGCTCGAACGCATTCAAGACAAGCTGCTCAACAGCGGCACAAAGGAAGTACCTTCGACCAAGCTCGGCGAGTTCGTCATGCGTGAGTTGAAGCGCATCGACAAGGTGGCCTATGTGCGCTTCGCTTCGGTCTATCGCAGCTTTGAAGACGTCGACGAATTCAGGCAGTTGATCAGAGACATCTAGCTGTAGCCGACCTATAACATCCACGGCAGAACCCGATTACATCGAGAGCGATCGAAAGTGTGGGATCAGGCGCATTCCTGCAAGGCTGGCTGAATCGTTGGCCGCGAAACATGGGTACCAGCGCGCGAAGTCCTCACGCAAACGTCCGTCGAGTACGTTGGTTCGTACTTGCGGGAATGCGCCTGACCCCAGACTTTCGATCGCTCTCGTGCTGGACTGGTACCACCTGGCGCATTGACGGTGCTCGCCAGCGTCATCAACGGCAAGCCGTCCACGCGTCAGCGCAAGTACCCCCAGAGTTCCCCGCCAAAGGCTTCTCCGATCTTGAGCAAGCGCGCAGTTGGGCAGCCAGCTTCGTGCATTGGTACAACATCGACCATCGCCATAGCGGCATTCGCTACGTCAGCCCGGCGCAGCGCCATGACGGCGAAGATCACGCCCTCCTTGGCTGCGCGCCATAGCCCTGTACCTTCAGGCCCGCGAGAGCCATCCGGCGCGCTGGTCGGGCGCCACGCGAGACTGGTCGCCCACCGGACTTGTGACGCTCAATCCTGAGCGCGATTGCATCGTCCAAGGCGCATTCGACTGCGATAGACGACCAGACGTTGGCCGCATGAACAACACCACAACTCGACTTGCGCGCAGCGCACACGTTGAGCTTGTGCCGGACTCCGGGCGAGAGTGCCTGGTTCGAATGCAATTCAAGAAAATCAAAATTGTGGCAACGGCAACTGGAGCGTGGGCAACGTCTCTTCGTTGTCCATACGCAAGGCGTCAGCTGTCGAGGAGCGGTGGGCAACTGGGGCATCGGCGCAGCCGATTGTCCACAGGCTTGTCCGGTGGGCCAGCCCAGTTGCCCACCGCGGGCGCGTACACAACCACATCCTCGGCCAGCGGCGTCTCTTCCGGCAGCCGGAGTATTCATTCAGTGACCGGCTGAATAAAAGTTCGAAACGACCCAGGGACACTCAGGCCCTCCCGAGCCCAGGAATTCGGGGGTCGCCCTCTGCCGTCAGATATTCAGGCCACACAAGCGCCCCCTGCAACGCCTCCAGGGCGCGGCATTGAGCAAGTCACCCGCTTCGGTCAGGCTTGGTATTGTCTCGTTCCCCACGAAATGATGAAGAGCCGTTGCTTGGTGGTGCGTAGCGGCTTGAACCTGCATGGCAGCGAAGGCCGGAACGAAGGCAGCGGAGATAGCGATAAGACGCTTGATCAGTTTGCTCATTTGGTGCTCCAAAGTTGGTTGATGATTCATTTCGACCACGCTGATAGCCTTGCAGCCAAAGGCAGGTCTTCGTCGTTTCAATAGATGCATTGATGGCGACAGATTCAGTCTGTCTCTCGCCCGCCCGGGTCGTGGATCTCGTTGCGAAGGTATGTATGCGAATGCGAAGTTTCTGTCGCATCCAAGCCGCGGTTGCCGAGCGCCGCGCTCTAGCTTGTCGCGATGGTTTCCGACGTGCTATGCGCAGGTACAGCCGACCCCAACTCGCAACCCAGATAGGCGTCCACCAGTCTTCTGCTCACGGCGCAGAAATGCGCTCTGATCAAGCAAGCGAATGGCGAACACACGAAGGCTAGCGTCTCTAGCCTGTGCTAGCCCGGACCAAGGCCTCGTGCCGGCACTGGACACCCCCACCTGAACGAGCCTCGGCCCCCACCTCAAGGGGACGCAATACTGCGTAACAATTCGCACAATCCCGCTCTACGAAATCATTGGAGGGGACATGCGAACACATCGCACACAACGAGGCGTGACGCTCATCGAAGCGGGCGTCGTCATGGCAATCGGCATCATCACGGTGAGTTCAGCCGCACCGGGCTTCAACCGCTTCATCGAGAAGCAGCGACTCGACGGCATCGCGGCGCAGCTCGCGACCGACATCCAGTTCACGCGCGCAGAGTCGGTCATGCGAAACACCGGTTTGCGACTCAGCGTGCAGTCGCATGCGTGGGGCGCTTGCTACGTGATTCACAGCGGCATGGCGAATCAATGCACCTGCAAGTCTTCTGGCCCGGCGGAATGCGCGGGCGATGCGCAGCAACTGAAGACCGTCACGCTGCCTGCCGCGGACCAGTTCGCACTTGAGAGCAACGTGAGTTCAATTCACTTCGACCCCATGCACGGCACGAGCACGCCAGCCGGCACCTTCAAAGTGATCGCCCCGAGCCGCCGCGCGGTGCATCACGTGGTCAACGTGATGGGTCGCGTACGCACCTGTTCGCCGAAAGTCGAGACCGCGCCCGTTCCGGGCTATGCGGTTTGCTGAGGGGTGACATGAAATCCCTTCTCTCCTTTCGCAAGGCCGCAGGCTTCACCCTCATCGAAATGATGTGTGCCGTAGCACTCACAGGCGTGATCTCTTCCATCGCCTACCCGACGTACCAGAATGTCGTCTACAAAGCCCGCCGTTTGGATGCGCAAGTCGCACTCATGCAATTGCAGATGGCCGAGGAACGCTACCGATCCGACCATTCGAGCTATGGCAGCCTCGTAGAGCTCGGTTTGGCGGCACGCACGCCGTCCGGGCAGTACGAACTCACGGTCGCCTCCGTGAGCGAGACCGGGTTCCGGGTACAAGCTGTCGCAAGCGGCGTGCAAGCCTCGGATACCACGTGCCACCACATGCAGATCTTCGTCGATGGTTGGAACGTCAGCTATCTCTCCGGCCCGGACGCGGGCCTTTCCAACACCGCGGCGGCAAACAAGCAATGCTGGCGCATTTGAACCGCCGCCGAGAGCGTGGCATGTCGCTCGTCGAGTTGATGATCGGTCTGGCGATCGGCCTCGTCGTCGTTGCCGCCGCCGCAGTGTTGCTCCTCGGGCAAATCCGCGAACAGCGGGCCATGCTCGTCGAAGGCCGCTTGATGCAGGACCTGCGCACGAGCATGGACATCATCACACGCGATCTACGGCGTTCGGGCTATTGGGGCGGTGCGCCGGCGCGGATGCACGCCTCAGCCTCCACCCCCGAAAATCCGTACACCGCCATCTCTCCCGCGCTCGCTGCATCCGACGCAGTGAGTTTTCGCATGTCGCGCGACATCACCGAGAACAACAGCGTTGACGACAACGAGCAGTTCGGCTTTCGCCTTCGCAATGGCGTCATCGAGATGCTCATCGGCGGCGGAAGCTGGCAGGCCTTGACCGACGTTGGGACCATGAGCGTCGTGTCGTTCGCAGTGACACCGGAGGTCCAGGAGTTGTCATTGCAAGGCATGTGCGAGAAAGCTTGCGCGAACGGTGCCAGCGCCTGCGGACCAACGCTGCAGGTACGCAGTCTCACCGTGGCGATCACGGGGCGGGCCAACGCGGACAGCAAGGTGCGGCGCACTCTCACGAGCCAGGTGCGCGTCCGCAACGACGCAGTTGTCGGGGCGTGCTCGGCATGAGGTGCTTCCATTCGAACCAGCGTGGTGGCGCCACGTTGGCGGTGACATTGATTCTCATTTTCGTGATGACCTTGGTAGCCGCTTATGCGAATCGCAACCATCTCTTCGAGCAGCGCGCCTCGGCAAATCAATACCGATCGACGCAAGCCTTCGAGGCCGCCGAAGCGGGACTCGAATGGGCCACTGCGATGCTGAACAATCCTCGGCGCTTGAACAATCGATGTGTTGAAGGCGCGGATGCATCGGCCAGTTTTCACGAACGCTATCTGACGTCTGACCCGCCTACCGGTGCCCTGCGCCCCGTCACCGTGTCCGATGCAGGACGCGTGAGTGCATTGCGAGCAGTCTGCGTGAGAACCAGCGAATCCTGGCGCTGTGCCTGCCCTCGCGACGCCAAGCTGGACCTGTCGGCAGACCCCACCGCTTGGCCGGCATTCGCCATCGAATTCTCGCCAGACGCGCAGGCCGGCGCAGTGCACGTCACCGCCGTCGGTTGCACGAGCCTCGCGGGCGAGTGTTTTCCGGCCCGAGGCAAAACCGATGCCGTCGCGCACGTTCAGACGACGTTCGGCGCATGGCCTGCCATCGCCACCTTGCCCATCGCTCCACTCACGACGAGGGACACGGTCAACGCCGGAAACTCAAGCCTCGGCCTTCACAATGCAGACGCGGCGTCGGGTGGCTTGAGCGTTCACGCCGGGCGTTCAGTGATCGCACCAAATGCGCGGCTCACGACGGCGCCCGGTTCGTCACCGGAAGGGTCCATCGTCGAGAACGACGCATCGCTCAGCGCGCTTCCAGCCGATCGATTCTTCGTTTCGTTCTTCGGCATCGACAAGACGCTGTGGAAGCAGCAGCCTACCGTGAAGCCGCTTCGCTGCAACGGCAGTTGCGTCGATGCCATGAGCACTGCACTCTCCTCGGGCCACCGGTTGATCTGGATCGACGGCGATGCCGAACTGACCGGCCCGCTCACCATCGGCAGCCGCGAACAGCCCATCCTCATCGTCGCGACAGGATCGCTCCGCGTGACCGGTCCGGTTCGCATCGCCGGCGTGGTCTATGCCGCAAACCTGTCGTGGCAAGGCGCAGCCGGCGGGCAACTCCGCGGCGCTGCGATTTCTGAATCCACCTACGACGGCGACGCCTCGCCCGACTTCATCTACGACCCCGCCGTGCTTGCCACACTGAAGACGGGAGCGAACAGCTTCGCACGCCTGCCGGGCACTTGGAAAGACTTTTGATGCGCACCTCAACACGACGAATTCAGCGCGGCATCAGCCTCGTCGAAGCGCTCATTGCCTTCCTCGTCCTGTCGCTGGGCACGCTCGGCATGTCCAAGCTGCAGAGCCATCTGCGGCTCCATTCGGACATCGCGCGACAACGATCAGAGGCGGTGCGGATTGCGCAAGAAGACATGGAGTCCTTGCGTTCGTTCACGAGCACGACGACTGAAATGAATGAGCATTCGTACGGCGACATCTCCAGCGCCTCCGCGACCATCGCCCCAAGCAGAGAGAGATCCGGCAACACGAGCTTTCATGTCGAACGCAGCATTTCCGAGGGCAACGGCTTTCGCACGGCGTCCGTCTCCGTCAATTGGCCCGACCGGCTGGGCCACCGTCAGCACGTCATTCTGGAATCGGTGATCGCAGGCACGCCGCCGCGCCTGTCGGGCGCGTTGACTCTCGTGCAGCATCTCAAGCCGATGCGGCCTGTATGGGACCGTTCGCCTGCCATCCCCGCTCAAGCCAGGAACCTCGGCAACGGATCGAGTGCCTTCAAGCCCTCGGAAACAGGCACCCTGGCCTTCGTGTTCGACAACGCTAGCGGCCTCGTCACCTCGCGATGCGATCAGGTGGCCGCGACAGTACGGAACTCGGAACTTGATACCGCCAAGCTTGTGGACTGCACACCGATGCGCGGCATGCTTCTGAGCGGCATCGTCCGTGTATCGCTCGACGTGCCGCCCGACGCGGCACATCCGGCCGATGCCGCCCTGCTCTTTGACATGAATCTCACGATCACCGGTGCCGGCAAGCCGGAAATGCCAATCTGCGTCACCGACGCGGCAACTCGCGTCGTCGCCTACCATTGCGTCATCGCGCCTGTCGCGGGTCGCTGGTCCGGCCGCAGCAGCCTCGTGCCGCGGGGCTGGACCTTGGGCACCGCGGCCACGGACCGAAAGGTCTGCCGCTATTCCGCGGACCAGGATGGCAGCGGCGCAATCGACAGCAATGCAGAACATCCAAACGAGTACAAAGACGTGGATCGCTCGCTGATGCAACAGAACTTCCTCATCGTGCGAGGCAACCAGCCCTGCCCTGTCGCGTCCAAGGGCGAGGCCGTGTTCGCGGACCTGACCACGGTGCAACACCAACCCTAGCCATGCACGACAGCGACGAACTGATGCGGGAGGCGTTGGCGCTGGCCCAGCACGCCGTGGGCCTGAGCGAGCCGAATCCGCGCGTAGGCTGCGTCATTGCGGCATCCGACGGCCACGTGATCGGCCGCGGTCACACGCAGCATGCCGGCGGCCCGCATGCCGAGGTCATGGCCCTGCGCGACGCAGTAGAGCACGGCGAAATCGCGGCCGGTGCCACGGTGTACGTGACGCTCGAGCCGTGCTCGCATCACGGCCGCACACCGCCTTGCTGCGACGCACTGATCAACGCCCGCGTCGCACGCGTGGTGATGGCCATCGAAGACCCGAATCCGCTCGTGGCAGGCCAAGGCGCGGCGCGGCTGCGCGCCGCCGGCATCGACGTGGTGACAGGCCTGCACGCGCAGGAGTCGCGGGAGCTCAACATCGGCTTCTTCTCGCGCATGGAGCGGCAACGGCCCTGGGTCCGAATGAAAGCCGCCGTGTCGCTCGATGGCCGCACTGCACTGCTCAACGGAGTCAGCCAGTGGATCACCGGTGAAGCAGCGCGCGCCGATGGGCACGCATGGCGAAAGCGCGCAGGGGCCGTGCTGACTGGCGTGGGCACTGTGCTCGACGACGATCCACGGCTCGACGTGAGGCTGGTCGATACCCCACGCCAACCGCTGCGTGTGATCGTTGATTCGCGTCTCGAGACGCCGGCCACGGCACGCATCCTCGCGCCACCCGGCAAGGTGCTCATCTACTGCGCGCAGGCGCATGGTGATCGACAGGCAGCTTTCGAATCGCAAGGTGCCGATGTCGCTGTCGCCGCAAACGCGAACGGCAAGGTCGACCTGAGCGCCATGCTCACCGACCTCGCCCGCCGCGGGATCAACGAACTCCACGTCGAAGCCGGTCACAAGCTCAACGGCTCTTTCGTGCGAGAAGGACTGGTCGACGAGTTCCTGATCTACATGGCGCCCAAGCTGCTCGGTGCGGGCCGGGAACTCGCCGCCTTCGGCCCGTTCACGGCCCTCGAAGACAGCCTGGAGTTGCGCTACGTCAGCGTGACACACATCGGCTCCGATCTGCGCATCCTTGCCAGACCGCTTACCTGAGAGGCTGAGAGCATTTCGATCATGCCCGCTCATCACGCCAAAAAACCCCTGCTCGTCGTTGCAAATGCTCGCCATAGCCCGCTATGGCTGTGCTTCGCGCCTAGATCAGAGGCCTTTTGGCGTGCTGCTCGGACACGCTCGAAATACTCTCAGCCTCTGACGACTGCGCAACCTTTGATCGCCCACAGAGAGAAAATCGCCCCATGTTCACCGGCATCATCACCGGCCTCGGCCGCATCGTTCATGTGCAGGCGCTGGGCGCCGACGCGACCCACGGCAAGCGACTCGTCATCGAGACGCCGCCGAGCTATCTCGACGACGTGCAACTCGGCGACAGCATCGCTCTCAACGGCGCCTGCATGACAGCGACGTCGTTCGACACGACGACAAATCGATTCACCATCGACATTTCAGCCGAGAGCCTCGACAAGACCGCCGGCCTGTCGGAGCCGGGACGGGTCAACCTCGAAAAGGCGCTTCGTGCACATGACCGCCTGGGCGGACACATCGTGAGCGGACATGTCGACGGCCTGGGGGTCGTGACGCACTTCGCGCCCGTGGGGGAGTCTTGGGAACTGAGAGTCGCCGCGCCGAAGTCGATCGCGTCGTACCTCGCCTACAAGGGGTCGATCACGGTCAACGGCGTGAGCCTCACCGTCAATCGGGTGAGCGATTCATCCGAGGGATGCGAGTTCAGCATCAACCTGATTCCGCATACCTTGACGCACACGACCTTGGGTGAGTTGAAGGTCGGGCACAAGGTCAACCTCGAGGTGGATTTGATCGCGCGCTACGTGGCGAGGATGCTGGGCAAGACTGAGGTGCCGCCCGGTTGAAATCCGGGATCGGCGTTTTCGAAAGGCACATTCGCGGATTGGACCGGAGGGGACTGTGCTGCGGAATCCATGGGGAACGGCCACCACCGGGGCAATCACCCTTTGATGCGCCGCCTACAATCCCACACATGGCTATTTCCCCCGTTCCTGAGCTCATTGCCGAGCTCGCCGCCGGCCGCATGGTCATCCTCGTTGACGAGGAAGATCGCGAAAATGAAGGCGATCTGGTGCTCGCAGCCGACCACGTCACGCCCGAGGCCATCAACTTCATGGCGAAGTTCGGTCGCGGCCTCATTTGCCTCACCCTGACGCGCGAGCGCTGCGAACGGCTTCAATTACCGCCGATGGCGACCCGCAACGGCACCAGGCACGGCACGGCGTTCACGGTGTCGATCGAAGCCGCCACGGGTGTCACGACCGGCATTTCCGCAGCAGACCGCTCGCGCACGGTGCAGGTCGCGGTCGCAAAAGACGCCACCGCATCAAGCCTCGTCCAACCCGGACACATCTTTCCCCTGATGGCGCAAGACGGCGGCGTGCTCATGCGTGCCGGCCACACTGAAGCGGGTTGCGATTTGTCGGGCATGGCCGGCCTCACGTCAGCCGCCGTGATCTGCGAGATCATGAAAGACGACGGCACCATGGCCCGCCTGCCGGACCTGGAAGTCTTCGCCAAAGAACACGGACTCAAGATCGGCACCATTGCCGACCTGATCGAATACCGCAGCCGCCACGAAACGCTGGTCGAGCGCATCAGCAACCGCAAGTTGGCAACAGCGCAAGGCGAGTTCGACTGCACAGCCTTTCGCGACCGTACCGGCGGCCTGCACCTCGCCCTCACCCGCGGCCAATGGACGCTGCAAGACGAAGTGCTGGTGCGCGTACACGAGCCGCTGTCGGTGATGGACCTCCTCGACGCCGGCCAATGCGGACATTCCTGGCCGCTGCCCAAGGCACTGGCCGCATTGCACAACGCCGAGCGCGGGGCCGCCTTGCTGCTCAATTGTGGCGAGGACGTGGCATCCATGCTGGACCACATGCTGCCCCACGACGAGCGCGCCGAACGCCAGCGCGGGCAGATGGACCTTCGCACCTACGGCGTGGGTGCGCAGATTCTTCGTGAGCTGGGCATCAGCAAGATGAAGCTGCTGGGCAGCCCCCGCCGCATGCCGAGCATGGTGGGCTACGGCCTCGAAGTCACGGGCTTCGTCGAGCCGACCACATCCACCAACACCTGAACCGGGAACACCAGAATGCAAGAGGCCGACAAGGGCAGTAAAGTCGAAATCGATGGGCGCGATCTGCGCATCGGCATCGTGCAGGCGCGCTGGAATGCACCCATCACCGACAAGCTCGCGCAAAGCTGCACGGCCGAGCTGCAGGCGGTGGGCGTATCGCACAAGCACATCCGCCACGTGAAGGTGCCGGGTGCCCTTGAAGTCCCCATCGCCTTGGCGAGCATGGCCGACAGCGAAGAATTTGACGCGTTGATCGCGCTGGGCTGCGTCATCCGCGGCGAAACCTATCACTTCGAGTTGGTGGCCAATGAGAGCGGCGCAGGCGTGACCCGTGTGTCGCTCGACCACCAGATTCCGGTGGCCAACGCGATCCTCACGGTCGAGACCGAAGAGCAAGCCTGGGCGCGAGCCGAGGACAAGGGGCGCGATGCCGCCCGTGTCGCCGTCGAGATGGCGAATTTGATGGAAGACTTGTCGTGAGCCCAGAACAAAACAAGAAGCCCGCGACCAAGGCAGGCAAGCGTCCACAGGCGAACTCGACGCGACGCCGCGCGAGAGAAGTGGCGTTGCAAGGGCTGTACGAGTGGTTGATCTCTGGCGCAGATGCTGGCGTGATCGAGGCCCATATGCGCGAGCACGAAGGCTTCGACAAGATCGACACCGCGCACTTCGACGCGCTGCTTCACGGCTGCATCAACGAAGCAGCCGACCTGGACGGCGTGCTGTCGCGTCACGTGGACCGCAGGACCACCGAACTCTCGCCCATCGAGCACGCAGCTCTGATGATCGGCGCGTATGAACTCAAGCATTGCACCGACGTGCCCTACAAGGTTGCGATCAACGAGGCTGTTGAACTCGCGAAGAGCTTCGGCGGCACCGATGGGCACAAGTACGTGAACGGCGTGCTGGACAAGGCGGCCGCCGATTTGCGCAAGGCGGAAGTCGAAGCGGCACGCACGAGCCGCCGAACATGAAACTCGCCAGCCGGCTCGATCACATCGAACCCTTCTACGTGATGGAGTGCGCCAAGGCGGCGTCCGAGCTGGCGCGCAGCCCGGCGTGTGCAAATTCGCCAATGATCTTCCTGAACATCGGCGAGCCGGACTTCACCGCGCCGCCGCTGGTGCAAGACGCCGCTGAGCGAGCGCTTCGGGCCGGTCGCACGCAGTACACTGATGCCACCGGGCTGATTGCGCTTCGCGAGTGCATCAGCACCTGGTACGCCACGCGTTTCGGCCTCGACATCGCGCCGCGACGCATCGTCGTCACCGCGGGCGCATCGGCCGCCTTGCAGCTCGCCTGCCTCGCTCTCGTCAACCGCGACGACGAGGTCTTGCTGCCCGATCCGAGTTACCCCTGCAACCGGCACTTCGTGGCGGCTGCCGAGGGCGTACCGATGCTGATTCCCGCCTCTTCGGAAGAACGCTTCCAGTTGAGCGCGGCGGGCGTTGAAAAGGCATGGTCGGCCCGTACCCGCGGCGTGCTGCTCGCCTCGCCATCAAACCCGACCGGCACGTCCATCGACCCCGACGAGATGGGGCGCATCGTTCAAACTGTTCGCAGCCGTGGGGGCTTCACGATCGTCGACGAGATCTACCTCGGCCTCAGCTATGAAGACCGGTTCGGCCACAGTGCGCTTGCCTACGGCGACGACGTGATCTAGATCAACAGCTTTTCGAAGTACTTCAGCATGACTGGCTGGCGCTTGGGCTGGCTCGTAGCGCCAGAGGAACTGGTGCCGGCCATCGAACGCCTCGCGCAGAACCTCTACATCTGCCCCTCCACCGTGGCGCAGCATGCCGCCATTGCCTGCTTCGAGCCTGAATCGATTGCCGAGTACGAACGCCGCCGCGGCGAATTCCGCACTCGACGTGACTACCTCGTGCCGGCCTTGAACGCCATGGGCCTCACGGTGCCCGTCATGCCGGATGGGGCTTTCTATGCCTGGGCCGACTGCTCGCGCTACGCTGCAGACAGTTGGGACTTTGCCTTCGACTTGATGAACAAAGCACACGTGGCCATCACTCCAGGCCGAGACTTCGGACGCCATGGCAGCGAGCGCTATGTGCGTCTGTCCTATGCGAGTTCGATGGAACATCTGCATGAAGCAACCGGGCGCTTGCACGATGCCTTGGGCCTGAGAGGCTGAGAGGCTGAGAGTATTTCGATCATGCCCGCTCATCACGCCAAGAGACCCCTGCTCGTCGTTGCAAATGCTCGCCATAGCCCGGGCTATGG
>JAJKJU010000066.1 GCA_021153565.1 Rhizobacter sp.
AGTCGAGCAATTCTCGACGCGAGCGCGGTACGTCGCTTGTACTGGTGCGCACTGCAAGCTGCGACGGCCCCTGCCGAGCCGCCCGCGCAGGCGACGGCACCGCCAACGGCTCCTGCGCATCGTGCAAAGGGGCAGCACCGCCCCAATCGATTCGCGTCAATCGGGAAACTGGGATGTCTGGCATGTCGTCGTTCGGGTGGAGCAGGAAAGGCTTGGCACGGAGCGTCTGCACTCCTCGTGTGTGGCATGCGTGTCGGGGCTTGAGCCGTCGGAGAGTCCGAGTGCGCGGCTCAATACAGATCGCTGCGCTCCACGGCACTGCCGGCGTCGAATAGGACACCGTAGGCTGCCAGCGCGTGCGCCCAGAAGAAGAGCGCCGCGTTCGGGTACATCTGGCGAATGGGTGCGATCCGACCTGGGCGACTTCCTCCAGGGTAGCGAGCCCTTCGGCGACTCGATGGCTTGCCTCCAGCGCGTGATCTCCGATGGCACGGGGTCGTCCGCGATACCGTCCCCTTCGCCAAGGAAAGCCCACGGCGCTTCGCGAAACCCCACAGTGCCTTCCGTCCCGCCCAAAGGCCGATCACGCAAAACGTCCGGGTCGTAAGACCTGCTGCAAGCCGGATCGAAAAAGAGGATGCGAATCATGGGCAACGACGGTGCTTAGGACATGGCCCAAAACGGGAAATTCTTTTGGGCCATGTCCTTAGCGTAAGAAAGGCGTTTTCTTGCTGCCTTTGCCGCGCGAGGTGGCGGCCAGCGAAATGTCGGGCGACCGTGGGCGCGAGGTGTGTGGCGGACACCTCATGCCCGCTCGTCGAAGGCACAACAGTGGGGTCGCCGTTGCGGGCGGAAAACGGCGTAAGGCGAGAAATCATCGTTGGGACGCGCGTTCAGGAGGAAAGGGCGGCAAGCGGTCGAGCCGGCTCATCCGAGCCTAAAGCGGATCCCCTCGCAGCCTGTCTGGAACGCGAAGTGAACGTTGTCGGCACGAAATTTTGTCGCGACGACGCACCGAAATCCCGTACTTGAATTTCTTCCAGGTTGCGCAGGCTCAACGGGTAGGCCCGCGTACCAGCGCACGCACACCAGCATCACATCCGGCGGATAGTGCAGGCGCTTGAGCACCTTGCGAAACGTCGACGTTTCAACTTGGGATGGGCAGCGGGACCCATCATCGATTCGCGCCGAAACCGTCAATGCGACAGAGCCAGTTCGGTGGCGCTGCAGCGTGGCCCCCTTTCATTCTGGTTCTCTGTTCTCGAGTCCGTTGATTGGGTACATGGTTTGCTGAATGAAGCCATACCAATGACCACTTCGAATGACTGCCGTGCGCATCACATACGTGACAGAAACTTATCCGCCCGAGTTGAACGGCGTGTCCTTGACCGTCGAGCGCGCTGTGCGGCATTTGCGTGCCCGCGGCCACGAGGTCGACCTCATCCGGCCGCGACAGGCTGCGGAAACGGCTGTCGTTTCCACCGACGAGTTGCTCACCATGGGTTGCCCGATTCCGGTGTACCCGGATATGCGCATCGGCCTTGCCTCGGCGGCCACGCTGCGCCGGCGATTCGAACGCACCCGGCCCGAGATCGTGCACGCCGCGACGGAGGGGCCGCTGGGGTGGGCGGCGCTGCGTGCGGCCCGGGCCCTGAAGGTGCCGTTCACATCGGACTTCCGAACCAACTTTCACGAATACAGCCGCTACTACGGTTTGGGCTGGTTCTCGCCCGTGGTGTATGACTACCTGCGCCGCTTTCACAACCACGGGCAGCGCACTTTCGTTCCTAGCGACGCCACTCGAATTCAGTTGAGTCGCAACGGCTTCGCGCGGGTCGACGTCGTCGGTCGTGGTGTCGACACCGTGCTCTTCAGGCCTGAAAAGCGCTCGCCGGCTCTGCGCAAATTGCTGGGCGTGCGAGACGGACCGATGCTGCTCTACGTCGGCCGGCTTGCGGCCGAAAAGAACGTGTCGCTGGCCTTGTGCGCCTTCGAATCGGTGCGCCTGCTCATGCCTGAGGCAACCATGGTGTTGGTAGGCGAGGGGCCCTTGCGGCGCCGGCTGGAAGAGGAATTTCCTGCGGCACTTTTCGTCGGAGCCTTGCGTGGAGAGGAGCTTGCGCGCTACTACGCATCGGCTGACCTCTTTCTTTTTCCGAGTACGTCGGAGACCTTCGGCAACGTGACGCTCGAGGCGCTGGCCTCAGGCCTGCCTGTGATCGCCTTCGACACCGCTGCGGCAGCCGATCACGTAGACGATTGCGGCAATGGTCTCTTGGCGCCGGTCGGCGAAGAGGAGGCCTTCATCGCGGCGGCGTGCAACCTCGCGTTGCAGCACCGTCACCTGGGTGCCGTGCGCGCGCAAGCACGGCGTGCGGCACTTGAGGCCAACTGGTCGGACGTGCTGAGCCGCTTCGAATTCCTGCTGGCAGAAACGGCGATGTTGCATTCGCCCCATGCCATGAGCGGGGCCACCGTTGCTGCTTGAAGAACGGCGTCGCCTTCGCCAGGAGCGGTTGCGCCACTGGGCGGTGCGTGAACGTGCGATCGCCGTGTGGATGCACGGTGCGGCGGGCATTCCTTCGGTGGTGCTGTTTCTCATCGGGATCAGTTGGCTGGGCGACGGTGTCATCTGGTACGCGCTCGTCGGCGCGCTGCCTGTCATCGGCGGCGTGATGGGCAAGAAGGTCGCGCTCTACATGATCGCGCTGGGTGCCGTGAACCTGGTCTTCTACAAGGCGCTCAAGCAACACGTCGCGCGGCAGCGGCCTTACGTGAATTGCCCCGACATCAAGGCCTGCGCAAGATCGCTGGACGAGTACTCTTTCCCGAGCGGACACACCATGCACGCCGTGGCGTTCAGCATGCTGCTGTCGCACTTCTATCCGGCCTTCGCCCCGGAGTTGTGGAGCTTCACCGCGCTCATTGCGCTGTCACGTGTGGTGCTCGGTTTGCATTACCCGACTGACGTCGCCATCGGTGCGGCGATCGCTGTCGTGACGGCGAAGTTCTTCCTCGTGATCTTCTGAGCCCAGATCGATGTCGACGCCGTTGCCGAGCGAATCCCAGTCGGTTTCGATGCGGAACTGCTCGGCCACTGCTGCAAGCGTTGCCGGTGTCCGGTCGGCCAGGTGCTTTTCGAGCACATGCTGCCATGACCGGCGAACTGTTGCATGCTCCGCGTCGCGCGGGTGCAGTTCCAGCCTCACGAGCGGATTCGACTTGAGCGTTGCCGCCACTGCCGCGTTCCAGCCGACCGAGGCCTGCCTGCGCCACGAGCTCGAGGTGCTGTAGACGATGCTCTGGCTCGTGAGGCCGCGGCGCTCAGGCAGCAGCACCAAGCGGCGGATCGTGCAGGTGTAGCGCAGGTTTGCCCAGCGCAAGGCTTCCCAGGTGCCTTCGCTCATCAGCCACGCCGGCGCGACGAAGCCGTGCAGCGTCAGGCCCTCCTTTTTGAACCAGTGCACGCCGGCGGTGATGCGTTGCGTCGCCTCGGTCAGCGACAGGTCGCAGAACTCGCCTTCACCGCGCGTGTAGTGCCGTCGGCGCAACCTGTCGACGAAGTTGCGGGGCACGCCGTCGTCCACGTGCGTGTAGCCATGCAGCGCCACTTCGTCGCCGTCCAGGCTGCGCGCGCGCAGCCACGAACCAAAGGTGGCCGAACTCGGCTCGCAGTGGTAGCGCGGCACGGCAAGCAAGGTGATGGGAACGTCGGCCACTTCGCGTATCGCCTGAATGGTTCGCATGCACGCCGGCAGAGTGGCGCTTGCCACGTCATGCAGCACGACACACAGCGAACGTCTCATTGGGACAGGCTCGCCGGGCGCGAATGCGGAAGCGCCGAATCAGGAAAAGCGTCGCGATCTCGGGGGCCGTTATGCAGCAGTTGCCGGTAATGCGTCAGCAGGATCGGTAGAAGCTGGTTCCAGTCGTAGGCCTCGGCACGTTCGCGGGCTCGGCGCGACGCGCCATTGCGGTCGTGCATGAAGAGGTTGGAGATCGCATCGACATAACTCTGTGGCAGATCGTCTTGCACCGCAGCACCCACATTGTCGTCAACCAGCTCGGCCAAGCCTTCGGCGGCGCGTGCGACCACGGGTGTGCCACAGGCCATGGCTTCGAGCACCGCCAAGCCGAAGGTCTCCTGGTCGCCGGCATGCACGAACACGTCCGCGCTTGCGAGCATGCGGGCCAGTGCCATCGGGTCGGACTCGTAGGGGCGCACCAGCACCCGGTCGCCGCTGGGCGGCATCGGGCCTGTGCCGATGGCGAGCAAGACATATGGGGCGCCGAGTTTGCGAACGGCCTCGACGAGCACGTCCAGATGCTTCTCAGAGGCGAAGCGTCCGGCATAGACCAACAGGCGTGTCGCGGGGGACAAGCCGAGCTGGTTGCGCCACATCGCGCTCGATCGGGCGGGATGGAAAACTTGCGTGTCGACACCCAAGGGTTGGCACGCCACGCGGTCGAGGCCGCAGTCGAGAAGACGCAGCCGCATTACTTCGCTGGGTGCAAGCACGAGATCGAAATGGCTATACAGACGGCGCACGTAGCGCCTTGCTGTCCGCATCGCGACACGGGCGAGCCGCGGACCGGCCAGGGTGGCTGCGAGCAGCTCAAGGTTGGAGTGGCAAAACGCCACCGCTGGAATGTGCCGTGCGTGCGCTGCATCGAGCGAGGCCCAGGCCAGCCGATATGGGTCGCCGGCTTCGATGAGGTCGGGCTGCAGCGATTCAAGCGTCTGCGCGAGTGCACGTCGCCGAATCGGCAGCCTGTAGCCGCCGCCGGAGCCTGGCAGCGACACCGATGGCAGGGCGGCCATGCCTGGCTGGTCGACCACCGGCGCCGCGATCGTGTGTTGCCACGCGGTGTGCCGCGCCAGCCACGCATGCTTGGCTAGCAGATAGCGACGCACGCCCCCCCCGGTGGCGCTCCAGAACATGGTGGCGTCGACGAGATGGGGGCCGCCTGCGGGCGAAAGAGGAGGCGTCATTCCGGCGGTGGGGCAATCGACGTACCCGTGGGAAGCGGGTGCCGAGCCGCACGGGCACGTTATCTGCCCGCATCCTCCGGGACGTGGGCCACTTCGCGGCCACGATCTTGTTCACGAAAGGAACCCATCATGTCCAACGACGACATTGTCGACACCCTGAATGACCTCATCGAGACCTGCAAGGATGGCGAATATGGCTTCAACGCCTGCGCCAAGCACACGACATCCGCCGAACTGCGGACACTCTTCCTGCAGCGGGCGGCAGAGTGCAAGACGGCGGCGTCTGAACTGCAACCCTATGTCATTCAGTACGGCGGCAAGCCCGACCAAGGCGGAAGCACGAGCGGCGCGTTGCACCGCGGCTGGGTGGCGGTTCGGGGTTCGCTGGTCGGTTTCTCCGACCAGGCGATGCTCGACGAATGCGAGCGTGGCGAAGACGCAGCGTTGGCCCGATATCGCAAGGCCCTGAAGCAGGATCTGCCGGAGGTCTTGATGGCGCTGGTGCAGCGCCAGGAACTCGGTGTGCAGCGCAACCACGATCAGATCAAGGCCTTGCGCGACCGCGCGAGAGCCAGCACCTGATCTGTAGAAGCTTCAGCAGCCTTTACTTGTCTGCTTTCTTTTTCTGGTTGACAGCCCCAGGAGGACTGAGAATGAACTCGACCCCTCATCGCATGAGCTTGACGATGATTGCCATGGCCGCGGTGCTCGCGCTATCGGCTTGCGACCGCGGTGGCGACGGCAGCATGCGGACAGACACCGCAGGGAAGACCGCGTCTACTGCACCTTCGCCTTCGCCCTCGACCACCGACACGACCTCACCGCCGGTCGCGTCCACGGTGCCCTCACCCGGAACGACTGCCGCCGACAACTCCCCGAGCATGTCCGGTGCGGCCACTACCAGCGGCACAGGATCGGCCATGTCGAGCGCGCCGCTCGCGCCAGCGGATATGCAGTTCGTGACCAATGCGGCCCAAGGCGGGCAGTTCGAGGTCGAAGTCGCCAAGCTCGCCGCCGACAAGGCGAGCAGTCCGGAAGTGAAGTCGTATGCGCAGATGCTCGTCGCCGACCACAGCGCAGCCAACGACAAGTTGCGGCAGATCGCCAGCAGCCATAACGTGGCACTGGCGGCATCGCTGCCTGCCGACAAGAAGAAGGAAATCGACTTGCTCGCGAATCTGTCAGGCCCGGAGTTCGACAAGCAGTTCGTGAAGATCGTTGGCATCAAGGACCACCACCGCGACATTGCCGACTTCGAGAAGGCGAGCAAGACGGCCCAGGCCGATGACGTGAAGAACTTCGCCGAGTCTTCGCTGCCAACCTTGAAGAAACACATGGCCGCCGCTGAGAAGCTGCCGACGAAGGGGTGAATGCCCAAGGTGGCACCGCCACGCGGACCACCTCGCCGCGCATGTCCGCCAAGTCGGCGGGGCATGCGCGGCGCGCGTCGATCTCAAAAGAAGGTTCTTCGCAGCAAGACGACTCGACGCCTGCGGGCCTCGTGTATGTGAGCGATGAGTTGCCCGGTATCCGACGTGTTCGACGCGGCGACAGCTTTTCGTACCGATTGCCGGATGGCAAGCCCCTGCGGGACAAGGCGCAACTCGATCGAATCCGCAAGCTTGCGATACCGCCGGCCTACACCGATGTGTGGATTTGCCCGAAACCCAACGGCCATTTGCAGGCCACTGGGCGCGATGCGCGTGGTCGCAAGCAGTACCGGTATCACTCCGAATGGCGGGTCGCGCGTGACGCAGACAAGTTCAGCCGCATGCTCCAGTTCGGCGCGGTGTTGCCGCGCATCCGACGACGCGTGCATCGCGACCTCGACCAGAGAGTGCGTGAACGACCAGCGCGCGAATCGGTGCTCGCGGCATTGGTGCGGCTGCTTGACACGACACTTGTGCGCGTCGGCAACGACGAATACGCACGCGCGAATGGATCGTTTGGACTCACCACCTTGCGCAACCGGCATGCGAACGTGCGGGGCACGACGCTGCAGTTGCGGTTCAAGGGCAAGCACGGCATCGCGCACGAGGTGTCAGTGGACGACCCTCGCGTGGCGCGGATCGTGCGACGCTGCCAGGCGATGCCGGGACAGGAGCTTTTCGAGTACGAGGACGAGGCGGGCCTTGTGCGCTGCATCGGGTCGAGCGACGTGAACGACTATTTGCGCAAGGCCAGCGGCGCGGACGTCACCGCCAAGGACTTTCGCACCTGGCACGGCACGGTCCATGCGCTGGAACTTGTGAAGGCGCCGTTGGCCGGTGGCGGGCTGCGCCGCAGTGCGAAGGAGATATTGGGCGAGGTGGCGGCGCGGCTGGGCAACACGGTGGCGGTGTGTCGCAAGGCCTATGTGCATCCGAGTGTGCTGGAGCTGGCGTCGAGGGAGTGGGAGGGGGATGATGAATCGGCGCCGCCACCACGTCGGCGTGCGGGCTTGTCGCATGCGGAAGCGGAACTGCTCGAGTTCTTGAAACCTCAGAGGCAGAGAGTATTTCGAGCGTGTCCGAGCAGCACGTCAAGAGGCACCTGATCCAGGCCCAAAGCGCAGCCATAGCTCGTTGCTATGGCGAGCGTTTGGAACGACGAGCAGGGGGCTTTTGGTGTGATGAGCGGGCATGACCGAAATACTCTCAGCATCTCAGTCGAGCGCATTCAAATGATGACGACTTAGGAGATCGACATGTCGAACACATCATCTTCACCTGACAAGTCGCGCGAGCCACGTCCCGGTGCGACACCTGCGAAGAAGGCTCCACCGAAGGCCCCGCTGAATCCTCCTGAAGAATCGGTCGCCGGCGAGGAGGATCCGGGCGCATCGCTCGACACATTGGCGGACGACTTGTCTCAGGCGCCTATGCCAGGCGGAAAGAAGCCTTGAGGGATGACCTCGGCCGGGCCTACGTGTGAAACCCCTCCTCGTGAGCAGGAACCGAGCGAACATTGTGCGCAAGGCCTCGAAGATATTGTTGTAGTCGCGCGTGAGAAGCTGACTGTCGGGGGAATCGAGACGGTGCTCGTCCTCAGCGGCTTCCGCTATGGCCCAAGCCGCCTCGCGAAAGCGGTCCAGCGCAGCTTGGCCCTCAGGAGTTCCCTCCTGTTCGCGAAATATGAGGATATCGGCCATGGCAGCCTCCAGGCGCGGAACATAGCTCCTGGCTCTTTCCTGTCTTTGCTGATCTTCTGGTCCACCCGAACTGCCCACTTGGTCCAAGAGCTCGTGCAGGTCACTGAGCGCCCAGATGCGCCGGCTCTGGTGAGTTTCCCGCGTTCTGGCAATTTCCTCGGGCGAGCGCCGGTCGAGGATTGGTGTCGGCCTGTTGTAGGGGGCGGCGTGAAATCTGCGCATTTGGGCGCGAATTGCCTCCTCGTCGAACTCCGGATCCTCCTGCCTCATGAGCCCCGTGTTGAGATGCAGGCTGCGCGCGTAGGCTGGGTTGGTCTCGCCGGTGTGCCGCTGCGGTGGCACATCGGTGCCTGAAAGCATGCTGATCTCCGCCAAGGTGAGCCCCGTGTTGCTATGCAGGCGGCGCGCGTAGTGTGCGTTGCTATCGCCGGCGAGTGGCGGCATTGCCAGCCGCGGTGCGACCGATGACTCTTCCGGTGCAGTGCTTCGATGCGGCAGATCCGGCACCGTGCGCACGGTACTGGAGCCAGCCGGTCGCTGCGTCGGGCTTTGGGGCGGACTGTTTTGTTCCGGGGAATGGGGGTTGGCGGATGCGCGTGAAGGCCTCATTTGGGAACTCCTGTTAGGGTGGCCCACCGCCTAGGGCCGATTGTTTGACCTTGGCCAAGAAGGCCCAGTGCACGCATGGTGCCATCGGCCGGCGTCGCTCAATAGGCGAAGGCGAAGCGCTGCACAGGCGAACGAAGGGGAGGGTTGGCCGGGATTCGCGATGTTTGCTCGCACGGCAATATCGCTTTAGCTGGCGTTTGACCTCGATGCCCTCGAGCATGAGCATGAGCATG
>JAJKJU010000067.1 GCA_021153565.1 Rhizobacter sp.
ACGGGATGGGGTTGCAGCCTGAACTGGGAAGTGGATGAGGGTCAGCCTGAACTGGGAAATATTCCAAGCAAGAGTCGTTCGGGCTGCGCCTGCTACTTTCGTGCGGACTTCATCCACTCCTGTTCGGGGTGCACCTACGTCCGTTCGGGGTGCACCTACGTCCGTTCGGGTGCACTGAGGCTCATCCCCCGAACCGCAGCTGGGCTACGAACACATCACTCGGGCCCACAGTCGTGGCATGCTTGCGGCGCGTCATTGCCCCAATTCCATTCGATTCAATGAGCGTCCATTCCAAGTCCAGCTCCGCACAGTCTGTTGCCGAACGCGCCGCCGAGTTGCGCGATCAACTTCACCATCACGCTCACCGCTACTACGTCCTCGATGATCCCGAGTTGCCTGACGTTGAGTACGACAAGCTCTTCGAAGAACTGCAGGCGATCGAGGCGGAGCATCCCGATCTGCTGACGACCGATTCGCCGACTCAGCGCATCATCGGCAAGGTGCTCGACGGATTCACTCCGGTTCGTCACGCCGTGCCGATGCTCTCCATTCGCACCGAGACCGATACCGAAGCGAGCGGTGCGGTTGCCTTCGATGCGCGCGTGCGCCGCGAACTCGAACTCGACGAGAGCGATCCGCCGATCGAATATGCGGCAGAGCTCAAGTTCGATGGCCTCGCGATCAACCTGCGTTACGAACATGGCGTTCTCGTGCAGGCGGCGACGCGCGGCAACGGCGAGACGGGTGAAGACGTGACCCAGAACATCCGGACCATCGCGCAGATTCCGCTGCGCTTGAGAGGCGCTGAACTTGCGCCGCCGGTGATCGAAGTGCGTGGCGAGGTCTACATCCGGCGTGACGATTTCGACTCGCTGAACGAGCGCCAGCGCGAGTTGATCGCCAAGGGCGCAAAGAACGAAAAGACCTTCGTCAATCCTCGCAATGCCGCGGCCGGTGCCGTGCGTCAACTCGACCCGGCCATTGCCGCGAAGCGCCCCTTGAGCTTCTTCGCCTACGGGTTGGGCGCGGTGCAGGACTGGACCATCCCGCCTACGCACAGTGGCCTCGTCGATGCGCTGCAGGCCATGGGCATGCCGGTGAGCGTGGAGCGGGCCGTTGTGCATGGCGCTGACGGCCTTGTCGAATTCCATCGCCGCGTCGGCGCCAAGCGCGACGATCTGCCCTTCGACATCGACGGCGTCGTGTACAAGGTCAACGACCGAGCCTTGCAACAGCGGCTGGGCTTCGTCTCGCGCGAGCCGCGCTGGGCGGTGGCGCACAAGTACACGGCGCAGGAGCAGATGACGAGGCTGCTTGGCATCGACATCCAGGTCGGCCGCACCGGCAAGCTCACGCCGGTTGCGAAACTCGAGCCGGTGTTCGTTGGCGGAACGACGGTGAGCAATGCCACGCTGCACAACCAGGACGAAATCGATCGCAAGGACGTTCGAATCGGCGACACGGTGATCGTGCGTCGTGCGGGCGACGTGATTCCGGAGGTGGTAGGCGTCGTGGCGGACAAGCGGCCCCCCGACACGCAGGCTTTCAGCATCGTCGCGAAGCTGCAAAGCAAGTGCCCGGTCTGTGGCAGTGAAATCACGCGAGAAGAAGGCGAAGTGGACTGGCGCTGCAGCGGGGGGCTGTTCTGCGCGGCACAACGCAAGCAAGCCATGCTGCACTTCGCGTCCCGCCGCGCCATGGATGTCGAGGGCCTGGGTGACAAGCTCGTCGATCAGCTCGTCGACAGCGGTCTGATCCGCACGCTGCCCGAGTTGTACAAGCTCGGCGTAGCCAAGCTGGTCGCGCTCGAACGCATGGCCGAGAAGAGCGCGCAGAACCTCGTCGACGGCTTGGAAAGAAGCAAGAAGACGACGCTCGGCCGGTTCCTCTTCGCACTCGGCATCCGGCACGTTGGCGAGACGACGGCGAAAGACCTTGCCAAGCATTTCGGATCGCTTGACCGCATCCTCGATGCAAGCGTGGAGCAGTTGCTCGAGGTTAACGACGTCGGGCCGGTCGTCGCGCAGAGCATTCACACCTTTTTTGCCCAGCCGCACAACCGCGAAGTCGTGGAACAACTAAGGGCTTGCGGCATCACCTGGGAAGAGCACGACGGCACAGCTGACAATGCGCCCAAGCCATTGGCCGGCAAGACTTTCGTGCTCACAGGCACGCTGCCCACCCTGTCGCGCGACGATGCCAAGGACCTCATCGAAGCCGCGGGCGGCAAGGTGTCTGGTTCGGTGTCCAAGAAGACCCACTATGTGGTGGCCGGTGCGGAAGCCGGCAGCAAGCTGGACAAGGCGCAGGAACTTGGTGTTGTGATCCTGGACGAAGAGGGCTTGAAGGCCCTGCTGCCGCCATGACGATTCGATCGCACGCCGCGTCGACACTGCAACGACTATTCAATCGGAAGAAGACCGTGACCGTGAGAGAAGTCCTCAAGATGGGTGACCCGCGCCTGCTGCGCGTTGCGCAACGTGTGAAGCGCTTCGACACACCCGAATTGCATGCGCTTGTCGCCGACATGTTCGAGACCATGCGCGCCGCCAATGGAGCGGGGCTTTCAGCGCCGCAGCTTGGCGTCGATCTGCAGCTCGTGATCTTTGGGTTCAAGAAGAATGTTCGCTATCCCGATGCGCCGCCTGTGCCCGAGACTGTGCTCATCAATCCGGAAATCACGCCACTGACGGACCAGGAAGCATTGGGCTGGGAAGGTTGCCTTTCAGTGCCCGGTTTGCGCGGCATGGTGCCCAGGGTGGCGCGCATTCGCTACACCGGGTTCGACCTGAAGGGCGTTCGTATCGATCGGGAAGCCGAAGGGTTTCATGCGCGTGTCGTGCAGCATGAGTGCGATCACCTGATCGTCAAGCTCTACCCGATGCGCATTCGCGATTTCACGCAGTTCGGGTTCACGAGCGTATTGTTTCCGGGGCTCGACACAAACGAGGACGATTGAGTTGTAGGGCATAAAAGCTGCCAAAGCCACCGGACGCAAGATTCCAAACGGGGGCCTGTATCGGATGTCCGGCGAACATCTGAATACGCTTTGTGGCCGCACCGGTGGAACTCGCACATCGTGCGGGACTCCTTTTGTAAGGCAAGGTTTCTTCAGGGCTGACTCGTCAGCCCGGCCTCGGCGGGCTGCGTTGTCCCGCTGTGGCACCGACCTCTGTGCGTGCCGACCCGATTGATTGAGGCATGAAGCATGAAAGCGATGGCTCGACCCCCAACCCAATCCCACTTTGCATTCATTGCGAAGCGCCTGGGCATGGCACTGATGGTGTTCTTGTGCACTGCACTCGCGAGTTCCGCATGGGCCGATCCGCCGGGCCGCGTTGGACGGCTGGGCGAAATGACCGGGCAGGTCTGGCTCTTCTCTCCCGACAGTGGCGAATGGGTTTCGGCGTCGCACAATCGACCGCTGACGACAGGGGATCGTGTCGCCACCGACGCCGATGCGCGTGCAGAAGTCAACATCGGGTCCTCCACGGTGAGGCTCGATTCCGGTAGCGAACTCGAAGTGCTCCGCATCGACGACGATCATGTTGCGCTGCAACTTCACAACGGCTCGATCATTGCCCATTTGCGCAGTGCCGAGTCAGCGAACGAATTCGACCTGCGCACATCTGAAGGCCGCTTCGTGACGCTTCGCCCCGGCCGCTATCGATTCGACCGAGCGGACGAAGCCAGCCACGTCACGGTTCTGAGCGGCGAAGCCCGGTTCGAAGGTCCGGGCAGTGCGCTCACCGTCAATGCCGGCCAGCGTGCCGAGTTCTGGCTTGATCGCGGTGCAGCTCAATACAGCATTATAGAACCGGTTCGCGACGCCTTCGCCAGTTGGAGCGCGGACCGCGACCGGCGCGACGAGCGCAGCGCCTCCACACGCTACATCTCGCCCGAAATGACCGGTGCTGAAGACCTCGACCGGTACGGCCGCTGGGAGCAGACGCCAGACTACGGGGCCGTGTGGATTCCTCGCACCTTGCCGGTGGGATGGGCGCCATACAGTGTGGGCCATTGGGCCTGGGTGAGTCCTTGGGGCTGGACATGGGTCGACGACCAGCCCTGGGGCTTTGCGCCCTTCCACTATGGTCGCTGGGCGATGCATCGCGAACGCTGGTGCTGGGTGCCAGGCACTTATGTGCGACGTCCGGTGTACGCACCTGCGCTCGTGGCTTGGGTGGGCGGCCCTCACGTGAACGTATCGATTTCCGTCGGCAATACCGCACCCGCCGTCGGCTGGTTCCCGCTGGCTCCGCGCGAGGTCTACGTGCCGACCTATCGGGTGACTCCGCACTACGTGCAGCAGGTGAACGTCACGCATGTCACCAACATCACCAACATCACGACGATCGTCAACAATCCGCAGCAGGCGGTCTCGAACATCGACTATCGCAACCGCCACTTCCCGCATGCGGTGACGGTGGTGCCGCAAACTGTGATGGTCAATCGCCAGCCGGTGGCGCCAGCTTCCGCGCAATTCCGCAACTCGGCGCCTATGCAGCAGGTGTTGGCGCAAGCGTCGCAGAAGATCGTCGTTTCCGCGCCGCCAGTGCCTACGCCCCCGGTGGATCAGGTGCGTCGCCGCCACGGTTTCGCGCCTGGCGCCGAGCGTGCAACCGTGGCCGGTACACCTGGATCGCCCACGACGCAGAACCTCACGTCAACGGGTGTGAACATCCCGGCGCCGCCGACGCGCTTCGCTTCGCCCGGCGCTCGACCGGGTGTCGAGGCTGACGGGCGCAATCGCGAGATCATGGAACAGCGTCGTCGCGAGATGAGAGAGAACGCGCGACCAATGCCCGGCACGGCTGGCATACCGGCTCCGAACCAGCCGCCATCGCAACAAGCTCAGATACCGAGCGCGCCGGGGGCTCGTCCGCAAGCCGGAGTGCCGCAAGCAGCAC
Source organism: Rhizobacter sp. (assembly GCA_021153565.1). Lineage (GTDB taxonomy): Bacteria > Pseudomonadota > Gammaproteobacteria > Burkholderiales > Burkholderiaceae_C > Albitalea. The sequence goes on from JAJKJU010000067.1 coordinate 4,911, forward strand.
CACAAGCGGCTGTTCCGCCGATGGTGCGGATGCGTGATCAGGCCGTGGAGCGCAGTGGCCCTGCAACGCCGGCAGCACCGCCGAAACCTCCGGTCGCCGTCGCGCCGGTCGCGCCACCCCAGGTTGTCGCGACGCCGCAAGCGCCTGCCGTGCCGGCGCGCACGGTGCCTGTCCCGCCGCATTCGCCGCAGGCGTTGGAGGGCATGCGTCAAGAGGCGGAAAGGCGCCAGGAGGCGCAACGACAGGAAGGGGCTCGCCAGCAGCAAGAGGCACAGCGCCAGCAGGAGGCCAGGCGTCAGCAGGATGTTGAGCGTCAGCAAGAGGCTCAGCGTCAGCAAGAAGCCAGGCGTCAGCACGACGTGCAGCGTCAGCTGGAGTTGCAGCAGCGCCAGCAGGAAGGTCAAGCGGGTCGTCAGCGCCTCAACAACGTTCCTCCGCCGCCCCCGCCTCGCGAGGCCGCCGTGCGTCCGCAGGCTGAGCCAGCCCCAGTCCATGCCGCTCCGCCACCGCGGCCCGTGGCGGCCGAACCCAGGCCCGTGCCCATGCCTGCGCCGGAAAGGCAGGAGATACAGGAAAGGCAGAAGCAGGATCAGGCGCAACCGCAGCCAGGCCGCAAGCCCGAGGCCCGTGCACCGGCGCAGCATGACCAGCAAGCGGCGCGCGAGGAGCAGCGCCGTGGCGGCGGGGAAGAGCGCCGCCGCCACGGCGGCGATCCTCGCGACAACTAATGCAGAACGCTTTCTGGAACACAAGACTGTGTTCTTGACCCCAACTTGGCCCCATTGGGTCGTGGTAAATCCACGCGATGCCACCCGGTATTGCCGCGGATTGCGCGGTGGCGATTGAATTCAAGGCCCGGGTGTTCCGGCCGGGCCTTGATATCAGCGCCGCAGCATCGGCTTCAGCACCGGCCAAACGTTCGCAAGAATTGTCGGATGAGCCTCGGCGCGTGGATGAATGCGATCCGCCTGGAATAGCTTCTCTGATTGAGGCGCATCCGCCACGCCCTTGAGCATGAAAGGCACGAGCTGTGCGCCTTCCTTCTTGGCGACACTCGCGAAGAGCGCTGCGAAATCGTCGCTGTACTTGCGCCCGTAGTTCGGGGGCACTTGCATGCCCACGATCAGCACCTGCGCGCCTGACGCCTTTGCGGCGTGAGTCATCTCCGAGAGGTTGTCCTGCGTCATCGTGAGCGGCAATCCGCGCAAGGCATCGTTGCCGCCCAGCTCGAGGATGACGTGCGTCGGCTGATGCTGCTTCAGCAAAGCCGCGAGCCGTGAACGCCCGCCCGAACTGGTGTCGCCGCTGATGCTTGCGTTGACCACTGTCGCCGGCAGTTTCTCTTGCGCAATGCGCTTTTCCAGAAGGCTGACCCAGCCGCTTCCGCGCTCCAGTCCGTACTCGGCCGACAGGCTGTCGCCCACGACGAGGATCTTGCTTTGAGCTGCCACGACAGCGTGTGCGCGCGGCGGGGCGATGCCGGCGGCGACTGCCGCGGACAGAGTGGCCAGCGCGGTACAGTGCGCAAGCCAGGCCCGGCGCGAGACTCTCAATCCGACAACGTCTTTCATGTCACAACCCATCATTGCCGTCGAGCGCATCACCAAGCAGGTGAAGGACTCCACAGGGACCCTGACCATTCTCCACGAGATCGATTTCACGCTGCAGCCCCACCAGTCCGCGGCCATCGTGGGCGCGTCTGGGTCGGGCAAGAGCACGCTCTTGTCGATCGTTGCGGGGCTCGACACGCCGACCACCGGCACCGTCAAGCTCGCCGGCACCGACCTCTTCTCGCTCGATGAAGATGCAAGGGCGGCGGTGCGTGCCTCCAAGGTGGGGTTCGTGTTCCAGAGTTTCCAGCTGCTGGGCAACCTCACGGCGCTTGAAAACGTGATGCTTCCGCTCGAATTGCAAGGCCGCAGTGACGCACGGACTCAGGCGACCGACATGCTGAGGCGCGTGGGTCTGGGGGCGCGCTTGCAGCACTATCCGAAGGTGTTGTCGGGCGGTGAGCAGCAGCGTGTGGCATTGGCACGGGCCTTCGTCGTACGCCCGGCCGTGCTGCTGGCGGATGAGCCGACGGGCAGCCTCGATTTCGCGACAGGCGAAAAGGTCATGGAGCTGATGTTCGAGCTGAACCGCGAGGCGGGGACGACGCTGGTGCTGGTCACTCACGATCAAGGCATTGCCGAGCGATGCGATCGGCAGCTGCACATCGAGGCAGGGCGGTTGAACGCATTAGGCGGCGAGGTGCTGGGAAGGCACTTCGACATGCACAGAGGCTGAGAGTACTTCGATCATGCCCGATCATCACGCCAAAACACCCCTGCTCGTCGTTGCAAATGCTCGCCATAGCCAAGCTATGGCTGCGCTTTGCGCCTAGATCAGCGCCCTTTTGACGTGCTGCTCGGACACGTTCGAAATACTCTCAGCCTCTCAGAGCACGTTGGGCGCGAACTCGGGCCGGTGCTCGAATCCATGAGGTATCTCTGATCTCTGTGCTCGAAGTGCGGAACCTGTCAATGACTTTGCGACACCCATGCTTCATGAATTTACTGCCTACGCGCTCGCGGTCGGTTATGAGTGCGCTGGGGATATGGCAGTGTCGTCAGCACAAGCAAAAGAGCGTCCCACGGGACGCTCTTTTGTTTGGATCAACCCAGCTTACTGGCTGAACTTGTAATCCGTCTTCGCCTTCGCGCGGATCTCGTCGCGGAACTTGGCGAGCTTGCCTTGGGCAAGGCGTTGCTCAAGCTGGGGCTTGATTTCGGCCAGCGGTGGGAACTTTGCTTCGCGCGTGTCTTCGAGCTTGATGATGTGATATCCAAACTGCGATTTGACCGGCTCCGCCGTCATCTCGCCCTTCTTCAGCTTGGTCAGGGCACCGCTGAACTCTGGCACATAGGCGTCGGGCTTGGCGAAGTCGAGGTCGCCGCCGTTTTCGGCCGAGCCCGGATCCTTCGAGTTCTTCTTGGCCAGGTCTTCAAACTTGGCACCGCCGTTGATCTGCTTGATCAGGTTCTTGGCGTCGTCTTCCTTCTCGACCAGGATATGGCGGGCGCGGTACTCGGTACCGGTTGACTGTGCCTGGAGCTTGTCGTACTCGGCCTGGAGTTCGGCGTCGGAGACCTTGTTCTTCTCACGCTCGTTGTCGAAAAGCGCACGGATCAGGATGGTCTGCTTGGCCAGTTCCATCTGGGTCGCGAAGTCGGGCGACTTGGCGAGGCCGCGGCGTTCGGCTTCTTGCATGAACATTTCGCGCATCACGGCTTCGTCGCGGGCCTGCTTTTCGAGCTCAGGGCTCTTGGGCTGGCCGGACTTGACTGCTTGGTTGATCAGCGCGTCAACCCTCGCTTTCTGTACCGGCTTGCCGTTGACCATGGCAACGTTCTGGGCAAGGGCTGCGATCGGGGCAATCATGGCAATCGCCACACATGCGGCGGCAGACATCTTCTTCATGAGCAGGAGCCTTTCAAACTCGGGAGGGAGAGCCTGGCAGACCTGCCGAGGCGGTGGTTGACTGCGTGTGGAGTAGGGAGAAGGGCAGAAGGTTCAATTCTCACCCGGGGCACGGGCCTCGATGGCCAAAGCGTGGATGCCTCTCGGGATCAAATTTTGCAGGGCATCATATACGAGCCGATGACGAGCAACTCGTGACAAACCGTTGAATCGTCCACTGACCACCCGTACCGTGAAGTGGCGGCCCTCGCGGGCGCCAGCATGGCCGGCATGAAGGTGACTGTCGTCCTGCACTTCCAGCAATAACGGTGTGAGCGATTCGCGCACGGCAGCCTCGATGTCACTGGCGCTGACGCCGTGGGGAGCTTTGTCAATCACGATGCGCTTCCCGGCGGCTTGGGCTCGCCGTCCTCGGTTTTCATGTAGCGGCTGAGGTAGATCACCTGGCCGATCGAGAAGGCCAGCATCAGTCCCGTGGCGCCGAATACCTTGAAGCTCGCCCAGGCTGAGGTCGAAAAGGTATAGGCCACATAGAGGTTGAGCAAACCCATCAGGACCAGGAACGCGATCCACGCGAAATTCAGGCGTTGCCAGACGATGGCGGGCAGATCCATCTCGGAGCCGAGCATGTCCTGAAGCATGTTCTTGTGGAAAAACATGCGGCTGACCCAGAAAGACAGGCCCAGCGCCCAGTAGGCGATGCTCGGCTTCCACTTGATGATGACGGGGTTGTGAAAGTAGACGGTCGCGCCGCCCAGCACCAGCACCAGCGCGAAGGTGATCCACAGCATGAGGTGGACTTTCTGGCGCAAGACCTTGAGCACCACGACCTGCACGAGCGTGACCACGCTCATGACGATGGTGCCGAGCAGGATGGGCGCCTCGTCGAGGCCCACCACGCCGCCCGACACCATGAAGCCGATGGCGCTCGTCGCCACGGCTGCGGCCCACTCCTTGTGCTTGTCGGCGTATTGAAACGTCCCAAAGAAAAGGATTAACGGAAGAAAGTCCAGGAACAGTTTCATTGAGAACGCCAGGGAGTAATGGGCACGATCCCTGCGCCTGCGGCACGGATCACTTCTTGTCGGGATCGAAGTTTATCGCTGCCGAATTGATGCAAAAACGCTCTCCGGTGGGTTCGGGGCCGTCTTCGAAGACGTGACCGAGGTGTGAGCCGCAGTTGTTGCAGCGCACTTCGACGCGAACCATGCCGTGGGTCTTGTCCACGACGCGTTCGATCACCTCGCTGTTGACCGCTTGGAAATAGCTCGGCCAGCCGCAGCCGGCGTCGAACTTGGTTCCAGAGTCGAAGAGGGGAATGCCGCAGCCGACGCACTTGTACTTGCCTTCGTCCCAGTGGTTCCAGTATTTGCCGCTGAAAGCGTGTTCGGTCGCGGCGTGGCGGGCCACCTGGTATTGCATCGGGTCGAGCTGCTCACGCCATTCGGCATCGGATTTCTGGACCTTGTACTTCGTGTCGTTGTCGGACTTCATGATGAACAGGACACCTCGATGTGTTGCGCCCAATCGGGCGGAAAGTCGGCATAGGCCGCGTGTTCTGGCTGTTCGTCGAATGGGCGCTCCAAAACTTTCAGCAGCCTCCGGGTTTCGGAGAAATCGCCTTGCTGCGCTTGGTGGATGGCCTCTTGCGCGAGATGGTTGCGCAGGATGTATTTGGGGTTGGCGGCGTTCATTGCAACGGCGCGAGCGTCGTCGATGCTGTTTTCGGCACGCAGACGGTCGCGGTACTGAGCCACCCACGCGTCAAAGGCCTCGCGGTCGAGGAAGAGGTCGCGCACGGCAGCGTTCTCGTGGCCGTCTGCCGTGCTGAACTGTGAAAGACGGCGAAAGGCAATCGTGAAGTCGATGCGATCTTGCGCCATGCGCTTGAGCAGGCCGTCGATCAGCGCAGCGTCGCCATCTTGACGCGTCGCAAGGCCGAGCTTGGCCCGCATCTTCGCTTCCATGGAGTCCGCAAACACCGCCTTGTATGGCTCCAGGGCTTCAAGCGCGGCGTCGCTGTCGTCGATCAGCGGCATCAACCCTTGCGCCAGTGCGTGCAGGTTCCAGAAAGCGACGTCGGGCTGGCGTGCATAGGCGTAGCGGCCCTGGTGGTCGGAGTGGTTGCAGATGTGGCCCGGGTCAAAGGCGTCGAGGAATCCGAAGGGGCCGTAGTCGATGGTGAGCCCGAGGATGGACATGTTGTCGGTGTTCATGACCCCGTGGCAAAAGCCCACGCTCTGCCAGTGCGCCATGAGTTCGGCGGTGCGGCGAGCCACCGCTTCGAGCAGCGCCACGTACGGCTGCGATGCGTCGCGGCATTGGGGGTAGTAGGCATCGATGACGAAGTCGGCCAGCGTGCGCAAGGCGTCGACGTCTTGTGCGGTGTGCGTGAAGTGTTCGAAGTGCCCGAAGCGGATGAAGCTCGGCGCCACGCGGGTGCACACCGCGGCGGTTTCGATGGATTCGCGTCGCACAGGCAAGGGAGATTCGGTCACGCACAGGGATCGCGTCGTGGGGACGCCCAGCGCCTGCATGGCTTCGGAACACAGAAATTCGCGGATTGAAGACCGCAGCACCGCACGGCCGTCGCCCATGCGCGAGTAGGGCGTGAGTCCGCTCCCCTTGAGCTGGATTTCCTGCGGGCCGTTCGGCCCGTCGACTTCGCCGAGCCAAAGCGCCCGGCCATCGCCCAACTGGCCGGCCCACACACCGAACTGGTGTCCGCTGTAGACGCTGGCAAGCGGCTGCATGCCGGGCCAGACAGCGTTGCCGCTGAAGACTTGCAAGGCATGCCAATCGTCTCGTTGGAACCAGTCGGCAGGAAGCCCGAGTTCAATGGCGCAGGCATCACTGGTAATGACCCAGTGCGGGTCCGGAACGCCTTGGGCAGGAAGGGCGGTGTAGAAGCGGTCGCCGAGTGTCTGGAATCGGTTGCGAAAACTGAGCGGCGGGGCGTCAGACAGGGAAGGCGGGAGGGGGAGAGCGCTCATTGGGTGAGTGTATGGGGCGCAGGGTAGTGACGTTGGCGGATGGGCGACCGGCTGCTGCCCATGTCCTTACGGGTAAACAGCAGGCGCTGTCCCTCGGGGCGTTCCTATGATCACTTCGACGCAACATCGCTCTCCCTGGAGTACGACATGGCAGCCTTGATGGGTCAGATGATGCAAATGCCACTGATGATCTCTTCCTTGATCGTCCATGCGGCTCGCCACCATGGCGACATCGAGATCGTCTCCAAGCGCGCTGAAGGCGACATCCACCGCACCAACTGGCATGACACCGAACTGCGTTCGCGCAAGCTGGCACAAGCGCTCGCCAGGCTTGGCTGCAAATCCGGCGACCGCGTGGCGACGCTGGCCTGGAACGGCTACCGCCACCTCGAGATCTACTACGGCAGCTCGGGCTCGCAGCTCGTGTGCCACACGATCAATCCGCGACTCTTCCCGGAGCAGATCGCATGGATCGCCAACGACGCCGCTGACAAGGTCCTGTGTTTCGACCTGACCTTTGTTCCGCTGCTTGAAAAGCTGGCGCCGGTGCTCACGAGTGTCGAGAAGTTCGTATTGATGACCGACCGCGCGCACATGCCGGCCAGCACCGGCATCCCGAACCTGCTGTGCTACGAGGACCTCGTGAATGCCGAGAATGGCGACTACATGTGGCCCGAGTTCGACGAGAACACCGCGTCGACCATCTGCTACACCTCGGGCACCACCGGCCACCCCAAAGGGGCCGTCTACAGCCATCGATCGACGCTGCTCCACGCATACGCATCGGCGCTGCCTGACTCAATGGGTTGCTCGGCCAAGGACGTGATCCTGCCGGTCGTGCCGATGTTCCACGTCAACGCCTGGGGCCTGCCCTATTCGGTGCCGCTGGTGGGCGCGAAGTTCGTGTTCCCCGGGCCGCATCTCGACGGCAAGTCGCTTTATGAGTTGTTCGAGGCCGAGAAGGTCACCTTCAGCGCCGGCGTGCCCACCGTGTGGCTGGGCCTCATCAACTACGCCCAGCAGAACGACCTCAAATTCAGTACCTTCAAGCGCACGGTGATCGGCGGATCGGCCTGCCCCCCGACGATGATGCGCACGCTCGAAGGCCGCTTCGGCGTGGAAGTCATCCATGCCTGGGGCATGACCGAGATGTCGCCCATCGGCACCTTGTGCAAGCTCAAGGCTTCGCACGAGAAGCTCGATTCCGAAGCCAGGCACCGGCTGGTGGAAAAGCAGGGCCGCGTCGTCTACGGCGTGGACATGATGATCCTGGACGATGACGAGACGCCGCTGCCCTGGGATGGCAAAGCATTTGGCAACCTCGTGGTGCGCGGGCCTTGGATCATCGAGAACTACTTCAAGTCGAGAACCTCGCCGCTTGTCAGGGTAAACGGCCAGGACTGGTTCCCCACCGGCGATGTGGCGACCATCGACGAAGACGGATACATGCAAATCACCGACCGCAGCAAGGACGTGATCAAGTCCGGCGGCGAGTGGATCAGCTCCATCGAGCTCGAGAACATCGCCATGGCGCATCCGGCAGTGCACGAGGCGGCCGCCATTTCCTGCAAGCACCCGAAGTGGGGCGAGCGCCCGTTGCTGGTGGTGGTGAAGAAGCCCGACGTGCAGGCCACGGCGGTCGACTTGCTCGGCTTCTTCGAGGGGCGCATCGCCAAATGGCAGATTCCGGACGACGTGGTCTTCGTCAGCGAGATTCCTCACACCGCGACCGGGAAGATCCAGAAATTGAAGTTGCGTGAGCGGTTCAAGGAGTACCGCTTGCCCACTGCGTGACTCGGATTCGAGCAGTTGAATGCCTTGCGCTGCCCCTATGGCGGCAAATGGCTTTGGGGGGAGACCCGCACTCCGAACAGGTCAGGTCCAGTGCCTTTGAATGCGTTGTCAAAAGAAGCAGCTACGGGACAAGCATTGAGGTCCACCCCTTTCAAGGTTTTCGGGAGCGAAGACCTTGAAAGCGGGCATTGAGGCCAAGTTCAACGACGACGGATCGAAGCCGAGTGGATCGCCTCGATCGAGGAGCGTCGCCCCGACCTTGAAGAACGGTTGGACTTTGGAAGCGGTTGCAGTCCTTTGGGTCACCTGCGCCGCGAAAATCACGGCCTGCATCTCTGGCTTGTGCGGATAGCACCTGCTGGCGAAATCGAGGAGTTCTTCAGTGGCCGCTGCTCCGTTCGCAGCCAACAGAAGCGTCGAAGGCTGGTGGAGCCCTTCATAATCAAAACCTGACCCCCGCTTGTTCGAGATGCCGACCTTTCATCATGGATAAATTCTTGCTGCAGCAGCAGGTGCTGGAACGGCTCGCCGAAGACCTGCTGCAAGCCGAACAGGCAATGCGGGCGGCCCATGAAACGGCGACTCACGAAGAAAACATCGCCGAAAACAAATACGACACATTGGGACTCGAAGCTGCCTACCTGGCCACCGGCCAAGCTCGTCGCGCCGAAGCCATCCGCCAGGCGATGGCCAATTGGCGCCAATTCCGCCCGCGCCCCTACGACGCCAGCAAAGGTATACAGCTCGGCGCGCTGGTCTGCCTGGTCGATTCCGACGACAAGCAGCATCAGCTCTTTCTCGGCCCGGATGGAGGCAGCATGAAGTTGGTCAGCGGCGCTCAGATCGTTCAGGTCATCAGCAGCGAAGCCCCTTTGGGCAGGGCCATGCTGGGTAAATGCGAGGGTGATGAGGTGTCGATACAGGTCGCTCCAATCCGACAGCAGTTTGAGGTGCTGCGGGTTCATTAAGCCGCAAGCAAGTTCTCGCCGAATTGATCAGAAATTACTCGCCCCGACCCCTTTAGGACGCTCTGCACAACTCCTGGCGAGCTATGCAGAGTTCGTTCGCGCTCTCGGCCTCGCGCACATCAATTCACTTCGGTGGCACTGACCGCGAGGCAGGTCAGTGTTGGCATTTGCCCGACGCTCTGCCGAGATCAGCGCCGCACAGCAGTCGTTGAAGGCGAGCTGCTCGGGAGCAGTCCTTCCATGGAAGCCTTGCTCAAGGTGGCAGGTGTGAGTATGACCAAAGCCGGTGGCGAGCGGCGGTTGCACGGCGGTGCGACAGGGCCTGAACTCCGCGCGAACGGCACATGGGCTGACCCCGGTGACGAGCTTTCTCGAGCACATGCGGGCAGCCAGCGATGCGTCGGTCGGCCTGTTCCCGTCCTGGTTCGCCAGCCGGCAGCCCGATTGGCCACCGACGTTTGTGGAAGGCCATTTCCCTCTTCGACCCACGTCGCCCTTGCACCCGCTGCCCGATGAGCTTGAGGAGTTCTTGGCTGCGGGCGAAGCGCCAATCGCATTCACGCCGGGAACCGGGCACAAGCATGCCGCAGGCTATTTCTCGAACGCGTTGAGTGCGCTACGAGCGCTGGGCAGGCGCGGACTGTTCATCACGACACACCCTGACCAAGTGCCGCACCCGCTGCCGCCCGAGGTGCTGTGGCAGCCCCATGCACCTTTCGATACCCTATTTCCGAGGTTGGCAATGTTGGTCCACCACGGGGGCATCGGCACAACGGCCGAAGCACTTCGCGCAGGCATACCGCAATTGGTTCTGCCCTTCGCCTTCGACCAGTTCGACAACGGCAGGAAGATTCAGCGACTTGGCGCCGGCAGAGTTTTGCCTGCGGCTCAAGTGAATGTTCGCCGTCTGCGCCAACAAATCACCAAATGAATCTGCGACCCGTGATTGCAGCCAACTCGACAAAGATTCCGACGGGTGTCGTTGTGGCCTCGGGCTTCGCCGCATTCATTGCCGTAGCGGTACTGGCCGTCTACCTCTTTGGGCGGTTCCCATTCGCGATTTGGGGGGTGATCGACGGGTGACATCGAAGGTCAGAAAAGGGTCGCTTTGCATAGCGACCCATTGCGGAATTTAGATGGTACGCAGTTGTTCAAGTACGGTCGATCAAATTGGGGGGCAAGCAGCACAAGATCTGGTCGCGGCGGCGTGGCAATTCGACCCCGACGAACAAATAGTGACAAGAAAATGACATTCCTAGCTGAACCCCGCTATCTGGCGCCGGAGCGGCGGGCCAAGGCAGTTTGCAGCGCGCGTGTTGGCAAGCTCACCGACCAAGTGGCACTCTCAACGCGCTGACCGGGACCCCTGGTGCGCTTCCGCACGTTTGTAAGTAAGTTGCACTTCACCGGTCTTCTCCTCGTAGGTCCAAATCATAGAGACTAGGCCATCCCGCACGAGGACCAACGCGACGTGCGCACCTTTCGGCGCCAGGGTGAGCGGCGGGGGAGGGGCATTCCCGCTGTCATAGATAGCCCCGAACCCAATCATTCTGGACTTCAAGGGCTGGCGATCGAGTACCTTCCCGTCGCTCGAAATGAACAGAAGTTCTCCGTTCGACGTCCAGGCAACATAGCGTCTGCGCGCCGTGTCATAGGACAGCGCCGTGAGGTCGATGTCATTAAGTGACCGAAAATCCCGCCACTGCCTTGTCTTGGCGTCGTACCGATACAAGAAGCCCTCTCCACCGAGTGTGACCACCGTGACGATGTCCTGGTCGGTGTCGTAGGCGACGCCGGTGGCCCATGAGAACGCCGGAAAGCCGGGTGGCAGCGGCACTACCGACTTCTGACCCGAAGCGATGTCCATGACCTGCAGCCGATCCTCAGCGAGGATGTAGGCTTGGCGTCCCGACCCCGAAATGGCGGTCTTGCTGTCGCCCAGCAAGTTTTGTCCTTCCTGGGGCACGCTGGACGAGCCGTCATTGCGATAGCCCACTCGCCGAAAATCGCGCGTGAGGAGGTCAATGCCGAAAACGGAGGATGGCACGGCCGCTGAAACGCCACTCAAGGTAAGTTCCGGCCGCCCGGGGTCTGGCGCGTTGATGTCCACAGGCGAAGACAACTGGTATTTGCCTCGCAGGGCGTCCACCTTCGTGACGCCGAACCAGGCGTTCAGCTGCTGCAGCAGCTGCCGAAAGTTAATGTTGTCGGTCTCGTAGGCGTAAGGCAGCGAAGTGACATAGACCGGCAATGGGCTGTCCGCGAGAACACCGCTCTCACCGGAAAACGACGCGAGCACTACGCCCGATATAGTGGTCCCAGCAGATGGCTCGACGCGCCAAAGCGTCTTCTCGTACGTGCTCAACACCAGCAACACTCGCTTGCCCGGCCGGTTCAAGCGCACACGAGTAACCTGAGCAGAATGCTCATATCCAGACACCACAAAGACCTCCGCATTCGAGGCGAGCTCACGCGGCGGAACTTTTCCAAGTAGCGGAAGCTGAGGCGCGTTGACGGCCGTGGCCGGCGTGCCGAAATTCGGCACGGAACGGCCCCTGCTCTGGGCAGCGATCAGTTCCCCTTGGCTAGAGATCGACACGGTGGCGCCGTCGGACGTGCGGCCCACATAGAGCTTCTTTTGCTGATCGTAGGCCAGTGACTTGAAGTCGATGCCGTTCAACGATCGATAGTCCAGCCATTGATGGCGAGCCGCGTCATAGCGGTAGAGAAAGCCTTCGCCGCCCATTGTGACTACCGTGACGATGTTGAGGTCAGTGTCATGCGCCACCCCTGTCGGCCAAGAGAAGGAGGGAAAGCTGGTCGGGAGCGGGACCGGCGATGTTTTACCGGAGATCTTGTCAGTCACCACCAGCGTATCGCCACTTAGGGCGTAAGTTGCCCGCTGCACTCCTGCGGCAAGGGCTCTGTCAGGGGTAGGAGGGTCTGACTCCGGATGAGATAACTGGAGTGGCAACGTTTGGCTGCGTGCTTGGGCGTCGCAAGGTGTTGAGCGGTATTCCACGCGGCCATTCGAGTCGACACAGCGATTAACGTGTGCGCTGGCGTTGGAGCATGCCAACGCGGCGACCAGCGAAGCGAGGAGCAGGAGGGGCTCTTTGGAGATGTGGCTCATGGCCGAAAGCATGCCATACCATCCTGGGGGCTTGACAAACTCAGCGCCTGGGCACGCTCGAGCAGTCCGCGCCATCAAGGTCAATAGTGACCATTTGGTGACGAGTTGACATGGTCAGCGAGCCCTGCAGACCGTGAGCCTGCGCAATGACACATGAAAGCAGTGGATGGGACTCCTTCAACCAAGAGGTCGCATCACGACCGTCGGTTGCTCTTCCCCTGGCATCGACTCGCGCAGTGCTCGTACTGGTGCTCGTTCCCGAAGTCTCAGAAGGCGACCTTTGATGAACGACCGCCTGTGGCCGGGAGTGTGAGTACGAGGCCGCGCTGGAAGCTGACCTTCGATGCATGGGCCGGGCCGGCCAAGGTCAGCTGTCGGCGAAGCCCGGGAACTCACACTGCCGGCCAGTTGCTGTCGTTCGCACCGGCCAGCTGAACGAAAACGAGCCCTTGGGTTTGGTGGCGCTCCGGTGCGAGGCCCTGACGGTCAGCCACATGGCGCGTCGACAAGGCGGTGAGCCAGCACCAGGAAGGCTCGCGCATCGAGTCGCGGGATCGGATCGCCGATGGCGGCGTTCGTGTCGTACTTGTGCACGATCACCATGTCGCGCTTCGGCACGACCAGGATGAACTGGCCAAAGTAGCCCCAGGCAAAGTAGGAGCCCGCGAGCGGCGAATCCGTAGGCTCTTCCGGGATCCACCAGAGGTAGCCGTAGTCGATCCGGCGGCGGGCCGCGTGTGCGGGATGCATGTCTGCGGCGCGCGTGATCGGCGTCGTGATCGTTCTGGTCCAGTCGGAGGAGACAAGTTGCTTGCCGTCCCACGCGCCGTGCGCGAGCATCAGTTCGCCGATGCGTGCCATATCGCGCGCCGACAGGGTGAACGGGTAGGCCAGATGTTGCGAGCGGGTGGCGTCACCGCTGCGGTGTTGGCGCTCGAGGTGGAAGTCTTCCAGTCCCAATGGCGTGGCGATGTCCTCCGCGAAGGCCTGGTAAATGTTGCGGCCCGTCAATTGCTCGTAGATATCGCCTGCGGCGTTGAAGTCCCAGTTGTTGTAGAGAAAGTAGCTGCCCGGCCGCTGCGAGCCGCGTGGCGGCGCGGCGGCACTGTCGTCGCCGCCGTTGCTCGCAGTGTGGTAGACGCCGGACCGTGCGGCGAGCAGGTCGCGTACGCGCGCCTGTCGCTCGATGGGCAGAAGGCCGCCAATGTCGTCGATGCCGAGCTCGGCCAGGGTTTCGTCAAGATCGATCGTGCCTTGTTGTACCGGCTTGCCATACAGCATCGCAAGAAGGCTCTTGCGTGCCGACGCGATACGGCTCGGCCGATCAGTGGGACCGAAACTGAAAACGATGTCGCGACCGTGCACCGCCATCAGCGTCGTCGTCGGCGAGTGGCGCAGGGTCTCTTGCATGGCATCCGTTGCCGCGCGGCAAGCCGACGTCTGCGTGCGCTCGTCGTTGGCGCGCCACCATGTCGACACCGGCGTCGAGACGACGTCGTGCGTGGAGGCCGGCGCTGGTTGAGTCAATGTCGGCGATGTTGCGCAACCGGCAACGAGCGTGAACGCGAGCACTGCGCCGACCGAGCGGCGTGCGACGAATGGAGAAGTCTGATGACGCATGCGGACAACGAGGGAGGGGACAACACGTGCACCGTACTTATCCCATGTTGCCGCAATGTGTCGGTCCTCTCCCGCGACGGCTCTCTTGGCGGATTGGATCCGGAGGGCGAGGTCGGATCTGGAGGGCCGCCCTCGGCCACAAGCAGTCGACCAACAGCGGGGGACGAATGTCGGCTGTAGGCTGAACAGAGTCCTTCACGATCCGCGCGAATGACCGCTGCGATCAGCGCCGGCCATACTTCGCTGCAGAATGGCGATCGATGAGTCAGCAGCATGATCCCAGAGGCGCCGGGTGATGCTGAGGCAGTTCCCTTGGTTCGGATTGGCACCAACTATCCAATCCAATTCCATTGGCCCCGAAAATGCTTAAGAAACCGAAGCCATCCAGCACTCCAGCTCCTGCAACGGCGCCTGCGGAGGGCGAACGCCGAGCACTCCGTGGATACGTCGGCCAGTATGAGAGGGCGGGCGCAGCTATATACGCAGCGCTCGAGCGCGACGAGCTGCTCTGGGTCGGCATTGCCGACCGCAACGCGGGTATTGCCGATGACCTGGTACTCGGCTTCGATGGCTTGGTGGTCGGCCACCAGTTCAAGACGTCTAAGTTCCCGAGAAGCTTCACTGTTGAGACGCTGTTTACTGGCGCCAACGGCCTCTGGAAGCCCCTGGTTCATTCTTGGCAGTGCCTGCGCAAGGACAACCCGGGAAGCCGTGTCGAGATTCGCTTGGTAGTCAACGACTTTCCATCGACTACAGACAAACCAGGCGACGGCACGCCGCCTCACAGTGCGGCATTCCTTGAAGAGTTCCAGCAGCATGCAAATTGGTCGCTAGCGGATTGGAACGCGTCAGAATGGAGCCGACTGATCGACCACCTGCGCCGTGAAGCCGGCCTAAGCGATGGCGACTTCGAACGGTTCTTGCACAGCCTCCGTGTGGTGTACGGCGCTGCGGCGGACTTCATTCAGTCGCACAAGCTGAACGCCGAGCAGGCCCGACAGGCATCGGAGATTGCCGGCGTATTGCCCAGGCTGGTCGCCGACGCACGCGACAAGGACAGGTGGAGGCGTGACGAGCTGCTTCGTGAGCTTGGCTGGCGCGATCCCGCCAAGACCCTGCTCATCCACCGGTTTCCAGTCGGCGCCTATGTCCAGCGCAACCGGGACACTGAGGTCAAGCTGCTGGCCGCGCTGCATGCCGCCAACCAAGGCTACGTCTCACTCGTAGGTCCGCCTGGCTCAGGGAAATCCACCCTCCTGCAGATCGCGCTAGCCACCGAAGCAAATATCCGGCTTGTTCGCTACCTGGCGTACGTGCCAGGCGCTGCCCAGGGCGTGGGTCGCGGAGAGGCCGACAACTTTCTGACCGATGTCGGCACGCAGCTGCGCAACAGCGGTTTGATTGGGCTGCGTCTTCGCGATGACTCGCTGCATGAGCGACGCGAGCAGTTCGGCGTCCTGGTGAGGCAGGCTGGGGAGCGCTTCGACCGCGACGGGATCCGAACGATCATCGTCGTCGACGGGCTCGACCATGTGCCTCGCGA
Source organism: Rhizobacter sp. (assembly GCA_021153565.1). GTDB lineage: Bacteria > Pseudomonadota > Gammaproteobacteria > Burkholderiales > Burkholderiaceae_C > Albitalea. The sequence goes on from JAJKJU010000067.1 coordinate 20,421, forward strand.
AGAGCGGCCGACCAATTCGCTGCTGGGCGAGCTACCTCTTCCGGCGGCCATCCCAAACGGTGTTGTGTTCGTCCTCGGCACGCAGCGGCTGGATCTCGCGAATCTGAAGCCCGCCGTTAAGGAACAAGCGGAGAAGAGCGATCGGCTGGTTCTCATGAGCCCCCTCGGCCGCGAGGAGGCCGCCCGGATGGCGGATGCGCTTGGTCTGCCTGCCGACATATCGCGATTGGAGCTGAGCAAGCTCACGCATGGCCACCCTCTGGCAACGCGCTACTTGATCCAGGCGCTGTTGCACGCGGACGAAGCCGGCCGCAAGCACCTGCTCAGTGGCGGGATGCCGTTCGACGGCGACATTGAGACCGTGTATACCGCCGCTTGGCGCGAAATCGCAAGCGACAGCGATGCCATGGACGTACTGGGCTTCATCGCCCGGGCTGAGGCGCCCATGGACCTGCGGCTGCTGGCCACGGTGGTCAAGGAGTCCGCGATTGAGCGCGCCCTGGTCGTTGCACGGCACCTCCTCCGCAGTTCACCCCAGGGATGGAACGTCTTCCACAACAGCTTCAGGCTGTTCATCATCGCTCAACCGCGAGCCCGCCTCGGAAGCGTCGACGCCGAATATTCCCAGCGCGTGTATCGCGAACTCGCCGAGCTGGCGAAGAACGCGCCGCACGAATCGGCGCAGCGGTGGCTTGAGCTGCGCTACCGCGCCCGTGCCGGCGACGGTACCGAGGTACTTGCGCTGGCGATGCCCGCTCGCTTCAGGCAGCAACTGGCTGACGGGCGTTCTATCGCCGAGATCCACGCTGATATCCGGCTGGCTCTGCTAGCAGTGCGTGGAACGCACGATGCGACCGCCTTCACACGGCTGCTGCTGTGCCGTGACGAAGTAGGCCGGCGCGAAACAGCCCTTGAGTATGCCAACCAGCTTCCGCTGGCGATGCTGGCGGTCGGAGACATTGATTCAGCCCTCTCTTTCGTGCAGGACTTCCCCAGCCAGGGCTACGAGGTAATCGACGCCCTGTTGGCGCGAGGCGACTTCGAGCGCGCGAAGGAGCTATTTGAAAGCCTCGAGCCACTTTCGCAGCTCCATACGTCCAAGTTCGAGAACCACGGGCACGACCACAACATCAAGGAATTCGAGAGGTGGGCAAGGCGCGCAGTCGACTTCCGAGACACGGAGCAGATCCGGACCGCGATTGACCACCTCGCCGCAGAGGGGCTACGCCAGCCCGAAAAGCTGGACACAGAAACTGTTGCCGCGCTGCGCCAGCATTTGAGGAGGGAAGCCGCAGAGGCGACGCTCCTTCGGAAGGTTGGCGCCGACCCACGGGAACTCTGCAGCGAGCTCGGCATAGCCGACGAAGACAAGCCGTCCGTAATAGTTCACGCAGGGCTTGCCGCAAGTCAGCGCGGCGACGTCGCGCAAGCGCTCGCACTGTTTGACGCTGCTGCCGCCCTTCCTGGCTTCCAAGAGGTGCCCAACGGCTACCGCCGCCGTATGGCACTGATCGCATTCCAGGCTGGCCGTCGTGACCTAGCCGAGGCCCTGTTCGACCAGTTGGTCGCACCGATGATCTCCATGTGCGACGACGAAACGGACCTAGCTGGGCTTGGTGATCTGGTCGGCGCGGTCATGCATCACGCAAGGCTTTGCACGCTGCTCAACAAGCCGCTGCCAAGCGCGACGCCGTCGAAGCACTCCTTCCTTCATCCGTTCCAGCAGCACGCCTCGGCGATAGGCGTGCTTCTAGGTCGCGCCGCCGTCGACAGCGCGACCGTGCCGGCTGGCAGCATCCAGGTCGAAGCCCGCGTCGCCCTTGGGTACGTGCTACGTCTGACGTCCGAAGCCGGTAGCGAGTCATATCGCATCGAGCAGGCCTTCAAAGCGATCCCCGTGCTGGCGCAAGCGCTGCTGAGGCTCGGCGCCAAATGTGGCGAGGATGAGTACCGCGCCGTACTTCGAGAGATTGACGCAGCCATCGCTTCATCTACGCTGCGGGGTACTGCGTACCTGCGGCGCCGGTTGGCCGTCGATGCGTATCGGGTTGACGGTGACCGTGCGGGGGCTGTCGACCGGCTCAACGCCCTCGTGACGGAGCTTCAAGAGAGCACGCCGAGCGAACAGATTGACGGGTTGGCGGATCTGGCCATCGCGTTAGCTGCGGTCGGGGACGTAGAACGTGCGAAACAGTTGCTGGCGACAGTTCCCGAGCAATGCCTTGGCTACGCTCTGGCTCCCAAGAAAGACCCACAGTACGCGATGTGGCGAGACATCCTGGACCTTGCCAACACCGCTGACCCGGGGAGCCGTGTCAAGCGGGTCTCAAACTTGATGCGCCAGGTCGGCGGCATGACCGAAACCGAAGGGTCCTCGGCCGCGCATCGCCTGACGATGTCGCTCATTGAGGAAGCGATGCAGGTCGGGCCTCGCTTCGGCTTCGAGGTGTCAAAGACACTGGCGGATTGGCATCTGATTGGCTGGCCTAACCGCGTCGACTTACTCATGACCGGGATGGCCAGGCGGAGCCCTGACCTCGTCTTGCCTTGCGCTACCGTCTGGTGCGGGCTCTGCCTACCGTTCTACATGGAACCGTACTACCGGGATCCGTACCACGTCGGGGACTTCATCGACATCGCCGCCGACGCTGCGGGCCCCGGCAAGATTGAGCCGCTCACGCTGATGCGATTGGGGGCGATCCAGGTAACCAGCACTGCACACGAGAGGGTCGCACTGCTCCAGCGCCTTCGCACCGCGGCCGGAAGACATGGGTTCTCGTCCGCGGAACTTGAAGCCGCTATAGCCCGATGGATGTCAGACGCGCCGGAACCTCGACGCTCGTCTACGCCCAGCAAGTACGACTCGGAGGCCACTCTCGAGGAGCTTGAGCGCGCGTTTGAAGCGGATGGCGACGAGCTGAACTACAACGCCCCGTACCGTTTCAAAGTTCTGGCCGAGAAAGCTCCGCTTCATCTGGTGCGGAGGATTTTTGAGCGATGGCAGATCTTGCGGGACGACGCGCGTTGCCGCTTCCTGATGGTGAAGCGGTTGGCTGCGGCGGGTGAGGTTGAGTACGCCAAGAAGCTGATTCAGGACTACGAGACAAGCAAGGACCCCTGGAGTTCCTGGAGCCAATGGATGGGCGGCGGAAACTTCCTCTACTTTGAGGCGAAGAAGCTCTTGGAGGGACCATCCACGTCCCGTGCCGCCTTCGAGAACATCGTCGATTCAGTGACGGCGGGTCAGGAGAACACCCAGTCGCTTCTCACAGAGCTGGATTCAATATTGCCAGTGATCAGCGCGTCGCCGGACTGGCCGGCCATCTGGTCGTTGCTTGAGGAGCAGATGGCCTGCACTCGCGAGTTCCAGCTGGGACGGCCATTCCCGCCGAGCGAGCTACCGCTCAGCGACACGGATCTTCTGGAAGACTTGCTGCACTTTGCCTATCGGCTGCCCGTCGCCGAAGTTCAGCGACACGCACGCAACTGCACGCTGCGCTTGGCAGGGCAAGCCGGACACGGTCAAGCTCTGTTCAAGTCCCTGATGCGGCGACTTCTAACCGGCGACTCCGATGCCCCCCTGCAAGCGCTCGGGACGCTGCTGGTTGTTGACAGCGCGGGCTTTGCACCCGAGCTGGGCACTGCCGTGGCTGCGTTGGTCAGTCACCGCGATATCTCAGTGGCAGAGTCAGCCGCACTGTTGTCGCATCGGTGGGGGGTAGCAGTTTCCATGGACGCGAAGCCGCTGCCTCTCTTCTATAGCCTCGAACTGGAGGCTCCCCCCGAAGGCGACCATGCCTTCAAGGACGAGAGAACTGGTGCGATGCGAGTCGAGTCGCCGCTTGGCTGGACCGAGATGCTGCGCTCGACAGCACAGCACCTTGCGCAGGCGGCAGGCATCGACGAGATGACAATCCGCAGGCGCGCGGCGATGCTCATCCAAGATTGGGGCGGACTCGAGGCATTCGGGCCTTCTGGTGTCAAAAGGCTTGAGGCTCAGCTTCGCGCCCTCGACATGCAGATCACATACCTGAAGCCCCATGCCTACATTGCCATTGCCGCCCTTCGCCACGTCGCGGGAGAACTGCGGCTGGCAGGCAAGCTGAGCGGCCGCGACAGGCCGACGCTGTTGGAGCGTTTGGGTTGCCCTCTTCCGCCTCGGCCGCTGAAGTTCCCGCAAGTGCGCCCCGAATGGATTCGGATGCCGCTCTTTGACCGACATGCGGGTTGGTCCGAGCGAGAGAAGAAGTGGGTTGACGAGGTCGACAGCGACGTTGCGCCTTTCCCGGCACATTACGATGGGCAAGTCGTGGCTGAGGTGTCGCGTATCAAAATCTTCAAGCCACGCATGTCAGAGCATCGCCTCTACCGATTTCGAGCACCCTCGGCACAAACTGACGGGGAAGACTTCGACCAATGCTATGCCACGTTGCCCATCGCTGTCTGGCTAGGCCAACACGTCGCCCTCGACAATGAACTGGCGCCAACGCTGGTAAGGCGAGTTGTTTGCTCTGTGGACATGGGCTTTGACGCAGCGGCCTATCCGTTCGCGTTGTGCCCGAACTGGTTGAAAAGGCTTCGCTGGCGCGCGCATGAAGAAGAACCGAGCGTCTTCCTCGACGCGAGCCGAGCTGTGGTCGCGAAGCTCTATTGGTGGCGTGATGCCGGCCCGGTTGATATCGATGCGGAGTCTCTGTGGGGCGAGGGTTGTTACCTCGTTGTGACGCCGGCGGGCCTCGAACAGCTCACCGCTGCCCGTGGGAAGCTGGCCCTGGCCATCAACGTGTTCGCAAGCAGGCAGATCAAGCAGCCAAGCAGCTACGGACAATCTCTCCTAAAGACAGCGAAGAACGGCTACTCGGTCTAAGCCGTCCATATTCAGCTGCGATGCTAGGCGAGCTCAACGACCGGCTGCTATCGCTGGTAGCAGTCGTTCGGGGGAGAAATCGGAACGACTGCAGTGGGTCGGAAGCGTGAGTCCAGCTCAGTGAGCAGCAGACATTCGACTTGCCCTGGGGCGCGGCTGGCATCGGCAGCGATCGCGCAGTCGCTCAAGAGAT
>JAJKJU010000068.1 GCA_021153565.1 Rhizobacter sp.
AGCGCAGCCATAGCCAGGGCTATGGCGAGCATTTGCAACGACGAGCAGGGGTCTTTTGGCGTGATGAGCGGGCATGATCGAAATACTCTCAGCCTCTGAGGGCCGTGGGCGGTGAATAAAGCCATGGGTTGCCATCACCGCAAGCCCCTCACCCAACCTCTCCCCAGAGAGGAGAGGAGCCAATACAAGACCTTGAAAGGGGTGAGTCCCAAGGCCGCATTGAACCGTGCCGGCAGCGCGCGAGGCAACGGGTCTTTCAGCTACGCGCAGGGCGCCACTGCGATGTTGCGGCAATGCTCGACCTCGCATTTGATGAGTTCGGCTTGGCCATCGAGGTTGAGCTTGCGCTTGATGTCTTGCCGATGTGATTCGACTGTGCGCACGCTCAGGTTGAGCTCCATAGCCGAGCAATGGCTGCGCTTTTTGCCTAGATCAGGCACCTTTTGACGTACTGCTCGGACACGTTCGAAATACTCTCAGCCTCTCAGCCGCCGGTCGCCGCGCGGAAGAGCTTGCCGGACCGCGTGCCGGTGCGGCAGAACGCGACGATGGGCCGGGGCAGGGTGGCGAGGAGTTCGGCAAAGCGCGCGATCTCTTCGGGGCTTTGGTAGCCCGGCGCCACCGGCAGGAAGGCGTAGACGAGGCCTGCCGCTTTGGCGGCGGCCTCTATCTGTGCACTGGTGGGCTGGTCGGGTCCGCCCTCGAAATCGGGGCGGTTGTTGATCACGCTCTTGAAACCGGCGGTGGCGAGCGGCGACATGGCATCGGGGACGAGTTGCGGTGCGACGCTCACGTCCGGGCTCAACGGCTGCACTTGAATGGTCATGCGAACTTCCCCCTTGGCGGACCCTTAGTCGAGTTCGGCGCTTACTTGGACAGCGCTAGTTTTACTGCGGCAGACACGAGGCCCATCTCGGCCTTGCCCGCCAGGCGCGTCTTGACAGCGCCCATTACCTTGCCCATGTCGCCTGGGCCCGATGCACCCAACTCCGCCACGATCGTCGCCACTTCGGCGTTGACTTCGTCGGCACTCAAACGCTTGGGAAGATAGCCCTCAAGTACTTGCAGCTCGGCGGTTTCCTTGTCCACGAGGTCGGTGCGGCCGGCCGTGCCGAACTGCGCGATCGAGTCCTTGCGCTGTTTGATCAGCTTGTCGATGATGCTCACCACAGCGGCGTCATCGAGCGTGACGCGTTCATCGACTTCCTTCTGTTTTAGCGCCGCGAGCAGGCCGCGGATGGTCAGCAGGCGGGCGGAGTCCTTGGCCCGCATCGCCGTTTTCATGTCGTCGGTAATCTGGTCTTTGAGGCTCATGTTCGTCCTTCAGATGTAGAAAAGCCCGCTCGGTGCGGGCTTTCTGGAGGCCTCTGCGGCCGTCAGTCGAGCACCTCGGGGAGATGCTGGGCAGGTGGTGTTGCAGAGGCTTGGTGCCGATGCTCAGTACAGACGCTTGGGCAATTGCATGCTGCGAATGCGCTTGAAGTGACGCTTCACAGCGGCGGCCTTCTTGCGCTTGCGCTCGGCGGTGGGCTTTTCGTAGAACTCGCGGGCACGCAGATCGGTCAGCAGGCCGAGTTTCTCGATGGTGCGCTTGAAGCGGCGCAGTGCCACGTCGAACGGCTCGTTTTCTTTGACGCGAATCGTAGTCATGTATCCAGTAAGTCCTAAAAGTTGCGCTCGGTGTCAGGGTGGGCGCTCGGGCCGGAGGGTCCGGAGTTCCTGCCTTGGCTCGGCCTGATCGCGGCGCGGGTTTGCCAGCAAAGACGGCGATTATAGCCACGAATTCACAGCCAGCAACGAGCCGTTAGTGACTGCTCTGTGAGGGATGCGCGAGCGCCTTCGCGCAGGCGGCAGCGCTGGACCAGGCCCACTGGAAGTTGTAGCCGCCCAGCCAACCGGTCACGTCGACCACTTCGCCGATGAAATACAGGCCCGGGATGTGCTGGCTTTCCATGGACTGGGAGCTCAAACCCCGGGTGTCGACGCCACCGGCGGTGACCTCGGCCTTGCGGTAGCCCTCGGTGCCCGAAGGTGTGATTTCCCAGCGCTTCAGGCCTGAAGCGATCTGCTGGAGGTCGCGATCGCGGACTTCGGGCATCGGCCGTTCGGATAGCGCGGCTTTGTCTGCCAGCCAGGTTTGTGCGAGTCGCCTTGGCAGGATTTCCGCCAATTCGTTACCCAGCTTGCGTCGGGACGAATTCTTTGCTGCGGCCAGTTCCGAAGACAAGTCTTGCGCAGGTACCAAGTCGAGGCGAATGGGCGCGCCGGACTTCCAGAAGGTCGAAATTTGCAGGATGGCGGGGCCGCTCAGTCCGCGGTGGGTGAACAGCAGATCTTCAAGAAATTCACCCCGGGCCTTGCCTTCGCCCACTTCGACGCGGGCTTCGAGCGACAGGCCGGCCAGGTCCACGAAGGGTGCCCAATGCGCTGCGTCGAAGGTGAGCGGCACGAGGGCGGGGCGGGTTTCGATGATGCGATGCCCGAATTGCCGAGCGACCCGGTAGCCGAAATCGCTTGCGCCGATTTTGGGTATCGACAGCCCGCCCGTCGCAATGACGACGCTCTTTGCGCGGACCGGGCCGCGGTTGGTGGCAAGTTCGAAGTCATCGGTCTTGCAAATCTCTTCGACCGTGCAAGGTTGCCAGCGCGTCACACCGCCCACGTCGCATTCGTGCACGAGCATCGAGATGATCTCGTCGCTGCTGTTGTCGCAAAAAAGCTGACCCTTGTGCTTTTCGTGGAATGGGATGCGATGGCGCTGAACGAGCGCGATGAAATCTTGTGCTGTGTATCTGGCGAGCGCCGAGCGGCAGAAATGCGGATTGGAAGAGATGAAATTCGCGGGACCGGCGTCCCGATTGGTGAAGTTGCAGCGCCCACCGCCCGAGATGCGGATCTTCTCGGCGAGCTTTTCAGAGTGATCGACGAGCAGCACCCTGAGGCCGCGTTGTCCGGCTACGCTGGCGCAGAACAGGCCGGCCGCGCCAGCGCCGATGACGACGGCATCGAAAGTTTGCATCGGCCGGATTATCGTGTGGGGCGGCGGGCGGACAATGTCGCGCTCAGATCAGAGGCTGAGAGTATTTCGAGCGTGTCCGAGCAGCATGTCAAAAGGCGCCTGATCTAGTGCAATGTTTCAGGCGGCCTGTGACCAGCGTCACGTCACTGATGCAATCGATCGTTGCCGGACGCTGGTCGCCGCTATCACCGCAGGGCCGAAAGGCTGAGAGTTTTCGATCATGCTCGCTCATCACGCCAAAAAGCCTGCTCGTCGTTGCAAATGCTCGCCATAGCACGAGCTATGGCTGCGCTTTGCACGGACTTCATCAGCGACAGGTCGATCAGCAGAGCACCAGAGAGGCTCCATAATTGCTGCAACGCAGCATAGTCATCTGGCTGCGCTCATGCTTGCGCAAGCACAGCGCCTAAACAGGACAAAGTCGTGGAACTGGACATCGACACCGCGTTCGCCGAGCTAGGTTTGACCCCCGACGCGACAGAACTCGAGGTCAAAGCGGCATGGCGCCGCTTGGTCTCGCGTTGGCATCCTGACCGCAACGACAGTGCTGCGGCCGTCGCCAAGATGCAGCGCATCAACCGCGCCATCGAGGCGATTCGCCAAGCCGGCTTGCGCCAGCCCGGCCCGTCGGCCAGTGGGGGCGACACCCATCCTGGGCGGCCGGAGGAACCGCGGCGCAGTGGCGATGACGAGCGTGGCGACGCTCACTTCGATGGTGCCGAGGAGGCGAGTTCAAGTGAGCCTGATGACGCCGCGACGGCTGATCGGAAGGCATCCGAACCGCCAGCTCGGACCATCAACCGCAGGGTCAGGCTGACACTTGAAGAGGCCGCCTTCGGATGCACCAAGGTATTGCGAGGAAAGATCGTGCAGTCTTGTTCGGACTGCGAGGGGGTCGGATACCGTGTGCTGGGCGGGCATTGCCGACAGTGTCACGGGTCAGGCGCGATTCGCGAGCACTCCTGGTTCGGCTGGATTGCTAGGCAGACTGAGTGCGAAGCCTGTCATGGCAGCGGCATCGCGAGGCAGCTCTGCAGTTCCTGTACCGGTACGGGGAAGGCTTCAACTCAGCGATACAAGGTGACGGTGCGGTTGCCACACGGCGTGCGCGATGGCGATCTGCTCAGCGTAGACAGCCGCCCACGCAAGCCAGGCTCGCCGCCCGGCGACCTGAGTATCCGCGTCGAGGTGCAAAAGCACGATCTATTCAAGCTCGACCAGGATGGGACTTTGCTGTGCAATGTTCCGGCGGACGGATTCGCATGGATCGCAAACCGGTCTATCGACGTGCCCACTCTCGACGGCTTGCAGACGATTCAACTGCAACGCGACCAACTCAGCTATAGGCTGAAGGGCCAGGGCTTTCCAGTCGAGCGCCGAGGCCCCCGGGGCGATCAGATGATCACCATCTCGCCGATATTTCCGAAACGCATGAGCACGGACCAGCAGATCCTGCTGGATCAGTTGATCGCCACCACGTCCGGTCCCGATGCAACGCACTCGGACGAGAGTCTTCGCAGATGGAATCAGGACCTGCGCGCCAGGAGACAGCGTGGGCGACGTCGCAGCTGACGGCTTTTCGGTGGCCTGTTTCTACAGTCGCCGTCATTGGATACGACCTCTTGCGTTTGTGCCACGCGCTGTTTGCGGTCCTTGCAGCCGCAGCCCATGTAGCAAATGCCACGGAGATCCGTGTTGCTCACGCGCTCTCCGACGATTCGCACGTAGGGCGGGCGCTGGTGAAAGCCGCTGATCGGCTGCGTCGGGTGGACTGCGATCCTGGAGAGCGCTGGCGAATTTCATATCGGCTCGAAAAGGTGATTGCACCCGTCGCCGAAAATGCGGGTCTGCCACTATGGATCGAAACGACCACCGAACTGTCCAGGCTGCGATTGGTGACGAAGTGACGGTGGCGAAAGTCCCGAATCACGTTGGCATCGTCCTGCGCTCGCCCGGCGCACGACCGTGAGCTAAGGATTTGGCCCGGAATGAGTTCCCGTTTTGGGGGCGCTGGGCGGGCGCGCTGCGGCGTTGCTCCTCCTTGTGTGGCTCGCCACACGGCGCTCGGAGCGCCTTGCATTGCATGCCGCCCAGCGCCCCCAAAACGGGAACTTATTCCGGGCCAAATCCTAACGGGGGCCCGCACAATCACGGCGCACCGTGCCAGACCCCATTTGTGCACGCTCGGACCACCGTCACTCCCGACATTCCAGAAAGGACCCGCCATGCAGCGTGCGCGAGAGACTTCGCCGCGAAAGGCCGAACAGAACAAGCTGCCGTTCCAGACGGTCGCGCTGGTGTTGCAAGGAGGTGGTGCGCTTGGGGCGTATCAGGCTGGCGTGTACGAGGGCCTTGCGGATGCCGGCATCGAGCCGAACTGGATCGCGGGCATCTCCATCGGCGCGCTCAACACCGCGTTGATCGCCGGCAACCCGCCCGAGACGCGGGTGCAGAAGTTGCGCCAATTCTGGGAGACGATCTGCCGGCCGGCCTTTTCGTTTCCGCCTGCTGACTTCATGCAGGCGATCGTGGAGCAGGCAGGGCCGTCAGCACGCAAGGCATTCGGGGCTTTTGAGGCCTGGCGCGCCGTGGTCGAGGGGCAGCGCGCCTTCTTCGTGCCTCGCGGACTCACGCCATGGCTCGGCGGCAAGCAAGGGGTGACCCAGGCCAGCTTCTACGACACGGCGGTACTCAAGTCCACCCTTGAACGGTTGGTCGATTTCGATCGCATTAACGAAGGTGACATGCGCGTGTCGGTGGGCGCGGTCAACGTCCGCACAGGGAATTTCTCGTATTTCGACAACCACAACGGCCATGGGCACAGGGCCTTGCGGGCCGAGCATTTCATGGCCTCGGGTGCGTTGCCGCCGGCCTTTCCCGCAGTGGAAATCGATGGCGAGTTCTATTGGGACGGCGGGCTCGTGTCGAATACGCCGCTCAGCCATGTGCTCGCTGCCGCGCCGCGCCGCAACACGATCGCGTTCCAGGTCGACTTGTGGAGCGCCATCGGTCGGCTGCCCGACAACGTCTACGACGTGCAGGAACGGCAAAAGGACATCCAGTATTCGAGTCGCACCCGCGCCGTCACCACGACCATGGCGCAATCGCAGCACTATCGCCGGCTACTTCGAGAGGTGCTCGATCATGTTCCGGCAGACGTGCTCGAGAACGACCCCTGGTGCCGTCGTGCACAGGAACTGGCTTGCGAAAGGCAGTACAGCGTCATTCACCTCATCTATCAAGACAAGGAGTGGGAAGGTCTGTCCAAGGACTACGAGTTCAGCCCGATCACCATGCACGAGCATTGGAAAAGCGGCTTGGTGGACATCCAGCGCACGCTGGCGCATGAATCGTGGCTGGACCTTCCGCCGGATGGTCAGGAATTCGTGACCCACGATCACCATCGCAACCGTTTGTAGGGCCGCGCCGTTGGTGTGGCCCCGCGCAGGCGGGGGGTAAATTTTGCCGCCCGGGCAGGCGCAACAAATCCAAGGAATCCCGTTGTCCGTGAACCACTCGGATGTAACGAAAGGCACGACTGTGCCAAATAGGGCCATCCATTCAGGGGAGGCGCCGTGGAAGCAGATGACTGATCGGGGTACGCTGACCTTGTCCTTGAGTTTGGGAGGCAACATCATGAGCATATTGGGTGAAATTCATGCAAGCCTTGATGCCATCGGGGTAGAGCAGCAGGTCTGTGTGTTTGCATTTCTGATGAGCTATCCACTCGCGTTGGGGGGCTTGCTCGATTGGCGGGGGCGACACATCGCGGCAGGTGTATCGGTGGCTTCGGTGGCGGGTTTCGCGTTTTTCACCGACCCGTGGTTTCACGCGGTGGTGCTCGTCGTGCTCGCAGTCGGCGCGACTGGCGTGTTCATCGCCGCGGTGTATGTCGTCGATCGACTGGCACGGAACTTCGCTTTCAGCGGCTTGCCGATCAAAGAAGTCGAATTCGTCGACGACGTAGGCCTTCCTGAACCGGCATTGCCGGAACCCGAACCAGGGCGACATCGTCTGCCGATCGTTGCCATCGTGTCCGTCAAGCACTGACTGCCCTCGCGCACCTCTTCTGAACAACCTGACGAGCGTCAGGTCGCCGATCTTTCGCATCGGCACATTGAAAGTCTCGCGCCGCTCGGCTGGCATTGGCTCCCTCGTGCAGCGTTTCACGCTATGCGGAACTTAATAAGACCGACGGATTTGGCCGCGTGGCTTGGCGCAAACCGCAGCGATACCCGTGGTATCGCGAGGATTTGCAACGACGTCATGAGGCCAAAGACGCGGTCTTATGTTCCACATAGCGTGAAACACTGCACTAGTACTGCACACGTTTGATTGCGCGGCCCTCATGGTCGCGCAACTCATTTGAAAGGGCGGCTCAGATAGGCCGATCCCGCCAACCCGAACCTCCAGGGTAAGTCGATGGCTTTGGAGATGCCGATGCGCGGGCCGCTGATCGACTTGACGCGCTTGTCCGGTGCGATCAGTTCGAACGGTGGCCGATCGAGCCGCAGACCGTCGTGGTCCCTGGTGATTCCAAGCGCTTGGCACAAGCGACCAGGCCCCGCGCAAAGCAGGCGCTCGTCCTCGATCCCGCGTCGCTCTCGCATCGTGGGAATTTCTATCAAGGGTTCGATGGCGCGGATGAGCACTCCTGCGCCATGCCCCGCTTCGCGGCAGACGAAGTTGAGGCACCAGTGGATGCCGTACGACCTGTACACGTAGGCGTGGCCGGGCGGGCCGAACATCGTCGCGTTGCGCGGCGTCGGTCCTGGGTAGCTGTGAGAGGCAGGGTCTTCCCTGTCATAGGCCTCGGTTTCAACGATGCGTCCGCCGACACCGTCAACGAGAACGACAGTGCCGATGAGTTGCCGAGCGACGGCGGCAGAGTCAGCTGAGAAATCGATCACGAGAGTCATGTCAACGGATGCGCTGGCGGACAAGTCATGGAAAGCCTTGTAAGGCAAGTTCGGACATGGGGTATGTCGGGGCGCTGACTATTCGTTCCGGGGCCGCTTCTCTACATTCGTTTCCATCGACTTCGGACATCAGTGTCGGGCGTGTCGGAGTCGTCGGGTGTCCTGCGTCACCCATTGTCGCTACCCAACAAATCGCCTCAGAGCGTTGCAGCGTTTCGTTCCATGCAGGCTTGAGTGAAGTACCGCGTTCGTGGCGTGCATCCGCCGCGAACGCGGCCAGGTTCCGCCGCTGCGACGCGGTCGGGACCGCCAGTCATCGGCGAGCCCGCCCATAAGGCCCGCCGATAGGGAGCGGGCAATGGTCTCGAGCAAGAGATGGGAATCGGGGAAATTTTCCCTGCCGCTGGTGGTTTTCACCGCAGGCGCGGCGCTGTCGATCGCACTTGGGTTGGCGGCCCGCCAGGAAACCACCCGTGGTGCCCAGGCGCGTTTCGACGCGATCGCCACCGACGCGGCACGCAAAGTGGAAGGACGCTTCGACGACTACCTCGCAGTCCTGATCGGATTGCGTGCGCGATTCAACACTTCCGAAACGGTCACCCGAAGCGAATTCAGGGACTATGTCGCCGGCCTGAACCTCGCAAGAAGCTACCCCGGCTTTCAGCTTGTCAATTACGCACCTTATGTTGATGCTGCGGACAAGCGCCGCTTCGAGGAACAGGTTCGCCGCGATCCAGACCTCGATGCAGCCAGCGCAGCAAACTTCTCGATTCAACCGCCCGGCGAGCGTGCCGGCTATTACCCGCTGACCTTCATCGAGCCGTTGAAGGGCAACGAGAAACTGATAGGCAAGGATCTGGGCGCAATGCCCAACAGGGGTAATGCGCTGGAGCAGGCGCGAGATACCGGCGGATTTGTCTCATCCGGTCGCAAGATTCATATAAACGGGCGGAATTCCGAAATCGCACTTGCCGTCCGGTTGCCGGTGTATCACCCGCACATGCCGATCGACACCGTGCAACAGCGACGCGCTGCCTACATCGGGTCTGTAGGCGCAGGTTTCAGTGTTGCCGACATGATGCGCAACGTGATCGCCGACAACACTGCGCTCCGGTTGCGCCTGATCGATGCAGGCCCCAACCCGGACGCGATCGGATCTCGCATCGAAAGCAGGTTCGTGACACCGAGGTCGCCGGTCGATCGCCAGCTCTTGTTCGACAACGCCCCCGTGCCCGCTTCCGCTGCCTCGCAGTCTGCAGGCGCAGCATCCGCCGCGACTCCCAAGCCCGCCGCGCGCTTCGAGCGCACGCTCGGTTTCGACCTGGGCGGCCATGCCTGGCTGGTCGAGGTTGGTGTAGACCAGAGCGAACTCATCGGGCGGATCGAGAAAGACGCTCCATGGCTCATCGTCTTCTGCGGCATTGCAATCAGCACCTTGCTTGCAGGCATTGTTTATTCGCTCAACACCTCGCGCGAGCGCGCCGAAGAACTTGCGCTGTCCATGACGCGTGACCTGCGAACCAGCCAGCAGCAGCTGGACGAGGCGCAACACATCGCCAGCGTTGGCAGTTGGTTGGTGGACGCGAGAACCGGTCAACTGCAATGCTCTGACGAGACGCTTCGCATATTTGGCTTTCCGAAAGGGGAGCAGGTCGATGTTGCAGCGCTGATGACTCGCATACCAGAACATGAGCGGGTCGAGGTCAGGAGGAACATCGATCATGCGAGAGCCTCGCATCAGCGCGTTGAATTCGAGCACACCATCAATCTCCCGAACGGCGCCCAACGCTGGGTGCAGGTCATCGCGCAGGTTGTGGAAGAGGACGGAAGAACCGGCCTTCGCGGCATCCTCCGTGATGACACGTATCGACACAAGGCAGCGATGCGCATGCGGCTCGAACACGAAGTTGCTCAACTGCTCGTCAGCGACGGCGAGAGCGAAGCAGTGATCTCCCGTGTACTCGCGGCCGTCTGCTCCCATATCGGCTGGGACTGCGGCGTGTTCTGGGCCGTGCGCGAAAGCCGCATGGTGTGTTGTAACGCCACGTGGCATGCAGGCGGCAACCCGGTGCTGGACCAATTCATCCGCATCAGCCGTACGCTGACGTACAGGCCCGACGAGGGCTCGCTCGGCCGTGCCTGGGTGAGAGGCGAAGTGGAGATCGTCAATACGGCATCGGCCACCGACCACTTCACGCGCGATGCCTTGGCGGCTCAGGCCGGCCTGGCAACGGGACTCATCGTGCCCTCGATCACGGGCGGAACGCCAACGGTGATGGAACTCTTCAGCCAGAGGCACAGCGAGATCGATGCCGACACGATGGAATCGTTGCGCGCGATCTCGCTTCAGTTGTCACAGTACGAGCAGCGCAAACAGGCCGAGCAAGCTTTGCGCTACGTGGCAAGCCACGACGCGCTCACTGGCTTGTCTAACCGCACGACCTTGAAGCGCGAACTCACGCGGGCCATGAAACGCAGCGATCGGTATCGCAAGCGCTTCGCGGTGATGTTCGTCGACCTCGACCACTTCAAGCGCATCAACGACACGCTAGGGCACGGCGTGGGTGATGCACTGCTCAAGGCCTGTGCCGATCGGCTCGCCGGCGTGCTGCGCGAGGAAGATGCGGTCGCGCGCTTTGGCGGCGATGAATTCGTACTGGTGGTCGAGAATTTGTCGCAGGCGAGCGATGCGGCGCTGGTGGCCGACAAGGTGCTGGCCTCCTGCGCAGAGCCTTTCATCATCGATGGGCGCGAGCTTCATGTCAGCGCGAGCATCGGTGTGAGCATGTTCCCCGAGGACGGTGCCGACGGCGAAGCCCTGCTCAAGAACGCAGACACCGCCATGTACCGCGCCAAGGACAAAGGCCGCGGCGGCTACGAGTTCTATGCGGCCCAGATGAACGCGCAGGGCACCGAACGCCTCATGCTAGAGAGCGGGCTGCGTCGCGCCCTGGACCGCGGCGAGCTCGAAATGCACTACCAGCCGAAGATGGACCTGCGCTCGCAGCGCGTCGTCGGCGTGGAGGCGCTGATGCGTTGGCGCCATCCGGTGCTGGGCCTGGTGTCGCCAGCGCAATTCATCCCCATTGCTGAAGAAACCGGCTTGATCATCCCCATGGGGATGTGGGCATTGCGCACGGCGTGCGCCCATGCACGCGAATGGCAGCAGCGTGGGCTCCCCGCGGTGCAGATGAGCGTGAACCTTTCTGTGCGCCAGTTCGCAAGCCCGACGCTGATCGACGACATCGCCGGGGTTCTCGACAAGACTGGATTGAATCCGGAGCTGCTCGAACTCGAGATCACCGAGAGCGTGATGATGAGGAACCCCGAGACCGCTGCGGAGCTGCTCGAGCAGCTTCGAAAGCTGGGGGTAGGCCTGGCCATCGATGACTTCGGTACGGGCTATTCGTCGCTGTCTTACCTCAAGCGCTTCCCCTTCACAACGGTGAAGATTGATCGCTCCTTCGTCAAGGATTTGTCGCAGGACCGCGATGCGGAGGCCCTGACCGACGGCATCGTGACCCTGGCGCACGGCCTTCGCATGAAAGTGGTGGCTGAGGGCGTGGAGACGGTGGAGCAACTCAACTATTTGCGCAGCCACGGCTGCGACGAGATTCAAGGCTACTGGCTGTGCAAGCCCGTAACCGCCGATGACGTGTGCGCCTTCATGGCTCGACACCTTCGGACCTTGTTCGCCGCGCCGGTGGCCGCGTAAGCGGCGCCGGGTGCGGTGACTCGCGATCCCTGGGGCGGTCGCCCCAGGGGCATTTCAATTCTCATTCGGAGTTTCCATGACTATTTCGACAAACAACAGATCGTTGGCGCAGACGATCGCTGCCATTGAGTCGATGGACTTGAGCATGATCAAGTTCAAGGCCACGCGCAAGGAAGATGGATACGGCTGGTCTGCCGAGTACGCGGACAAGATGGAAGTCGCCTACAAGCGCTACCTGATCCTGCACGCGAAGTACCCGGAGATGACACTCGCACCCGAGCAGGACATCGATCGCTTCTGGCACATGCATATTCTCGACACGAGGAAGTATGCGGCCGACTGCGAGGCGACCTTCGGGCACTTTCTGCATCATTTCCCCTATCTCGGGCTACGCGGCGAGGCGGACGCCGAGGCACTGCAAGCGGCTTTCTTGAAGATGCAGCACCTGTATGCACAGGAGTTCGGCGAGGCGATGCCTTCGCTCCAGCACGATGCATCAAGGCGTGCGATCAAGCCGAGACAGGCGGCGTTCTGCTCCATCGAGCCGAGCCAGGCCTCGGCGGCGTTCTGCTCGATCGAACCAAGCCAGGCGGCGGCGGCGTTCTGCTCGATCGAACCAAGCCAGGCGGCGGCTGCGTTTTGCTCGATCGAACCAAGCCAGGCGGCGGCGTTCTGCTCGATCGAACCAAGCCAGGCGGCGGCGGCGTTCTGCTCGATCGAACCAAGCCAGGCGGCGGCGGCGTTCTGCTCGATCGAACCAAGCCAGGCGGCGGCTGCGTTTTGCTCGATCGAACCGAGCCAGGCGGCGGCTGCGTTCTGCTCGATCGAACCAAGCCAGGCGGCGGCTGCGTTCTGCTCGATCGAACCGAGCCAGGCTTCGGCTGCGTTCTTCTCCGTCGAACCGATTGCCCGGGGACGGCAGTAGCCGCGCTCAGTCAGGCTATCGTTATGGCCGATTGCCCCAATGGCTGAGTGGATCTTCCTTGGGGCTCGTTGACGGGCACGTTATGTCCCTGCGGAGCTCGTCGGATTGACGGCGCTTCTTTAGTGCCGTTGATCGACGAGTCGGCACTATGATGTCAACGTGAAACTCACATTTGCCAGGCCGCCAGTCACTCCTCACCCAAGCGCATTGCACGTTTGGGTGAGGCGAGTGACCGCACTTGGCTGGCATGACGTTTCCTGCAACTTTCTATCCATTCGAATTCGCCAGGATCGTTGAGCTACGGCGTCGCCGGTGCTCAGCGGTCCCGAGTCTTCTCGCGCGCTGCATGGCGCATCACGTGAATCTCGACATTCGAATGGAGAACCCCATGTCTTTCGTCGTTGCGGACACCGAGGTGTCCGCCTACCCGACTCTCGATCAAATCCATTACACCGCCGAGCGCCTTGCCGGCAAAGTGCTTGAAACCCCCGTGTGGCGCTGGCGCACCGGCATCGTCGAACGGGCGCTGAGCCCGGACACCGAGGTCTGGCTCAAGCTCGAACTCTTTCAGCGCACAGGCACATTCAAACTGCGCGGCGCCCTCAACGGCATCTCGGCGCTGGACGCCGGCGCCCTGTCGCGCGGCGTGGTAGCCGCGAGCGCGGGCAACCACGCCGTGGCGGTTGCCTACGCTGCAAAAGCAGCCGGCACCCACGCCAAGCTCTTTATGCCGCGCCACGCGAGCCCAGCCCGAATTGCGGCTTGCCAAGCGGACGGCGCAGAAGTTTTTCTCACCAACACCGTGCACGAAGCCTTTGCGCTAGCGCTGCGGCTGGTCGAGGAGGAACGCCGCACGATGATCCACCCGTTCGACGGGCCGCGGACGGCCGAGGGCACGGCCACCGTCGGGCTGGAGCTCATGCGGCAAGTGCCCAATCTTGATGCGGTCGTCGTGCCCGTGGGCGGTGGCGGACTGTGCGCGGGCATCGCGGCGGCGGTGAAGCAGATCAATCCGAGCTGCCTCGTCTTCGGCATCGAGCCCTTCGGGGCAGATGCGATGTACCGCAGCTTCCGAGCCGGCGAGCCCACGAAGCTGCAGAGCATCGACACCGCGGCCGATAGCCTGGGCGCCCCTTACACCCTGCCGTACAGCTACGGCGTGTGCCGCCGCTTCGTCGACGACATCGTGCGGGTGTGGGACGAAGAAATTTTCCGCGGCATGCATCATCTGTTCCGCGACATGAAGCTTGTGGCGGAACCGGCGGCAGCCGCGGCGATTGCTGCGCTGCTCGGGCCCTTGAGGGCACGACTTGATGGGAAGAATGTGGCGCTGATCATGTGCGGATCGAACATCGATGCGCAACGGTTCAGCGAATTGGTGGCAAAGGGTGCGGAGGCGGCCTGAAGAGGCTGAGAGTATTTCGATCATGCCCGCTCATCACGCCAAAAGACCCCTGCTCGTCGTTGCAAATGCTCGCCATAGCACGGGCTATGGCTGCGCTTTGCGCCTGGATCAGGCGCCTTTTGACATGCTGCTCGGGCACGCTCGAAAAACTCTCAGCCTCTGATTTCGCCGGGTGGGCACGCTGCGCTTTGCCCACCCTATCGAAGATTCACTTCTCGACGAAGGCACGCTCGATCACGTAGTCGCCTTGCTCGCCTTGCCGCGGGCTGATGTGGAATCCGCGGCCATCGAGCAGCTTGCAGGTGTCCTTCAGCATGGCCTCGCTGCCGCAGATCATCACGCGGTCCACCGCGGGATCGATTTGCGGCAATCCAATGTCGGCCGACAGCTTGCCCGAATCGATCAGGTCGGTCAGCCGCCCCATGTTGCGGAACTGCTCGCGCGTCACGGTGGGGTAGTAAATGAGCTTGTCACGCAGCATCTCGCCCAGGAACTCATGCTCGGGCAGTTGATGCTGGAAGAAGTCGGCGTAGGCCAGTTCGTCGACCTGCCGCACGCCGTGAACCAGAACGACCTTCTCGAATCGCTCGTAGGTTTCCGGATCTTGAATGATGCTGATGAAGGGCGCGAGGCCTGTGCCGGTGGACAGCAGATACAGGTTCTTGCCCGGACGCAGGTCGTCGAGCACCAATGTGCCCACGGGCTTGCGGCCGACGATGACTTCGTCGCCAGGCTTCAGGTGCTGCAGCCGCGAAGTCAGCGGACCGTTCTCGACCTTGATGCTGAAGAACTCGAGGTGCTCGTCGTGGTTGGCACTGGCGACGCTGTAAGCGCGCAAGAGAGGCTTGCCATCGACCGGCAGGCCGATCATCACGAAGTGGCCGTTGCGAAAGCGCAGGGCGTGGTCGCGGGTGGTGCGGAACGAAAAGAGCGTGTCGTTCCAGTGGTGCACGTGGAGGACGCGTTCGGTGCCGAGGTTTGCCATGATCGGTGAAAGTGGTCAGTCAGGTTGTCAAGGGCGGGGACAAAGCCTCGCCGGCAATCGCAAAGGAGACGGGCGGATCCTGCTGTTCGGAAGCCTCCCGTGCCATCTCTCGCAGATACGCCTTCGGACAAATTGTGCATCCGGGGCCGTCGGTGAACACGAGCTTCAGGCCCTTGTCGCCCACGAGGCGAATGTTGTCGCGCCGGATGTCGGGTGTACTTTGGTCCAAACGCTTGCCAGGCGTCGCTGCAGGTCGCAGCTGGCGCAGCGATCGTATCAAATGAAGGGGTTGCGCCAGTCCCGGCCGCGCAGCTTCGCGATTTCCCTCCCAACGGCCGCGACTCAGAGGCTGAGAGTATTTCGATCATGCCCGCTCATCACGCCAAAAGCCCCCTGCTCGTCGTTGCAAATGCTCGCCATAGCCTCGCCATAGCCAAGCTATGGCTGCGCTTTGCGCCTAGATCAGGCGCCTTTTGACGTGCTGCTCGGACACGTTCGAAATACTCTCAGCCTCTCAGCGAGCATTGACTTTTTTTCCGGCCCCACGAAGGCCTTCCAGAGAACCCAAGGAGCAAACCACATGACGATCACGATCAGACGGGCCAACCCCAAGGACGCCGCTGCGTACGCGCGATTCATGAGTCACCCCGAAGTGTATGCAGGCCTCATGCAACTGCCCTTTACCGATGAAGACGTCTGGCGTTCGAAACTTGCCGACGGTTGTGGACCTGGCAAGACAGACTTGCTGTTGGCCGCTGAACTGAATGGCGAGGTCGTGGGCTCCGCAGGGCTTCATCCAGTCGGCTTGGCATTGCGCCGGCGACACGCGCTGACGCTGGGCATTTCGGTCGCACCGCAGGCGCAAGGCCAAGGCCTCGGAACGGCACTGATGGAAGCCATGTGCAACTACGCCGACAACTGGATCGGCGCGCTGCGCATCGAGCTCACGGTGTACACCGACAATGAGCGTGCCCTCGCCCTGTACCGGAAGTTCGGTTTCGAAATTGAAGGCACCTTCAAAGGATATGCAATGCGAAATGGCCAGTACGCCGATTCGCACTCGATGGCGCGCTTCCACCCCAATCCGCCGCGGATCTATTCCGGGGCCGTGATGGCATGAGGCACCGTGCGCAAGCTCGTCTTCGCAGCGCTGGCGGTATGGGGGCTGGCCGGTCCGCGTTCGCGCAGGTGTCGGTCAGCATCCCGAGTTCCGACCATGCACCACAAGGAGGTCGCAGGCGTCCACGTGAAGCCTTTCGCAATCGCCTCGGATTGCTTGAGAGATGGTCTCAAAACGCTTGACGTGGCGAGCGTCAGTCGTACACGATGCGCGCATCAAGGGGGTTTCATGCTCACTGGACGGATCGCCCGAATCACTGCTGCCGCGATCGTGCTCGTCGCGGTGGCGAGCGCAGCATTCCGTGTCTTCACTGCCCCGGAGCGGATCGCAAAGCGGCGTGCGGCGGATGCCCAGGTGTGTGCCGCGAGCGGCGGGTCCATGGCGAAGGCCGGGAACAACGATCGTTGCGTGAAATCAACTGACTCGCGTTGATTTCGTAGTGAAGGCGGGCATCGACTGGACCGAGCGTGCCCGTCAGAGGCTGAGAGTCTTTCGAGCGTGTCCGAGCAGCGCGCCAAAAGGCACCTGATCTAGGCGCAAAGCGCAGCCATAGCCCGGGCTATGGCGAGCATCTGCAACGACGAGCAGGGGTCTTTTGGCGTGATGAGCGGGCACGCTCGAAAGACACTCAGCCTCTCAGTCGGCGCCGAAAGAGCGGACCACGAGATCGGACGCGGGGTAGGCCACGCACGGCAGAAAGTAACCCGCTGCCTTTTCGTCGGCGCTGAGCCCGGGCCATTCGATGCGGTACATGACACGGCCCTCGCCGAGCCGGGCGATGCAGGCGCGGCAGGTGCCGTTGCGGCACGAGCTGGTCAGCACGACGCCAGCACGTTGGGCTGATGCAAGCAATGTGTCGGAAGCGGACGCTTTGAAGGCCACGTTGGACCCTGGCAGCAGCACCTGAAATCGTTCGTTGAGTTCCATCACGCGCGAAATTGCTTTGCCACGAACGACCACACCATGCGCGACGCATCGGGGCCCTGGACGTCGCCGAAGGGCTGCGATGCAGCGCCGCCGCTCCATGCGTGGCCCAGTTGGCCGACCTGCACCAGGGTGGCCGCGGCGCTGCCTTTGCGTTTGAATTCGGTCACCGTCATGGGGTAGCGCTTGCCGCGCTGCACTTGACGTTCCTTGCCCGCGAGTGCGCCTGCCGCCTGCGCCCAGGTGTGTGCGGCAGCATGGCCGTTGTGCGCGGAGACTACGCGATCCACGCCACCGTGGATCACCATCAGTGGGGGCCACGCAGCTCCGATCTCGACGGGTGCAGCCACGAGCGGTCTCGTCGGACGAAGCCCGTGCATTGCGCCTACTGCCGACATCGGCGAATGCGCCGTGCCGGGCGGAATGCCCGAATGCATCACCACCGCTTTGAAGCGCTCCGGATGCCGCGTGACCAGCAGCGCCGCCATGCTCGCACCGGCAGACAAGCCGGCCACGGCAATCCGCGTCCGGTCAGCCAAGTACAGCATGCACACCTGGTCGATGGCCGCCATGATGAGTGCCGCTTCGCCATAGGCGCGGCCGGTGTGTGTATCGAACCAATTCCAGCATCCTTGCGCATTGGCCAATCGGTCTTGCTCGGGATAGAGGACGAGGAAACGTTCGCGCGCCGCGATGCGGTTCATGCGCGTGCTGGTGGCGAAACTCTTCGCGTCTTGACCGCAGCCGTGAAGCATGACCATGAGAGGAAGCTTCTCGCCGAACTTGATGGCCGGCGGTCGATACAAGCGATAGCGGCGCATGCCCGCCGGGCCGATGGCCACGCCGACGAGCCAATCGCCCGCGCCCGGCGGTGGACTGCGATGTTTTGCGGCGGCGGCGACGGCACGCTCCACGGCGTTCGTGCTCGCCCGCATCGTCTCGCGCGAGAAGGCCGTGAAGCTGCGTTCGAAAGACTTTGCCCACGCATTCGTGCGCAATCGTTTTGCCATTTGAGGCATTTTGCCCTGGGGCACTTCAAGCCCGGCACGCAAAGCCCTTCGTAGGGTGGGAACGCTTCGCCCTGCCGACGCCACCGACGCCGGTGAGCCGAGAGGCTGAGAGCATTTCGATCATGCCCGCTCATCACGCCAAAGGCCCCCTGCTCGTCGTTGCAAATGCTCGCCGTAGCACGAGCTATGGCTGCGCTTTGCGCCTAAATCCGGCGCCTTTTGACGTGCTGCTTGGACACGCTCGAAATACTCTCAGCCGCTGATTCCGGGTACTCCGCTTTGCCGCGGTTCGAATGCTTTTCGCACGCTGCATTGCCAACCCGCACTGGCACAATGCACCTATGTTCCGCCGTACTTGGTCCTCGCGCTTTGCCTTATGGGCCGCCGTCTGTGCATTGGTCCTGAAGGCAGCGGTGCCCATGTTTGCGGCAGGGGCCGCGCAGATGCGCGGCGTGCCGGTCGCCGAGGTGTGCACGGTCTATGGCGTGGCCCTGCCTGGAGCGTCTTCCGGCGAGCATGCCCACCATCATCACGACGAGCACTCCGGTCACGAAGACCACAGCTCGCATGTGGCTGCGCAGCACAGCGGTGACCACTGCGCTCTGACGGCGTTGGCGGCATTGGCCGTTGCGGACAGCGCCATGCCTGCGTTCTCGTCCGGGTTGGCCGCACCACCCGACGTCGTCGTCGATTCCGGCGTCGCGTTCCGCGATGCAAGTGCCGCGTGGGCGGCACGGCTCAAACACGGGCCTCCCCACCTCGCCTGATCTTCGCGCCGTCGATCGACTGAGGGCTGAGAGTTTTTCTTGGCGACTTCAAAGGCCCGTTCGCACCGAGCTTGTATTTCCGATCGCCCTGCGCCCTTCAAGCTCAAGACAGGCTTGTCGAAGGGAGTGCCCCTCACGCCCGGGGCAAGGCTTCAACAGGCTCAGCCGGAACGGGGGTGGGGCGCACGCGGAGAAAACTCTCAGTCTCTGATTCGAAACAGTCGGCTCGCGCGTGCTGCCTGCGCTCCTGCGCGGGCCCCTCAAGACATTTTCCGAACACAGACTGATCGACCCCGGTCGACGCACCTGCGAGCGTTGACCCGCTGCGCCTTCCCAAGGAACGCGCAGGGCTTTGTGCCGCGCCTGCATATGGGCGGCGAGTCGCGACTTCAAAGAAACAAATCATGAACAATTCCATGTTGAAACTGACGATTGCCGGCGCTTTGGCGGCAATGACGACTGCCGCCTCCGCTTCGTGCGGCTCCGCGTTCTGCACGCTGATGACCGATCGCTACGCGCAAGGCACGGGTGAGGCTCACCTCGGCTGGAGCGTCGATCTGCGCATCGAGTCCGTGTCGCAGTCGCGCCTGCTCAGTGGCACAAGCAGTATCAATGCGAGCCAGGTGACTGGTGAAGACGCCATCGAGCGTCATACCAGGAATCTCAACGTCGTGACGACGCTGGGCTATGGGTTCGATGAGAACTGGTCGGTGTCGGTGCGAATCCCTGTCGTCAAGCGAGACCATCTTCACGACCTGATCGACGACACCACCGGCCTTCCATCGACCTCTGAGCAATGGCGCTTTACCAAGCTGGGCGATGTGCAGGTTCTCGCACGCCGGCAAGCACTCTCCGATGACGTGAAGACCGCCTTTGCCTGGTTCGGCGGATTGAAGCTGCCCACCGGATCGACCAAGGTCGTCAACGCAGACGGAAGCCGAGCGGAGCGTGCGCTTCAGCCCGGCACGGGCACGACGGATGCCGTGATCGGCATAGCGGGGCGGCGCGCCGTCGGGATGAATGACGCGCTGATCGGGCAGGTCAGTGTCAGTGCCGCGTTGAACAAGCAGGAGGAATTCCGGCCCGGCACAAGAGTCGAAGCGTCGGTGGGCTGGTCTCATGCCTACTCGCAGGGGCTGGGTGCAGTGCTGCAACTCAATGTGCGCCACCGCGGACACGACAGCGGCGATCAAGCCGAGCCCGGCAACAGCGGCTCGACGACCATCGACCTGAGCCCAGGCGTGACCTTTGGTTTGGGCCAAAGCTCGACGCTCTACGGGTACGTCCAGTTGCCGCTTTACCAGAAGGTGACCGGCATCCAACTGGTGCCGCGCACTTCGATCGCTGTGGGCTGGACGCGGGACTTCTGAGCATGACAGAGGGATGCTTCATGATGTTCCGATTTCCGTCGCGCCCCACGGCGTTGACCCTTGCCGGCCTTGCTGCCTGTTGCGCTTCATTCGCGCAGGGGGTCGCCACCGACACCGAGCTCGCACCAGTGATCGTCACCGGGCAACGCGCGGGGCTGCCCGCCAACATTGCCGGTACCACGGCCAGCAAGACCGCCGAGGACCTGCGCGAGCAGAACCTTTTCAATCCTGAGGACGCCTTGCAGTACACGCCCAACACGACGGTACGCAAGCGCTACATCGGCGACCGCAACGCCGTCGTGGGTGGCCGCAGCTTCGGTGCGCTGCAGCCGTCGCGCGCACTCGTGTACCTCGACGGCTACCTCATCAGCAACTTTCTCGGGCGCTTCGACGCGCCGCGCTGGAACATGATCTCGCCCGAGGCGATCGAGCGGGTGGACGTGATCTACGGGCCGTACTCGGCGATTTACCCAGGCAACTCGATAGGTACCACGATCGCGGTGAGGCAGCGTGCGCCGAAGGACTTCGAAGTCTCCGGGCGCGTCATCGGCTACCGCCAGCAGTTCGATCAGTACGGCCACAGCGACCACTTCGACGGCAACCAGGTGTCGCTTCATCTCGGGCAGCGGCTGGCCAGCGGCCTGTGGTTCAGCGGCGATGTGAATCACCAGAACTCCACCTCGCAGCCGATGCAGTACTACACGGTGTCCGCCGACGCGGCGGGTGCGTTTCCGGGCGTTGGGACCCTCGTGTCCGGCGTGCCGACTCCGGTTGCGGGTGTGGTGTACGACACTGACCCGAAGGGTCTGCGTCGCGCGGCTTTCGGTGCGAGTGGCGGTGCGATCGATCACACGGTGCAAGACACGCTGAACCTGCGCATGGGCTATCGATTCACGCCCTCGCTGGAGGCCAGCGCGATGGCGAGCTGGTGGACGAACGACACAAGCAACCGAAACAGCACCTTTCTCGCTGATGCAAGCGGCGCCCCGGTGTCTCAGGGTTCACCCGTCATTGTCAGCAATGGCGGCACCACCAGCACACGCAGCCTCATCTCGAACGACGGCAACGTCTTTGAACTGCCGAGCGTGGCCTTTGCTCCATCGACGCGCATGGAGCTTCATCGGCAGCTCGGCTTGACGCTCAAGACCCGCAACGACAAAGGATGGAACGCGTCGGTGGTGGTGTCGGACTATCGAATTCAGAGCGATGTAGCGCGCCAGGCCAACAACCCGGATCCAATCGCGGCAAGCGGTGGTGCCGGCAGCGTGACCCGTCGCAATGGCACCGGCTGGAACACCTTTGAAGTGCAGGGCGCTTGGACACCCTCGGCCGGTGACTGGACGGGCGGGCGCCATGCATTGGCCATTGGCTTGCATCGCAATGCCTACACCCTTGACAACACGGTGGCGAACGCGAGCGACTGGCGACAGACGGAGACCGGGCTGTCGCAGTTCTACCGCGGCAAGACCGAGGTCACGGCCTTGTACGCGCAGGACGCATGGCGCTTGCGCGACGATCTCAAGCTCACGCTCGGCCTGCGCGAAGAGCAGTACCGCACGTTCGACGGCAGCCAGTATGGCGGCGGCTCGACGGTGGACTATCCGAGCCGCAGCCTGCACGGCCATTCACCAAAGGCGGCGCTGGCTTGGAATGCCGCTGACGATCTGCTGCTGAAGCTCAACGTCGGGCGCGGAGTGCGTTTTCCCAATGTGGAGGAGCTTTACAACGGCACTTTCACGCCGACGTCGCAAACGCTATCCGATCCAGACCTGAAGGCCGAGACATCCAATGCGCTCGAACTCAGCGCGGAGAAGGACTGGGACCGCCATCGCGTGCGCGTTTCGTTGTTTCACGATGACGTGCGTGATGCCATCTTGCGCCAGTCGACCACCGATGCGTCGGCGTGCAAGACAACAGGCACCACCGCGACCACCTATACCTGCGTGCAAAACGTCGATCGAGTCAAGACGAGCGGCATCGAGTTCGTCTGGCAGGCGATGGATCTGTTCGTCAAGGGCTTGACCCTCGATGCCAACGCTGCATTCACCCGCGCCAAGGTGGCAGCCAATGCACGCGACCCTCAATCGGTGGGCAAGTGGTGGCTGCGCTTGCCGCGCACGAGAGGCAACGTGCTTGTCGCCTACCGTCCGAACGATCGCTGGATGGGCAGCGTCGGGTGGCGGCACGAAGGCCGTGGCTGGAACGACACATACAACCTCGACGTGAATCCGGATGTGTTTGGCGGCGTCTCCAGACTCGACGTCATCGATCTGCGCACCAGCTACAAGGTTTCCGATCAGGTCGAGCTGGCTGTCGGCTTGAACAACGCCAACAACGCGCATGCCTACCAGTTTCATCCATACCCGGGGCGCACGCTGTTCGCGGAACTGCGCTTCGCGCGATGAGGGAGATGCCATGACAAGCACTTTTGCGAAACCTCCCGCACGGGCGGCCTTGAACCGGCTTTTCTGGCGCGTGCATTTCTGGGCCGGACTCATCAGCGCCCCCATCGTGCTGTTCGCCGCCGCAACGGGGTTGCTCTATGTCCTCACGCCGCAGATCGAAGCTTGGCGCCATGCGGACGTGGATCGGGTGGCCATTGGCGCTGTCGTGCAGCCCTTGGATGCTCAGGTGGCTGCCGTGCAGTCAGCGTTCCCTGATCAGGCCGTGCGCTTCGTCGTGCCGGCCGATGGCAGCGGCGTCACGACGCAGGTCTACCTCGCTGCCGCGCACGCCCACCACGACATGGGCAAAGCCGCGAAGACGGGCGATCACGATCACGGTCTGCCCAACGGAAGCATCGTCTATGTCGATCCCTACTCGGCGAAGGTGGTGGGCAGCCTGCACGAGATGCAGCGTGTGAAGACCTGGGCCAAGAAGCTGCACTCCAGCGCGCTGCAGGGCGACGCATGGCGATGGCTGCTCGAACTCGGCGCGAGCTGGATGCTGGTGATGTTCGCCACCGGCCTGGCGATGTGGTGGCCGCGCTCACAAGCCTCGGGCGGGCCGGGCTGGCGCGCACTCGTTCCCCGTCTTGGCAAGGGGCGGCAGACTTGGCGTGACTTGCACGCTACCGTCGCACTTGCCCTCGGCCTGGTACTCGCCGTCGTGCTGGTGACCGGCCTGACATGGTCCAAGCACAGCGGAGAGAATTTTCGATTGGCACAAGAGGCGCTCGATCAGGACACACCAAAAGCACCGAAGGATCTGCGATCGACCGTGCTTGACGGCCGAGAGCGTCTGTCATGGCAAGCCATTCATGAACTTGCGAAGGCGGCATCTCCCAGCGTCGCCATTCAGATCACCTCGCCGCGCAGCCGCGATGGCGCATGGCGGGTGGACAACTTCGATCGCAGCCAGCCGATGAAGCGCTTCACGCTTGTGATGGACGCCTACTCGGGGCAGACCTTGTTCTACAGCGGATGGGATCGCCTGCCGCTGCTTGCGCAAGCCACGGCGCTCGGCATTCCCTTTCATCGCGGTGAGTTCGGCGTGTGGAATCAAGTGCTGTTGGCGCTGGCCGCCCTGGCAGCGATGTTCTCGGTGATTTCCGGCTTCGCGATGTGGTGGCTGCGCCGACCGAAGGGCAAAGTGGCGGCACCGTCGCTCACGCGAGACCATGTGCGAGAGGTACCGATATGGTTGTGGGCGGTGGCCGTCGCACTGGCGTTGGCATTGCCTGTCTTTGGGTGGAGCCTGCTCGCGTTCTGTTCCATCGAGGCGATCCGCATCGTGACAGAGGAGGGGAGGGACCGGATGTCCGTGGGTTGAGTCGATGGATGTCGGCGAAAGCGCGTCTTCCTCGATTCACTCGGTGTCCTGTTCGAGGTGACTTGCGGGCCGTTGGTGGATTGCGATGCTCGACATCGGCAGAACACTCTGCTCCAGATTGACATGACATTGGCGGCAAGCGGGCGCCTCAGTTGCAGTGGTACATGGGGGGGGCCGACGCTTCATGTGCGAAGTTCACGGCTGCGTGCTCTTCGTTTCAGCGAGACTTGTCGCCGATCACAGCGCGGCAATGTGATCCAGGAGAGTGCGCGGATGCAATCTCCCATCAATCAATAAGCATATTCGAAGGGCAATGCATGAATTTTCGCTTCGTCAGAAGAATCTGTGGGCGAGTTTTGGCTCGGGAAGCTTGCCGAGCACGTGATACAGGGAGAGTTCGGCGATTTGGAAGGTCCGATAGCCGTATG
>JAJKJU010000069.1 GCA_021153565.1 Rhizobacter sp.
TGGCGCGCATCGGACGAGCAATTCCATCTTGGTCGGGGGGCGGTTCCGGGGGGCGGAGTCTCCCCGTTCTTTGGTGACCGTCAATAGCCTGATAAATATCACTATCCGGGTGGGCAATGGGCAGCTTCCTGCCCATAGATTGGTGTCCAAATCGATGGCGTAAATCCAACGTGTAAAAATGGTCCGCCGCCCAAGGCGGCGGAGACTACCGAGACCCTTGTCGGACAAAGCCCTGTCGCACGACCCATTGCCGCAAGCCTTCGCAACTAGTCGAGTTCCTCGAAGGTTGAGCGAGAAGGCGACAATGTTCCTTATGTCAACTGGCGCGACGGAGCCCTTCGCTGATTCCCCGAAAAACAAGCATCCGGGCAACTTCCATCGCCGCGCATGACGCGTGCGAACTTCCCTTGAGCCGGCCGACTCTCTGCACTATTGCGACCAGTGGTGCGCGTCGAAAGTTGCGTCGATCGCTGGTCATCGTGTCTCATCGACCATCGACTCGACCGCTGCGACAAACTTGGCTCCCGAGCGCGTCGACGCACCTCGGTAGCGCGCCGAGACCGCTGCCGTGTTGCGCCGCACGTCGGGGTCGGCCAGCACGTGGCGAAGCGCGCGCTCGTACAGCGCGGGCTCCTTTGGGTTGACCATCACGCCAAGTCGACGACGCTTCAGCGTCGCCGCAGTCATGAACTGCTCGTAGTGAGACGGCAGTGCAAGACACGGCCGCCCGCGGATTGCTGCCTCGGCCATCAATCCGCCCCCGTGCGATATGACCAGATCGGCTGTTGGAAGCAAGTCACCAATCGACACCGGGGCCAACTGAACACGAATTCCAAGCGCATGGGCCAGCTTCACTGTCGCCTCGTCGGCGCCGAGACAAATGACCACGGCATCGCCACGCAAGCCGGCGATTGACTTCAACAATTGCGGCGCATCGAGCAATGGTGCGCGCACGTAGGCGAGCACCCGCGGCTTGCCGCGCAGCCACTTCGGCCTAGCCGCGCCCAGCTCAACGACCGGTAGCGGGCCGACGAACTCGCGGGAGTTGTCGTCTATGCCATCGTAGTGGTCGAGTTCGCGGATCGAGACCACCAGGCGTTTCTGCCCTGAGACCAGGTCGTGAAGCGCGGTGCGGCTGGCTGGGGACCCGAGGACCCGCGCAATCCGATCGCAAATCGAACGTTCCAGTTGCAGTGCATCAGGTACATCGAAGCGGTCGGTGCTCCTGAATGCCGGAAACGGAGACTGTCGCGGCGGCACGTCAAAGCCAATGCCGAACTCGACTGACGGATATCCGCCGACGCTCGCGGCGAGCTGGGCAAATGGCGCAGCTTGCAGCGCGACGACATTGGGCTGTTCGCGCTGCAGGATGACGTCCCATGCGTGAAATCGATCACGGATGATGTCGACCGAGTGGAATCCAAAGTTCCAAAGCGTCGTCGCGCGCGACTCCCAGGTGACCCCGGTTTGCGGCAACCGTTCATCCAGCACGTTGGACACATGCTCCCAGCGGATACCGGCGCGCCGTGCGGCCTCATTGGGCTGGGCATCGTGGGGCGAATAGATGACAACATCGTGGCCTGCTTCACGAACCTGCACGGCTGCAGTCGTCACCAGCATTTCGTGCCCCAGATATGCACCCGCTTCCCATGTCAACAAGATCTTCGCCATGATCAAATCGTAAAGTGTGCGTAGTGGCCTCCCGCCCCCCATTTCAGGGGGCTCTGAGCGCATGAGCGGGCATTTCGAGCGGATAGACTCCGACGCGATGCGCGCGCCTCCTCAGCCACCATGACTATCCCCCCTATCAGATCAAAACTCGTTGGATTCACATTGCTAGAGTTGCTGGTCGTGGTTGCCATCATCGGCTTGTTGGCGGCATTCGTTGGGCCGCGCCTGTTTGGTAATGTCAGCAAGTCTGAAGTCACCACCGCGAAGGCACAGATTGAAGCGTTCTCGCGCGCGATCGAGTCCTACCGTCTTGACACCGGCAAGTTCCCCGATACCGCGCTCGGCCTGCAGGCTCTGGTCACTAGGCCGGCTGATGCGCAGCGCTGGAACGGCCCTTATCTGCAGAAGGAAGTGCCGCTCGACCCGTGGGGCAACCCATACGTCTATAAGCGTCCGGGCATCGACGGCCGCGACTTCCAGATCGTTTCGTACGGCCGCGACGGCACCCTCGGCGGCATCAACGAAGACGCCGATCTCACCAACTGACCAAGTGACTCTGCGTGATGAAGTTCGAGGTACGTGGACTTCGGCGCGGGGTCGTCGAGTCCCTGATAGTCGATGCGGTGAACGCGGACGACGCTCGCCGCGTTGCCGCCGAGCAGCAGCTCGACGTACTGTCGGTGAGCGCGCCTCGCGTACCGTGGCGTCGCCGGCAGCGCTTCGATCTCAGCCTCTTTTCCGAGGAATTGGCCGAGCTGCTTGATGCCGGTCTGTCCGTAGTCGAAGCCGTTGACACACTCGCCGACCAGAAAGGCGACAACGACGTTGCCACGGTCTATCGCGAACTGGTGAAGTCGCTGCGCCAAGGGCACCCGTTCTCGGCCGCGCTCGAAAAGATGCCTCACCACTTTCCGGTGTTGTACATCGGGCTAATTCGTGCATCAGAGCGGACGAGTGATCTGCATGGAGCATTGCAGCGCTACCTCGATTACAGCAGCCGGCTCGACAGCCTGAGCAACAAGATCGTCAGCGCGCTCATCTACCCGGCCATTCTGTTCACGGTCGGCGGTTGCGTGATCGTGTTCTTGTTGACCTTCGTCGTTCCGCGGTTCTCATCGGTGTATCGTGGGGCCGGGCGCGAACTGCCATTGTTGTCCGCGTTGCTGCTCGATTGGGGCGCATTTGCGTCCAAACATGCGCACGAACTCGCCCTAGCCGCTGTGCTCATCGTCATCGCATTGGCGGCCTCCTTCCTGCAAGCGAAGCGCCGAGGCACCCTCGAGCATCTTGCGAATCTAATCCCCGGCGCGAAGCAGCGCATCCACCTGTTCCGCTTGTCGCGCCTGTACCTCACTGTCGGCACCTTGCTCAAAGGTGGCATGCCTCTCGTTCATGCGTTGACACTGTCGCAAGGTGTCGTGGGCGGGATTCACCGCGTCCACCTTGACGCGACGATCGAGGCGCTGCGCCGTGGTGGCGCGATCAGTTCGTCGCTCGAACGACACCACCTGACGACCGCGGTGTCAGCACGTCTGCTGCAGGCCGGCGAAGGTACGGGCCGCATGGGCGACCTCTTCATCCGCGCCGGACGCTACCACGACAACGAGCTTGGTCGCTGGGTTGAGAGGTTCTCGAAGTCCTTCGAGCCGATCCTTATGTCGGTCATTGGTGTCGTCATCGGAGGCATCGTGATCCTGTTGTACATGCCAATCTTCGACCTTGCTGGGAGTTTCCGATGAGCGCCGCCGTGTTGGCCGCGGGCCACGCCCCGGTGGATTTCGAGCGGCTGCTGGGCGATGCACGACAACGCGCACATACCAGCCGCATGCCGTTGTTCTCCGCTTGGTTTGAAACCGTGGGTGGCGACGTTCGAGATGCCGCACGCACACTTGCATGCGGTCTGCGATACCCCTTTCTTGAGACGGTCGACCTGATTTCCTCGACCCCCGATTTTTCGGCGGTAGGACTGTCAAGGGCATTGCAGCGCCACTGCATGGGACTCATCGTGGGTGAGCAGCGTTATGTCGTGGTTGCCAACCCGTTCGACATCGATTTGATGAACTGGCTCGAACACCGGCTGCCAACAGGTGTGCGGATTGCTCTTGCGAATGACGGCGATCTGAAGGCGTTGCTGGGCCGTGCCGAGATTGATGCGCGGGCTGTTGACCCCGTCGCCAGATCGGCCGACCCGGCAGCGACGGGCGAACAACGCGGCGAGGAAATCTCGTTCGTTGGCATCGCTGAGGATGCGAGCCCGGTCGTTCGCCTCGTCAACTCCACGCTCTACGACAGCCTGAAGGCGGGCGCCAGCGACGTGCACTTCGAGTCCACCCCACACGGCATCGAGGTCAAGTACCGTATCGACGGCGTGTTGAATCTGGCCGCGTCAGTGCCCGGCGTCGAGGCGGCCGAACAAGCCATTTCGCGTATCAAGGTCCTGGCGGAACTCGACATCGCCGAGCGCCGTGTGCCGCAGGACGGGCGCTTTCGTGTCTCAATCGGCGGACGAACCACCGACCTGCGGGTATCGGTGATGCCCAGCATCCACGGCGAGGACGCGGTACTACGGATTCTCGACAAACGCCAGTTGGTCCCATCGGGTGGCAAGCTGACGCTTGATCTGCTCGGCTTTGACGCACCGTCGCTGAAGCTGGTCCGCCGCCTGGCGGCCGAACCATACGGCATGCTGCTGGTGACCGGGCCGACCGGCAGCGGCAAGACCACGACGCTGTACGCAGCGATCTCTGAGACGCTGACGGGCAAAGACAAGGTCGTCACGATCGAAGACCCTGTCGAATACGAGCTACCGGGTGTGCTGCAGATTCCCGTCAACGAAAAGAAGGGTCTGACCTTCGCGCGCGGCTTGCGGTCGATCTTGCGCCACGACCCGGACCGGATCATGGTCGGCGAGATTCGTGACGCCGAAACCGCCGAGATAGCTGTTCAATCGGCGCTGACGGGCCACCTCGTGTTGTCGACGGTGCACGCCAACAGCGTGTTCGACGTGTTCTCGCGGTTCACGCACATGGGCATTGACCCGCACGCGTTGACGGCCGCACTGAACGGCATCTGGGCGCAGCGGCTCGTCCGCTCAATCTGCAACAACTGCGCAGAGCCGCAGGCGGCTAGCACTGAACAGATCGAGGTGTTGCGGCTTGACCAAGCCTACCTTGGAACCGCCACGTTGCGCTGCGGCGTTGGCTGCGGCGATTGCCGCGGCACGGGGTATCGAGGGCGCATAGCAATCGCCGAGATCCTCGTCCTGAATGACTCACTGCGTGAATTGATCGTGAACAAGGCATCCATCATGAACATCAAGACCGAAGCGAGGCGCGGCGGGACGCGGCTGCTGCGCGACGCGGCGCTGGAACTCGCACACCAAGGGCACACCAGCCTCGAAGAAGTTCTGCGTGTCACCCTGCAGGGCTAGTTGACCATGTGGACAACACCTCGCATCGGGCTACTCGTCGGGCCCCAATCGGTCCACACGTATGACCTGAAGCGAGGCTCGTCGCTTGGATCGGCGTTGAACCTGTCACAGGCCTTGGAGGCGTTTCGCGGCAGCCGGGCACAACTGGAGGTCGTGCTGTCGGATGCTCACTGTCGCTATCTTGTGATGCCGCGACCCGAAGGAGTCCGGAATCGGGCCGAGCTCTCTGCCGCGATGCAAAGCCGCTTTCGCGCCATGTTTGGCGACGTCGAAGGGTGGCAGGTTCGCCATGAAGCACAACCATTCGCCGAGCATGACTTCGTCGCCGGCGCCGATGGTGGGCTGCTCACTGAGCTTGAGGATCTGGCCCAGGCGGCGCGGGTGCGTGTTGTCTCGATCAGGCCGCACTGGGTCGCATGGGCTCGTCACTTCCGTCGTCGCACGCGCCGCGGCGACCATTGGGTCGTAGGTACCGACGGTACGTGGGTCAGCCTCGGCTATGTCAGCAACGGCCAATGTCGCCAGGCTCGCGCATTGCGCGTAGAGGCCGGAGCGCCGAATCTCGAAGATCTGCTGGCTCGTGAACGCGCGTTCGTGGACGACGTCAATCCGGCCGCACCGGTGTGGATGGGCGGTGCGCCCACCGCGCCCGTGTCGCTCTCGACTGGGATCTTGCTGACTGCCGTGGGCCCGGCTGCATTGTGGGGCTTGCCGGCATGAACTTCGCCAATGTCAACTACGCGCGCGGGCGTCCCCTGCCCATTTGGTTTGCTCCCGGCACGGTGATGCTGCTTATCGCAATTGCGTGGGGAGGCTTCCGCTACACCCATGCCCAACGCGTGCTTGCTGACGCGCGCTCGCAGCTGACAGAGCACCGCCAAGCATTGGCCCGCCAAGCGGCAACGCCGGTTGTATCGATTTCGCCAATGTCGCAGGAACGCGTGAAATCCATCAACGAGGCCATCTCCACACTGAATTTGCCCTGGCCGGCCCTGCTTGGTGCGATCGAAACTGCACGCCCGCGTGATGTCGCGCTGATACGCGTTGAACCCCACCCGAAGGACAAACTCGTGCTCGTCACGGCGCAAGCCGACGACATGCCCACGCTGATCGATTTCATGCGACAAGTGTCACGCACGGCGCCATTCGTCAAGGTTTTGCCGGTGCGGCAAGAAGTGGTGCTCGACAGCGGTTTACCGCACAGGCAAGCGACGTTCGAAGCCCGGTGGGAGGACCGCCCGTGAAAGCTTGGCCGCTGAAACTTGAGCTGTGGCTTGCATCGCCCGCTAGCTTGCCATTGGTGCTTGCTGTGCTCGGCGTCCTGGCGGCCGCGCTGTGGGGCGCGCTGTTGCCGATGGCAGAACAGCGGTCGGCACAGGAGATCAGTCAGCTTGAGGGGCTGCGCCGCACGGCCGCAATTATACGGCCGGTCGAACCCCTGCCTCCGCGTGCCGACACCCTCACAGCCTTCGAGGAGCGGCTCGCGAGCGACGAAGACCTCAGCCGCCTGATGCAGCAGATCTGGAATCAAGGTGCGGCCGCGGGCCTGCAGATGAACAAGGTCGACTACCACAGCGAGGTCGATGCCAGCGGGCACTTCAACCGCCTGCTAATCACACTGCCGATGACAGGCCCCTACCCTGCCGTGCGCAAGTTCACTTTCTCGTTGATGGCCGCATTCCCGGGGCTGTCGCTTGACAAACTTGACATGAAACGCGAGCAGATCGCCAGCGGCGACATCGAAACCACGAGCCACCTCACGCTGTACACCCGTCCATGACACCGGCACGTCGCAAACTTATTTTGTTTACCCTGCTGGCGGGGAGCGCACTCGCGGTGACATGGGACCGCATGCGCTCGCGCACCGTCGTGGTTGGCAACGCTGTCGTTCGCCAGCCGGCAAGGCACACCACTGAGGGGGCCGTTCCGGCGCCTGCAGCCCAAACCTTGGGCGAACTGAAACCGCGCACCGACTACTTGACCGACGGCGCCAACGCGTTCCCGGCCCTGCACCCGCCAGTGCCCCCCGGCCCTGCCGCGCCGTTGCTGGTGACTGAAGCGCCCCGCCCCAGCGCTCCCGCTCTGCCCTTCACTGTGCTGGGCAAGAAGCTCGAACGCGGCATATGGGAGGTCTACCTCGCAAAAGGCGACCAGACCTACGTCGCGACACAAGGTGTCGTGGTCGCCGACGCCTACCGCGTCAATGTGATCGGGCCCACCCAAATGACCTTGATCTACCTGCCACTGAATGAACAGCAAATATTGCAGACCGGGGCATCCCTCAATGACTAGGCCGATTCACGCGGCATGCGCCGTGATTGCACTTTTGGTGTGCCTGCTGGGCGGCTGCGCCGCGGAAAGGAGCTATCGCGATGCGCAAACCCTGCTCGAGGCCAACCGCACCGAGGAGGCGCTGGCCGCGTACCGGCAAGCGCTGCAGAGCGAGCCAACCAATGCGCGCTACCGCATCGGTTACCTAAGCGCTCGAGACAAAGCCGTGGCCCGCTGGATCGATGACGCCGAGCGTTTACGCCGCAGCGGTGACAAGCCGGCCGAGACTCGTGCACTTTACGCCCGTGTGCTGAGCGTTGATGAAGCCAACAGTCGTGCGCGAGCTGGTCTTGCCGACCTTGACCGCGACCAGTACATTGCCGATTCGATGAGTCGCGCCGGAGCCGACGCCCGGCAAGGCAACACCGACCTGGCGCTGACGCAGCTGCGCGCTGTGCTCGCCGAGCGCCCCCAACACGCCTCTGCGTTGGCTCTGCGTACTCAGGTGTTGGAACAGCGCGCCAAACCCAAGGCCAATGTCGATGCGAAACTAGCCGAGGCATTCCGCCGACCCGTGTCACTCGAATTCAGAGATGCACAGCTGAAACAAGTGTTCGAGGTGTTGTCGCGCTCGTCGGGCTTGAACTTCGTGCTCGACAAGGAAGTTCGAGGCGACCAGCGCACGACGCTGTTCCTGCGCAACACCACCATTTCAGACGCTGTTGCGCTCGCGCTGCTGACCAACCAGCTTGAGCAGCGTGTCCTTGATGCCAGCACGATCCTTATTTTTCCGAACACGCCGGCCAAGGTGCGTGAGTACCAGCAGTTGACCGTCAAGTCGTTCGTGCTGTCGACGGCAGATGCGAAGACGGTGGCCAACAGCCTGAAGACCATCCTCAAGGTCAAAGATGTGGTGATCGACGAAAAGCAAAACATGATCGTGATGCGCGATTCACCCGAGGCCATTCAGATGGCCGAGAAGTTGGTCACGCTGCATGACCAGCCGGAGGCTGAAGTGATGCTCGACGTCGAGATCCTGGAAATCAAGCGTTCGCGCCTGCTGCAAGCGGGCGTGCAATACCCAACGCAGGTCGCACTGGCACCAATGACGAGTGCCAGCGGCGTGCAGCTCACACTGGGCGACCTGAAGAACCTGCGCGCAGCGACCACGTCGGTGACCGGCGTGGGGATCGGACTCCAGGCGACCAGCACCGTGTCCGATGTCAATGTGCTGGCGAACCCGCGCATCCGGTCACGTAACCGAGAAAAGGCCAAGATCCAGGTCGGCCAACGGGTGCCGAACATCACGTCGACATCAACCTCCACCGGGTTCGTCGCCGAATCCGTGCAGTATGTAGACGTGGGGCTGAAGCTGGAGGTTGAACCCAGCGTCTCGCCCGACGGCGAGGTTGCGATCAAGATCGCACTCGAAGTCAGCAACATCCTGAGCCAGATTCAGACCAAAGGCGGCTCGATTGCGTACGAAATCGGAACGCGCAACGCCAATACCGTATTGCGCTTGCGAGATGGCGAGAACCAGGTACTAGCGGGGCTGATCAACGACGAGGACCGGCGCTCGGTCACAGGCCTGCCGGGGCTCTCCAGCATCCCCGCGGTGGGCGGCACTTTGTTCGGCAACAC
The DNA here is from genome assembly GCA_021153565.1 of Rhizobacter sp. Classification (GTDB taxonomy): domain Bacteria; phylum Pseudomonadota; class Gammaproteobacteria; order Burkholderiales; family Burkholderiaceae_C; genus Albitalea. The sequence continues at coordinate 9,014 of JAJKJU010000069.1, forward strand.
GCAGGACGATTACCAGAAATCGGAGATCGTGCTATCGATCACGCCGCGCATCGTGCGCTCCGCGTTCCGACCTGATCTTGCAATGAGCGAATTCGAGTCGGGCACCGAGGCGAATCTTCGCAGCCGTGGTGCCGAGTTCAGTTCGCCCGCTGCCACCCCATCCACGACCACCGGTGCCGGTCGCACCGCCCCATCGGCCGGGCAATCGGTGCCACCTGCGGCGCCGGCGGTGGATGAGCCGCGCTCCGAATCCTCGCCAGCGGTTTCGCCCACCATGCCGCCATCGCCCAACGTCGGGTCGAGCGAGGTACCGCTGCCGAGTGAGCCGGCGACGGCGGCGACCACCACCGGCGCCGCCCCTGCAGATACTGTGGCCCCGTCGACACCCGAGCAGCCCACGGCAAGCAGCCAGTCGTCGCTGTCCTGGCGTGGCGGGAACAGCGTGGCCGTCGGGGGTACCGTGACGGTGGAGCTGTGGGCGGCCGCTGCCCAGCCGTTGTCGGTCGTGCCGCTGAGCATGAGTTACGACCCAAGAGTGCTGTCCATCGTGTCGGTGGACCAAGGTAGCTTCATGGCCAACGCCGGGACGGCCTCGGCTATTAGCAAGCGCGCAGAGACCGGCAGCGGCGTCATCCGTGTGGTACTCACCGCTGCCGGTGGTGTCGGCAAGGCCGCCGAGGGATCGATGGTGCGCCTCGTTTTCAAGGCCTTGTCGGCCAGCGACAGCACCAGTATCGCGGTGACTGAATCCGTCAGCGGGGTCACGCCAACAGGCGAAGCCTTGGTACTCGCATCGCCACCCGAATGGTTGATCAGGGTGAAATGAAAAGCTGCCGTGGCTTTACGCTGATCGAGCTGCTGGTCACGCTTGCCGTTGTGGCGGTCCTGGCGCTGTTTACCGCGCAAGTGGCCGAGGTCGCAGTGCAGCGCGCAAGTGAAGCCGAGCTGCGTCGTGCACTGCGCGAGATCCGCGACGCAATCGATGCATACAAGACTGCCGGGGACGAAGGACGTATCACGCGTACTTTGCAGTCGAGCGGCTACCCGAAGACGCTTGCGCTTCTTGTCGACGGCGTCGAGGATGCGAAAGACCCGAAAAAGGCCAAGATCTACTTCCTGCGCCACATCCCCCGCAATCCACTCGACACGAGTCAGGCCGAGGATGCGGCCGACACGTGGGGCAAGCGAGCGTATTCGAGCGAACCGTCCGACCCGCACGAAGGCGATGACGTCTACGATGTGTTTGCCCCGTCCGACGCCATCGGCCTGAACGGCGTGGCGTACCGCAAATGGTGACTCACAAATTGCGCCGCGGCTTCACGCTGATTGAACTGCTCGTCGTGCTCGCGATCGTCGCAACCTTGCTGGCCCTATCGCTGCCGCGCTATTCGCAGAGCGTTGACATTGCGCGCGAGCGCGTGCTGGTTGAGAACTTGCGCACTACACGTGATGCGATTGACAAGTTTTACGCCGACACGCTGCGCTATCCCGAATCGCTTGACGAACTGGTTGAGCGGCGCTATCTGCGATCACTGCCCATGGATCCGATTCTCGACAACGACAAGGCCTGGCGTATCTTGCCGCCGGCGTCCGAAAAGAAGGGCCAGGTGGGCGATCTCAAGAGCACCGCGCAGGGCCAGACGCTGGATGGCAAACCGTTCAACGAGCTATGAGAGCTGCCCGCCAACATGGCCTGCGCGGCTACACCTACATCGTCGTGCTCGTCATGCTGGCTGTCATTTCGATGGCTGCAGCCCTGACCCTTGAGCTCGCAGAGACCAACGCGAGACGCGCCGCCGAGACCGAATTGTTTGCCGTCGGAAAGGAGTTCGAGCGGGCATTCGCGAGCTACTACCGGCAAAGCCCGGTTGGCTCGCGCCGGTTTCCCGACCGGCTCGAAGACCTGACGCGCGACCCGCGTGCGCCCGGTATGCGCCGGCACCTGCGCCGTGTCTATGTCGACCCGTTGACCGGTAGTGCCTGGGGCGCCGTGCCGGCACCGGGCGGGGGCATCATGGCCGTGTACAGCACAGCCCCGGGCGCGCCGTATCGCGAAGGCGCCAATGTGAGGGCTGCTCCTCTGGCCGCCAGCACCCCTGACGCCACGGCAACCCACAGCTACGCCGACTGGCGTTTCGGCTACGACCCCAGCACGGATCTGTACAACCGCAACAACATCATCCGGCCCACGCCGAACCAAGCCTCGGCGAGCGCACCTCGCAACTGAGGCTGAATTACAACTTTTGTCATACTCTCGCGGCCCTTGGTTTGAGGGGTTTGCATCCCCTAACCCAGCGTAAAAACCCTAGAGTCTGCGCAAATAACTTTTGAGGCGGTCATGCGGCACAAACGAGCTGCCGCGACCGATGGAGGATCCGAATGAAAACCAGCTGGGCTTCGGTGCTGAACCGTAGCGTGGGCATGGCCCTGATCACCTTGGCTGCCGCTGGCAACGTGCAGGCCGCCCAGCAAGCCTACCTGTCGGGCAGCAGCGAACCCTGGGGCGACTACAGCAACGTCGATGCCATGACAGCCGCGTTCGGCACTGGCTGGGACCGCCTGCAGTACGGCGCATCGTTCAGCGACTACGCCATGCTCTACATCGACGGCGGCAGCGAGACCGCCACCGAAATGGTCGACTACCTGGACGGCAACCGTGGTTTGCTCGAAAGCTACGTGCTGGGTGGCGGCCACCTCTTCATCAATGCGGCCACCGAATTCCAGAGCCACTTCGACTTGGTATTCGGCGCCAGCTCCAACGAACAGCTCTTCGAGAACCGCAGCTACTCCGCATCGGCCGTCGACCCCACCAACACACTCTTCGACGGTGCAGGCACGTCGTGGGCCGGCTATCACTTTTCGCACAACGACATCGCTGCGCCAGACACGTTTCGCTCGCTCATCGTTGACGATGTTGGCCGCACCGTATTGAGCGGTGGCTCTTTCGGCGCCGGCTACGTGATGCTCGGCGGCCAGACCAACACGGCGTTCCACGCATCGATCAACGGCAGCGATCCGTTCCAACTGCGTGTCAACGAACTGCTCTATACGAACGCACCGCCCCCGCCGATTGTCCAAACGCCGGTGCCTGAACCCGGGACCTACGCGATGCTGCTGCTGGGCTTGGCAAGCGTCTGGGTTGTGCGCAAGCGCAAGGCCAGCCGCCAGCGCTAAGAGCGTCCCCGCATTCGCATTCAGGCCGATGAGTGCATTCGATATGCCCGACTCTGCCGCCACCTTGAAGCGCAGAGACCTGCTGATACTGCACGGCGCCAACGGCTGCAGAACAGAAATGAACCCCTGGCGCGACGCGCTCTCAGGGCACTTCAACACCCATGTTCTGAACCTCGCCGGGCACGGCGGTCGAGAGCTGCCGCCAACCTTCACCATGGCCGGCTATGCTAACGACCTGCTGGGCCAGCTCGACAAGCTGCAACTGCAGCAACCCGTGATTCTTGGGTACAGCTTCGGCGGTGTGGTGGCGCTCTATCTGGCTCGGCATTTCCCCCAGCGCGTGGCCGCGGTGATCACCGTCGCAACGCAGTGGACCTATGACGATACGGCCATAGGGCATGTCGCGCACTTGCTGCAAGTACCTCGCTTGACGGCACTGGCGCACCGCCGCGACCACCTGTCGCGAGTCCACTATCCAAACGATTGGCGAAAACTGGTCGAGCTCTTGAACACCATGTTCAAGAGCTTCGCCCACGAGCCCCCGCTGACACCTGATGACTTGGAGCAGATCGCCTGCCCCTCATTGATCCTATCCGGCTCGTCGGACCCACTGGCCGGCGCAGACGAAACAGTGGACCTTCACCGCCGACTTCACGGCAGCGAACTGGCCCTGTATCGCGGCCCGGCGCATCCGGCTGACAAGATTCCGGTCGACGGGTTGCAGCGCGCCGTGACGGCATGGGCTGGTCGCCACCTCGATATTCACGGCGGAGCGATCGAATAAGAATAAGCTGCGACGAGATGCCGGAGCCGGTCTGGCGTTCGTGGCGGGCTTGCTGTGCGACTCGGCCCACGAAATCCTATGACGCCAATGTGAAAAAACAGCCGCCACCTTGCCAAAATCGGACGACGAATAATTCGGTAAGGCTACGACGGCAGTGAGGTGCGCAA
>JAJKJU010000070.1 GCA_021153565.1 Rhizobacter sp.
ATGCGGTGGTGCACGATCACCCCGCCGGTCTTGGCCAGCGTGGACGTCCACTTCGGCGCGTCTCCGGTCAGGTTGCACACTTCGAATTCTTCATAAAAGGCGGTGCGCGCCTGGTCCAGCGGAGTTTCCACCAACAGCGGTACGCGCACCGCTGGCGCGCGGTCGATCGGCTCAAGCTTGACCGGTCTGGGGTCTGGCACGGGCGAGAGTGCGGGGGACTGCGGCGCGTCGGCTAAATCGGGCTCAATGTTCAGGTCGAACGTGAGTCGCGCCGCTGCTGCGGGCCCCGGCCCCGGGCCCGGCAGATCGGCCGGAACGGCTTGTGCGGCGCTGACTGACGATTCGCCGCGGGCCAGGGCGCCCGGCAGCAGCAGTTGGTCGATCTCCTGAATCCGGGGAAAGAAGTTCTCCTGCTCCTGCGGGGCGACAAGCTCGCCGCAGACAAGTCCAAGCTCCGGCTCACTGTGCCACAGGCCCGAGGAGTCGATCAATCGAGACAACCCAGGGAAGCCTGGCTCTGCGTCTTCAAGGGAAACCGCGTGCTGCCGGATCTGCAGGATCAACCGCGCCGGCTCATGCCGACGCGCTCCAAAGTCGTTGATGTCAAGGGACGCCGCACGGTGAGCCGGGGCCTCACCAGGCTTTAGCTTGCGCCTGTCCATTGCCGCTTGGAACGCATCGGCCACGTGCCGATGGCTCTGTCGGATGGCCTCCAGCTTCTTGAGAATGCTTTTGGCGTTAGGGGAGGCTGGCTTGAGGGTGCCGTCCGGGGCGAAGGCATTGGCGAAGCTACCGCTCATTCCAGGGCGTCTGGAAATTGCCAGCGGCGTTGCCCGGCCGTCCTTGACTTCATGGATCAACGGGATGAGCTTCTGCAGGTCGCCGGCGAACTCGTTCGATTCCGAGCAGGGGATCGTCCGTAGGGCCTGCTGTCGGCCGGTCGCCAATTTGAACTTCTCGACCACCGTCGGATGGCTCTGCTGGATGAACTCCAGCTTGTTGTGAAGGCTTCGGGCGTTGCGGTTGTCAGCGGGTGGCTTGAGGGTGCCGTCCGCGTTGAAGGCGTTGGAGAAACTCTTACTCATCCCCGGGCGCTTGGAAATTCCCGCCACCGTTGCCAAGCGGGCCTTGACTTCATGGATCAACGGGATGAGCTCTTGCACGTCGCTGACATACTGATTGAGAACCGCCGCGGGGTGGCGCGTCGAGTTCGCCACCGGTAGAGCCCCCGCGGACGAGCCCATAGACGGAACATGCGCGCCGCGCGGTGGTAGCGTGCCCTGGCGTGGCGCGAAATCGACGCCACCTTGCCCGGCCACGTGTCCTGCATCCGTGCGCCGACGAAGGGCTTCGGGTGCCACCAATGCGAATGACGCTGGACGCGCTTGCGGTGCGGCGGATGGCTCTTCGGGAGGTGCCGAAGTCGAACCGGCCTTTCGCTTACCAATGCTGTTGATGTTCTCCATCGTCCGTCTCTCGCCTTCAGTGTTTCGGCAGCAAGCGAAGCCCAAGTTTGTCATTTGGCACCACGACCGCCAGTGAAATCTACGGCACGCCAAAACCATCCCAGCAGGAACCGCCTTCTTACAGGGGTTGCAACAGCTGTTAACGAGTGCCTTTTCGTTCAGGTACTAACTATGCACGGCAACCACCCCTCGTAGTGCTCGTCATGCGAAGAGGGTTACGGAAGTGCGAAGAAGGCGCGACTGAATTTCCACTGCGGCAGGGGATGCCCATTACCGCCCCCCCCAAAGCCGGCAGAACCGGAACCAAACAAGTAATGATCCTGGTCGAACCGATGGTGTGGTGATCGGCGTGGTTCAAGTCAGGGTTCCACAGAAATACTCTCAGCCTCTCAGCCTCGGAGGGCGAATCAATGGAGCGAGCGATGAAGCATAAGCTGCTGGACCTGCACACCGAAGTCGCCGCCGCGTTGGCTGCTGGCAGACCGGTCGTGGCATTGGAATCGACGATCATTTCGCACGGCATGCCATGGCCGCAAAACGCCGAGACGGCGCTGGCCGTCGAGGCAGAGGTGCGCAAACATGGCGCGGTGCCTGCAACGATTGCCATCCTGGATGGCCGCCTGAAGGCCGGCCTCACGTGCGACGAGATCGAGCGGCTGGGCCGCATGGGCCCAGCCGCTGCCAAGGTCAGCCGGCGAGACATTCCGATCTTGATCGCGCATGGCGGCACGGGCGCCACGACAGTGGCGGCGACGATGATCATCGCCGCACTGGCCGGCATTCGTGTGTTCGCCACCGGTGGCATCGGCGGGGTGCACCGCGGCGCAGAAGTCAGCTTCGACATATCGGCCGATCTGCACGAACTTGCTCGTACGCCTGTGGCCGTGATTTGCGCAGGCGCGAAATCGATTCTCGACCTGCGTCTGACGCTGGAGCACCTGGAAACCCATGGTGTTCCAGTGATTGGTTTCCGCACCGACACCCTGCCGGCCTTCTTCAGTCGAGACAGTGCCTTTGGCGTCGACGTCCGACTTGACGAGCCGGATCAGATCGCCCGCGTCATGAAGGCGAAGTGGGACCTCGGCTTGGACGGCGGACTGGTCGTTGCCAACCCGATACCCGCGCAATATGCGCTGCCTCGGGAGGTCATCGACCGCGCGATCGATCAGGCATTGACCGACGCGCACGCACAGGACATCACCGGCAAATCGGTGACACCGTTTCTGCTGGCACGCGTCAACGCGCTGACGGGGGGTGACAGCCTGGCTGGCAACATCCAGCTCGTGCTGAACAACGCAAGGCTGGCGACGGCGGTTGCTGTTGCGTACGCGGCGCTGTCGGCCTGAGTGGCTGAGTGGCTGAGTGGCTGAGTGGCTAAGTAGCAGCACGATCGCCCGAGTCGAATATCATCCGCCCCGTTGGTGCTCGCGCCGGTCCTCAGCCGGCGTAGTTAAACGGGAATCAGGACAGATCGTTCCAACGGAACATCCCAACCTGAGCTGCCCCCGCAACGGTAAGCGGACGAAGGCCTTGGCCTTTTGCTCGTGTCGAATCCACTGGACGCCCCGGCTTCTGGGAAGGACACACGGGTTGTCTCCGCCAGCCCGGATACCGGCCAACGAGGAGGCGCGCGTTTGCATTCATTCGCGCGGCTTGATTGCAGGAACCTGCGGGGAAGCAGGAACCTGGGCTCGTTGTTCTGTGTCCGCCATGAAGATTCTCTCGTCGCGCCCGTGCGAACGCACGCGGCTGAATTGCCGCCATCCACGCCTGCGCAGGGCGTGACGATGTCGACACCACGTCAGGCCGCGCATTGCCCTGCGCTGCTGGTCGGCGCCCCGGCTTCGGGCCAGGGCAAGACCACGGCCACCGCTGCACTGGCGCGCTGGCACCGTGATCAGGGTCGGCGTGTGCGCGTCTTCAAGACCGGCCCGGACTTCCTGGACCCGATGGTGCTGGAGCACGCAAGCGGTCAGCCCGTACACCAACTCGACCTTTGGATGGGCGGCGAAGCACATTGCCGCGAACTGCTTTACCGGGCGGCCCGCGAGGCTGACCTGATCCTGGTCGAGGGCGTGATGGGCCTGCACGACGGCACGCCATCCAGCGCCGACCTCGCCCTGCGCTTCGACCTGCCGGTGCTGGCAGTGATCGATGGCTCGGCGATGGCGCAAACCTTCGGCGCCATCGCCCAGGGCCTTGCCACCTACCGGCCCGGCTTGCGTTTCGCGGGTGTGCTGGCCAACCGCGTGGGCAGCGCGACGCACGCCACGATGCTGCGCGAGAGTCTGCCCGCCGGCATGGCCTGGTTCGGTGCGCTGCCCCGCGAGGAGGCCTATGCCTTGCCTTCGCGCCACCTGGGACTGGTGCAGGCCGGCGAGGTGGCCGATCTTGATCAGCGCATTGATCGCGCAGCGCTGGCGCTGGGTGCCATGGACCCGCCGCTGCCCGAGCCAGTGCGCTTCGAGGCGGCCGAAGCGCAGCCGCTCGAACGAACGCTCGTCAACATGCGCATCGCCGTGGCCCGCGACGAAGCCTTCTCGTTTTTCTACCGCGCCAACCTTGACACGCTGCGAGCGATGGGCGCCGAGGTGGTGTTCTTCTCGCCGCTGGCCGACGAGCCGGTTCCCGATGCGCATGCGCTCTATCTCCCGGGGGGCTACCCAGAGCTGCATCTTGAGCGCCTGAGCCGAAACGCCATGACGCGCGAATCGATCCGCGCCCACTGCGCAGGCGGCAAGCCCATCGTCGCCGAATGCGGGGGCATGCTCGCGCTGCTGGAATCGCTGACCGATGCACAGGGCCACACCGCAACGATGCTGGGCTTGCTGCCGGGTCGCGCCTTGATGGAAAGGCGCCTCGTCAACCTGGGCCTGCACAGCGCCGAACTGCCCGAAGGACCCGTGCGCGGCCACACTTTCCACCACGCGCGCATTGAAACGCCGCTGGCGCCCGTTGTGCAGACGCAAGCGCAGCGCCATCACGGCAAGCCCGAGGGAATTTACCGCGCCGGGCCCGGTGGTCGCCTGCACGCGTCCTTCCTGCACCTGTACTTCCCATCCAACCCGCAGGCCGTGGCGCGCTTGTTTTGCCCGAGCGAGGAGGCGGCATGACCACGTCGCTTGCGTACGGCACGGTCTGGTTCGTAGGCGCCGGCCCCGGCGACCCCGATCTCCTCACCGTCAAGGGACGCGACTTGATCGCACGCGCCGGCGCCATCCTGTTTGCCGGCTCGCTGGTCAATGAGGCGGCCACGCGCTGGGCGCCTGCGAGCTGCGAGATCGCGGACTCGAAGGACATGACACTGGGCGACATCTCGAGCTGGTTGATCGCGCAGGCCGCCAGGCACGAAACCGTGATCCGCCTGCAGACCGGCGACCCTGCGCTCTACGGCACCTTGATTGAAGTGGTGCAGCCGCTCGATGCCGCTGGCGTGCCGCTGCGCGTGGTGCCCGGAGTCTCGTCGGCAATGGCCTCGGCAGCGGCGGCGGTCGAGAGCTTCACGCTGCCTGAGGTCACGCAGACCACGATCTTCACGCGAGTCGAGGGCCGCACGCCCATGCCCGAGGGTGAGTCCTTGCCCGAGTTGGCCAGCCACCACTGCACGCTGTGCATCTTTCTGTCGATCACGCTGCTGCACAAGGTCGAGGCCGGTTTGCGCGAGGCTGGCTGGGCCGAAGACTCGCCCATGCTGGTCGTTCACAAGGCGAGCTGGCCAGGCGAGGAGCTCATCGTGCGCGGCACGCTGGCCGACATCAAGCAGCGCTGCCGCGACGCCGGCATCGTGAGCCAGGCCATGGTCATCGCAAGCCCCACGTTGGGCGCACGGCAATGGCCGAATCTCACCAAGTCGAAGCTATACGACGCGAGCTTCACGCACAGGTTTCGACGCGCATCAACACCCAAGGAAGCACCATGAGACACCCGCTGGCAACCAGCCCTTTCAAGGTCGTGCATTGGCTCCTCTCCCCTCTGGGGAGAGGTTGGGTGAGGGGCTGCAGCGATGGCAATCCCCTGCCCTCATTCACCGCCCACGGCCCTCACCCCAACCCTCTCCCAGAGGGAGAGGGAGCAATACCAGACTGTGTAAAGACCGTGAAAGGGCTGCCACTGACAACCTGTCTATCGCCGGCCGGCGCGCAGGGCCGCCCCAAGCAGCAGACCCTCTCGACGATCGGGGCCTCGACATGACCACGACCATTCTCCTGGTGGGCCACGGCTCGCGCGAGCAATCCGGCAACGACGAAATAGAGCGCTTCACCGCACTGTGGCGCGAGTCGCACCCACGCTGGCGCATCGAGTTGTGCTTCATCGAGTTCGCCGATGTCGAAGTGGAAGAGGGCTTGGCGCGCGCCTCGCGGAACGCGCAGCGCGTCATCGTCGTGCCGCTGATCCTCAACGCGGCGGGCCACGTCAATATGGAGATCCCGGCGCACATCGCGCGCGCTCGCCAGCACCTTCCTGGCGTCCGCTTCGACTACGCGCCACACCTGGGCGTGTGCGAGCCCATCCTCGCGATCCTGCAGCGTCAACTGCGCCAGTGCATGCACGTGCTCGACATGCCCGACCCCACCACCACGGGTGTGGTGCTTCTCGGACGCGGCTCGTCCGACCGGCACGCCAACGGCGAGATGGCCAAGATGGCGCGTTGGCTGCAAGAGGAGAGCCAGCACGAGATCGTCGACCTCGCCTTCACCGGCATCACCTTCCCGCGCCTGGAAAGGGTGGTTCAGCGCCAAGCCATGCTCGGGCTGCGCCAGATCGTCGTGCTGCCTTACTACCTGTTCACCGGCACGCTGATCCAGCGCATCGGCCGGCAGGTCGAGCACCTGCGCGCACAGTACCCGCAGATTCGTTTCGCGCTGGGCTCGTACTTCGGCTTCGAGCCGGAGATTGCGCGGCTGCTGGCCGATCGGGTGCAGGGCTTGCTGTCAGGCCATCTTGAGGCGGTACCCGTCAGCGACGAGGCGGCGCAATGGGTGACGCATCACCACGGCGATCACGATCACGATCACGGGCACGATCACGGGCACGATCACGGGCACGAATGTGCTCATCCACACGAGCACCTGCATCCATGAGCACCGTCAACACCGTCACCGAACAGCTCACCGCCGCGGGCCGCGCGATCGAGCACGATTCGTTTGCGGTGATCGACCACGAGGTCGGCGCGCACGGCTACACCGCAGATCAATGGCCCATCGTGCGTCGCATGATCCACGCCAATGCCGACTTCGATTTCAACGGCCTGACCGACTTCCATCCTCAGGCGGTCGACGCCGGCGTTCAGGCGATCCTGCGCGGCGGCGCGAGCGTCGTTGCCGATGTGGAGATGATCTGCGTGGGCCTGTCGGCGCCGCGGCTCGCGCACTTCGGCATGCACCCGCACCAGTTCATCAGCGATGCCGATGTGATCGAGGCGGCAAAGGCGCAAGACACGACGCGCGCCGTGCAAGCAATGCGCAAGGCACATCGTCAAGGGCTGCTCGATGGCGCGATCGTCGGCATCGGAAACGCGCCCACCGCGTTGATCGAGCTCGTGCGCCTGATCGTTGACGAGGGCGTGCGCCCGGCGTTGGTTGTAGGCATGCCGGTCGGCTTCGTTTCGGCGGCCGAGTCCAAAGACCTGATGGCCCAGGTAAGGCATGTTCCATGGATCGTGATCCGTGGGCGCAAAGGTGGTTCGACCCTGGTGGTGGCTGCCTTGCATGCGTTGCTGGCGCTGGCGGAAGCCCAGCAACGAGAGGAGCAGTTCAGGCCATGATGGAAAAGACCGTCAAGCGCGGCACGCGCACCGGCTTCACCACTGGCGCGTGCTCGGCGGCCGCCGCGCGCGCGGCCGTGCTGGGCCTGGTGAACGGCGCCGTGCCAGAGACGGTCGAATCGGTGCTGCCCAATGGCGACGTGGTGAGCTTCGTGGTTCATGACGGTCGCTGCGATGAAGGCAACGCGCATGCGATGGTCATCAAGGATGCGGGCGACGATCCCGACTGCACCGACAAGGCCCATCTCACCGCCGACGTGCGCCTGCTGCGCGATCAAGCCGGTGCCGTGTTACTGCAAGGCGGCTTCGGCGTTGGCACCGTGACAATGCCCGGCCTCGGGCTCGATGTGGGCGGCCCGGCCATCAACCCTGTGCCTCGGCGCAACATCGAAGAGAACGTGCGCGCCGTGGCCACCGACGTGCTCCTGGATGCGGGCATCGAAGTGACGATCTCAGTGCCGCAAGGCCTGGAGATGGCAAAGAAAACGCTCAACGCGCGGCTCGGCATTCTGGGAGGCATCTCCATTTTGGGCACCTCCGGCATCGTCAAGCCCTACTCGACCTCGGCCTATCGGGCAAGCGTTGTACAGGGCGTGCAAGTGGCGGCCACCGTCGGCCGCAACAAGGGCGAGGGCCAAGGGAACAGCATCGTCGTGCTGACCACCGGCGGGCGCACCGAGCAGTTCGCGATGAACGAGCGGCCGGAGCTTGCGGCCGCGTGCTTCGTACAGATGGGCGACTTCCTGCGCTACGCGCTCGACACCGCAGTGGCCGAAGGCCTGCAGGAGGTGGTGATTGGCGGCATGGTGGGCAAACTGACCAAGATCGCGCAGGGCGAAACCATCACGCACGCCAACCGCGCCGACGTCGACACCGGATTGCTGGCCGAGCTGGCCGCGAGCATCGGCGCGCCGGCAGACGAATGCGCGGCGATTGCCGCCAACGTGACCGCTCGTTTTGCGGCCGAACGCATGGAGGCGCTGGGCTTGTTGAATGAATTCCACACGGCGCTGGCCGAGAAGGTCGTGAGCACGCTCATGGCCCCTGATCGTTACGCCGGCAAGTTCCATCTTCACGTGCTGGTGTGCGACTTCGACGGCCGCAAGATCGCCGAGGCCCGATCGAGTGAAAGACGCGAATGACTGACCCCCAACCCTGCCGAGTGATCGGTGTACTCGACGACGGCGCCGCGAGCCTCGGTGACACCGCCATTGCGCACCTGCGCCGTGCGGACCTCGTGATCGGCGGCACCCGCACGCTGGCGCTGTTCGAGGACGACATCGCACCTGGCGCCGTGCGCCGCGATCTCACTGGACAGCTCAGTGCCGTGCCCGAGTGGATACGCAGCGCACGCGAGGCCCGGCAATGCAGCGTGGTGCTCGCCACGGGCGACCCGCTGTGCCACGGCATTGCCAGCTATCTGGCCTCGCGCCTTTGCATCGAGGCGATCGAGGTGCTGCCCAACGTCTCGACGCTGCAACTTGCCTGCGCGCGCGTCGGTCTGGCTTGGCAAGACGCGAAGATCATCTCCATCCATGCCAAGGACGCGGGCGAATGGACGCAGGGCGCCGCGCCGTCGCACGGCCTGTACGCACTCGCCCAAGCGGTGCGCCAACATGACAGGCTGGCCGTGCTCACCAGCCCCGACAACACCCCAGACCGCATCGCCCGCCTGCTGCTGGCCGAAGGACAAGGCGATGACTTTCATCTCGCGGTGGCCGAGCACTTGTGCACGGCCAACGAACGCGTGCTGGCCGATTTGTCGCCGCAAGACGCTGCACAACAGCGCTTCGCTGATCCGAACGTCGTGCTTCTGTGGCGTGTGCGCCCACGGACGAACCCGGTGCGCTTCGGCTTGGCCGATGCGGCCTTCCACCAGCGCCAGCCTGACAAGGGTTTGATCACCAAGCAGGAGGTACGCGCCGTGTCGCTCGCGCGCATGCAATTGCGTGCCGACAGCGTCGTATGGGACATCGGTGCGGGCAGCGGCTCGGTGGGGCTGGAGGCCGCACGGCTGTGCCCGCAAGGGCACGTGTGGGCGATCGAAAAGAACGACGGCGATTTCGAGATTGCGGGCCGCAACGTGCATGCCTTCGGCATCAGCAACCACACGCTGGCGCATGGCAAGGCGCCCGAAGGTTTGCAGGATTGGAGCGACCCCGACTCCGTCTTCATCGGCGGCTCGGGCGGCGAGCTCGCCGAGTTGATCGCACTGTGTCTGCGGCGCATGAAGGCCGGCGGCTGGCTGGTGATGAACTTCGTGACGCTGGAAAACCTCGCCACTGCAACGCATGCCTTGAGTTCGCTGAACGCGACATGGGACGTACTGCAACTGCAGGCCGCGCGCAGCAAACCCATCTTGCACATGCACCGCATGGCGGCGGAGAACCCGGTGTGGATCGTGTGCGCGCAGGCTGATGCGGCAATGGCATCGAAGGAACACCCCTTTCAAGGTCTTGAATTGGCTCCTCTCCCCTCTGGGGAGAGGTTGGGTGAGGGGCTGCGGTGATGGCAACCCATGGCTTTATTCACCGCCCACGGCCCTCACCCCAGCCCTCTCCCAGAGGGAGAGGGAGCGAAGACTGCCTCTCAGGG
>JAJKJU010000071.1 GCA_021153565.1 Rhizobacter sp.
AACGAATTTCGCCGGCTGGCTACAGGATGGATCAGCGACTACGCTTGAGCGCGGCCATCAGGCTTTGCGTGCGAGTAGCAGCCTGCACGTCTTCCAGCCTCTCACTCAAGGAACTCGACCGACTGCATCGGCAATGGCTGTCTGATTGCAAGCTTGCTCGCAACGAGTGTGAGCCCGCGGCGTGCGGTCAATCGCAATCAATTCGAGCCAGCGAAACCGATGAATGCGAGCCGGCGCAGTATGTGGACGACCTGCCGACCTGCCGACCTGCCGACCTGCCGACTGGATTTTCCCGACAAGCTAATCGATCGTCGCCTCCGCCTGCATCAAGCTTGCCATCGTCGCCAATAACTGGTCCGTCCCCACTGGCTTCACCAGGTGTTCGTCGAAGTGCGTTGCCAGGGCCCGCGCCCGATCGGGCTCGCGGCCGTAGCCCGTCAGCGCGACCAACCGCAGCTGCTTCAGGCTGCGCAACCGGGGGTCTGCACGCAAACGCCCGGCAAGTTCGTAGCCGTCCATGCCGGGCAAGCCGATGTCGAGCAAGGCCACCTCGGGCGCAAAACTGTCCAGAACGGCCAGTGCAGCCGGTCCGTCGTTGGCCGTGCGCACGTCGTAGCCTGCATCGGTCAGAACGACGCACAGCAATTCGGCTGCATCCGCGTTGTCGTCGACCAGAAGCACCCGTCCGCTGTGGTGCACCGGCATGGCCGGTGGCGTGGCGGCGGTGTCGGCCGCCACGCCATCGCATACCTGCGGCAGCCTGACAGTGAACTTCGCGCCGTGCCCCAAACCTTCGCTGTCGGCGCTCACCGTGCCACCGTGCAAATGCACCAGCGTCTTCACGATCGCCAATCCGAGGCCGAGCCCGCCCGCATGTCGGTCCATGCCCTGCTCGCCCTGGGTGAACAGGTCGAACACGCGCGGCAGCAGCTCCGGTGAAATGCCTGCGCCCGAATCCTCGACCACGATGACCGCGCAACCGTCGGTCGCACGCAGCGTGAGGGTGATGCGTGCGTCGCCCGGTGTGAATTTCGCGGCGTTGTTGAGCAGGTTCGCCACCACTTGCGCAAGCCGCACGGGGTCTGCCTTGACGTAAACGGGCTCCGTCGGAACCTTGACCTTCACAGGATGCACACGACGCTCGAGCACGGGATGCGTGAGCTCGAGCGCATGCTCGATCACCGACTGCATTTCGACAAGCTCCACCGAGAGCTGGATCTTGCCGCGCGCGATGCGCGACACATCGAGCAGGTCGTCGACGAGACGCAGCAGGTGAGCAACCTGCCGCTCGATGATGCGCCGCTCCATTGCCGACTCGTCGCCGCCGCGCCGTGCCATCAGCTGCAGCGCAGTGACGATGGGCGCGAGCGGATTGCGCAGCTCGTGCCCGAGCATCGCGAGGAACTCGTCCTTCACGCGGTTGGCGGTTTCCGACTGTGATCTCGCCGTCTGTGCGTCTGCGTACAGGCGCGCGTTGTCGAGCGCCAGTGCCGCTCGCTGCGCGAGCTCGATCAGCAGCGCGCAATCGTCCTCGCTGAACTGACGGTCCGATTCGGCCTGAAGTGCGGCGAGGGCCCCGAGCGTGCGACCACGTGCAACCAGCGGGACGATGAAATAGGCGCGAAGCCCGATAGCTTGCGCAAAGGTGAGCATGTCGCGGTCGCGGATGCGATCGAATTCGTTGGGCGGATCGAAATGCGCGAGGTGCGAGCGGCCTGTCGCAACCGCCCAGGCCATGGAACCCGACGTTTCGGCGGACACGTGCAGGCGTTGCACCAGCTCGATGCCGAAGCGTGTCTTCTGCGGATCGGAGTGATGCGTCAGGGCCCGCTGCAACTGCCCGTCGGCACCGACCAGGTCGACACGGCACCAGTCGGCGATGTTGGGCACGACGATGGATGCGATGGCTTCCAGCGTCGCGTGCGGCTGCAGCGATCGCGAGAACAATGCGCCTGCCGAGGCCAGCAGTTCGAGCCGTCGACGCGCATGCTCCGCCCCGCCGCGCGCGTTGCGTTCCGCAGCGAGAAGACGCTCGCGTTCGGATTCGTCCCGAGCGCGTTGCTCGGCCGACGCGGCGAGCGCATCGGCCACTTCCTGGATCTCGCGGATGTCCGATCGCGCAATCACGAGCGATTCGCCGCGGCCCAGCGCCTGCGCCGCGCGTCGCAGTTCGCCGATCGGCCGGTTGATGCTGCGTGCTATGGCAAACGCCGCGAGGCCGCCGAGCAGCACCGACAGCAAGATGCCGCCACCATAGGCCAGCGCCGAGCGATACGCGCCCGCATCGACACCTGCCATCGGCATGCCGATCGCCACCGACCATCCCGTGGACTTGTTGCGCGAGTACGCGGTGAGGATCGATTCCCCTTCGAGCGAAAAAGTCTCCCCGACACCTTCGTCGCCCGCCGCCGCCATGAGGCGCTGCAAGCTTGGCGACGGCGGGCCGCCGAGAAACTTCGCGTGATCGCGCGAACGCGCCACGTGCGATCTCTTGGCATCGAACACCGACACGATCCAGTCCGCCGGGATGCGTTGATGCGCAACGACGTCGACGATGACATCGGGGTTGATGATCCCCGTCAGCACATAGCGCAGAGAGCCGTCGCGAATCACCGGAACGCGCACCGGCACCCCCTGTTCACCGCGCTGGCCGCGGCGCATCGGGGCGACCAGTGGCGCGCGCGTCTGAAGCAGTTGATCGAAGGCCGGCTCTGTGAGCGCGAGATCGGCACGCCCTTGCGGGTAGCCGGTGTGCATCAATACGTTGCTGTGCAGGTCATGAAGAATGATCGCGCGCCACTGTGGTCGCATCGACACGATGCGCTGGGCGACGCGGTAGAAACGATCGGTGTCGCCCGTGTCAAGCGACGAGGCCGTGGCCATACCTTCGAGGATGGCGATGCTGCTACGCAGCTCGCCGTCGACCGCTATGCCCAGCGCCCGCGCGAGCTCGAGGCTCGACCGCTCGGACTGTTCGCGCTGCTGCTGGACGAGCGCGTAGAACCCGAAGCCTGACATGGCGGCCAAAGGCAGGATGGCCGCCGCCACCAGCACCACGAAGCGCCTGCGAAGACCAACGCCTCGCATCAGCGGTCACGGCCCTGCACAGGCGACGCGCGCCTGGGGGAATCGAATGGATGCGAGCTCGAGTTCATGTCCGGCGCAGATGTTAGAGCCAGATGATGGCCATGCAAGGATTGCGGCGGGTTTCTCCATGAACGGAAGTCATGTTCGAAGCCCTCGTCGATTCAGGGGCCGACGTTGACAAGAAAGACGTCGGTCTGCAGTGCAATGAGGGTTCGGAATGCGACGAATCCAATTCCAGAAGCCAAAAGCAAGAAGCCCGGCATGAGCCGGGCTTCTTGCATCAGCGAAACATCCGTTGCAGATCAGAACGGAATATCGTCATCCATGTCATCGAAACCGGTGGCCGACTTCGGTGCAGGCTTGCTTGGGGCCGGACGAGCTACCGGAGCGCTGCGGCCTTCGTTGCGGTCATCGCCGCCACGGTCGTTACCGCCGCGGTCGCCACCGCGATAGCCGCCACCGCCGCCTTCGTCGCCGCCGCCCATGCCTTCACGGCCACCGAGCATCTGCATTTCGTTGGCGACAATTTCGGTCGTGAACTTCTCGATGCCGTCCTTGTCGGTCCACTTGCGGGTCTTGAGTCGGCCCTCGACGTAGACCGAGCGGCCCTTCTTGAGGTACTCGCCTGCGATCTCGGCGAGGCGGTCGTTGAAGACGACGCGGTGCCATTCGGTTTCTTCCACCTTCTCGCCGGAAGTCTTGTCCTTCCAGTTGCGGGTGGTGGCGATGCTGACGGTGCACCAGGCGCCGCCGTTGGGGTTGTAACGAACCTCGGGGTCACGGCCCAGGTTACCGACGATGATGACTTTGTTGACCGAGGCCATTGCGAACTCCGAGCGGGGATGAAAAGCGAAGCGCCGAGTAAAAATCGGCGCCTGGATGAATGAGGCAATTATCGCCTGCGAGCCAAGCGCTTCGAAACCCCCGCCCGAGTGTCCGGGCCCCGTTCGGGATTCGCTCTTGCAGGCGCGTTCCAAAGTGTGACTCGCTGCGAAAGGCTCTCCCGTACCATCACGGGTTTCCGCGCGTCCCGTCCTCCGTGAATCCTTCCCACGCTTCGCTATCTCCGCAGTCCGTCTTGCAAGAGGTGTTCGGCTACACCGACTTCCGCGGTGCGCAGGCCGACATCGTCCAGCACGTGGTCGCCGGCGGCGATGCACTGGTGCTCATGCCCACGGGCGGCGGCAAGAGCCTTTGCTACCAGGTACCGGCCATCGTCCGCCACCGGGCGAAACGCGGCGTCACCGTCGTCGTCAGCCCCTTGATCGCGCTGATGCACGACCAGGTAGGGGCGCTGGAAGAAGCCGGCGTTCACGCCGCATTCCTCAATTCGACCCTGACGCTCGACGAGACGCAGAAGATCGAGCGCGAAATGATGGGGGGGCGATTGGTGCTGCTGTACGCGGCACCCGAGCGCATCACGACGCCGCGTTTTCTCGCGCAGCTCGATTCGCTGCACGAACGCGGCCTCCTGAGTCTCTTCGCCATTGATGAAGCGCACTGCGTGAGCCAGTGGGGACACGATTTCCGCGAAGACTATCTGGCGCTCAATGTGCTGCACGAGCGTTACGAGGACGTGCCGCGCATTGCACTCACCGCGACCGCCGACGACCTCACGCGCGCCGACATCATCGAGCGGCTGCAACTGCAGACCGCACGCGTCTTCATCAGCAGTTTCGACCGTCCGAACATCCGCTATTCGATCGTTGAGAAGGACAACGCGCGATCGCAGTTGCTGCGCTTCATCAACGACGAGCATGAAGGCGATGCGGGCGTCGTCTATTGCCAGTCGCGCAAGAAGGTCGAAGAGACCGCCGACTGGCTGAGGAGCGAAGGCATCTCTGCGTTGCCGTACCACGCAGGCCTCGACGCCGATCTGCGCAAGAAGCACCAGGACCGCTTCCTGCGTGAAGACGGGCTCGTGATGGTTGCAACCATCGCTTTCGGCATGGGCATCGACAAGCCCGACGTTCGCTTCGTGGCGCACCTTGACTTGCCCAAGAACATCGAGAGTTACTACCAGGAGACCGGCCGTGCGGGCCGCGACGGCCTCCCGGCCGATGCATGGATGACCTACGGTCTGTCCGACGTGGTGAACCAGCGCCGCATGATCGACGAGAGTCCGGCAGGCGAGGAGTTCAAGCGCGGACAACGCGGCAAGCTCGATGCGCTGCTGGCGCTGGCCGAAGCACACGACTGCCGTCGCGTTCGACTGCTCGCGTACTTCGGCGAAAGCAGCACCCCTTGCGGCAACTGCGACAACTGCATCCTGCCGCCGGCCACTTGGGATGCCACGGAGGCCGCGCGCAAGGCCTTGTCGTGCATTTACCGATTTCATCAGAACGGCGGCCAGCGCTTTGGCGCGGGGCACCTGATTGACGTGTTGCGCGGCAAGGCGACGGACAAGGTGTCACAGCACAAGCACCAGCGGCTGTCGACCTTCGGCATTGGCGCCGATGTGACGGAGCAGCAGTGGCGCGCCGTGCTGCGCCAGTTGATTGCCCTGGGCCACCTTCGCACGGAAGGCGAATACAACACGCTGGAGCTCACGCCGACTGCGCGTGTCGTTCTGCGCGGCGAGGTCGACATGTTGTTGCGGCAAGCCACCGACACACCCAAGCGCGGCAAGGCCGGGCGCGTCACTCGCGGCGGTTCGACGCAAAAGGTGCAGAAGGCAGCGCCAGTCGCGCTCGACCCGAGCGGCACCGAACGATTCGCCGCGCTGAAGGCATGGCGAGCCGAAGTCGCACGCGAGCACAACCTGCCCGCCTACGTGGTTTTCCACGATGCGACGCTGGCCGAGATGGCTCGCACCATGCCGCGGTCGTTGGACGAACTGGGGCAGATCAGCGGCGTTGGCGCGAAGAAGCTTGAGGCCTATGGCCGCGAAATTCTTCGGGTTCTGGAGCCGATGGAAGGTTGAACGAGCACCTCAGAGGCTGAGAGTATTTCGATCATGCCCGCTCATCACGCCAAAAGCCGCCCTGCTCGTCGTTGCAAATGCTCGCCATAGCTCAGGCGCCTTTTGACGTGCTGCTCGGACACGTTCGAAATACTCTCAGCCTCTCACCCCGTTGATGTGTGTCGCACGTATCACCTTTGAAGACCGCCCTCGAATGAGGCAGACTCGCAAACCATGCAAGAACCGACCGACGACGCGCTGATGTCCGCCTATGCGGCGGGCGATGCCTCGGCGTTCGAGGCTCTGTATGCGCGCCACAAGGCAAGCCTTTATCGATTCATCCGGCGTCTGCTCGGCCCCTCAATGGTGTCGCAGACGGACGAGGTGTTCCAGGACACCTGGCTGCGGGTGGTGCATGCACGTGCGCAGTGGCAACCGCAGGGCGCTGCGTTTCGGACCTGGCTCTTCACGCTGGCGAACCACCGCGTCATCGACCTGTGGCGCAAGAGCGGACGCGAGGTGTCGCTGGACCTTGATGACGAAGCCAGCCCCTCGTGGGAACCCGACGGCACCGCGTGGCAGCATTGGCCCGCGCCGGCAAGTGCCGCGCCGCACAGCGAGGAACTCGCCTTCTGGCGACGCGCGGGCGAGCGGCTCTTGCAGTGCCTGGACGAGTTGCCGCTGCCTCAGCGAAGCACCTTCTTGCTCCACCACGACGACGGCCTGCCGCTCGCCGATGTGGCAAGTGCACTGGACGTGGGATTTGAAACCGCCAAGACACGGCTGCGCTACGCCATGAGCAAGCTGCGAACCTGCATGGGTGCGTACCTCGTTCCGCTGTCGGGCTCAGGTCCGCAAGGGGATGCACGATGAGTCTTCCACCCGTGCCGCCGGGCGCATCGACTTCTTCTTCCGCAGATGCGGAACGCGATGCCTGGCTGAGCGAAGCGCTACGCCACGCGCCCGATGCGGATGTCGCGCCCCCCGCGGCCCTGAGTGACGTGATCCTTCGCGAGGCGCAAGCCAAGGCCAAGCCGAGAGCGCCGCTTGCGAAACGGCCATCGTTCTGGATGCGCGCGTGGGTCTGGACAGCACAGCCTGCGGTGGGCGCGGGCCTTGCGAGTGTGATGGTCGCAAGCCTCGTCGGCGTGATGTTGTGGGACCGGCCGCCGGAAGAGAACACGCCACGGTCCCTGCCCAAAGTCGCGGTGGCGCCTGCGCCTGTTGCCGCGCCGGCTCAAAAAGAAGCACCTGCGGCGCCGATGGCCGAGCAGGCGAAGCAAACGCCGCCTTCCACGGTCGCGTCCGACACAAGCGCCACTGCCGGCAACATGGCGCGCGGACTCGAGCAGGGTCAGACCGAAAAAAGCCGGCGCGATTCCGGCACCGATGCGAAGCAGTTGGCTGAGAGCAGGCCCCGACGCGAAGCGCCCGCAGCCCAGGTTCCCAACCCGCCTGTCGAGTCGTCGATGAAGGAGATGGCCGAGAACAAGCCCGCCGATTCCGCGGCTCACCCCGACGCCTTCGCCAAGGCCGCGCGAAAGGCGGAGGCAATGTCACCCGCAGCTCCCGCCGTGAAGGCGATACCTGCGCCGATTCATGCTCCGGCTCCAGCGGTCGCGGCTCCACCTCCTGCCGAACCAGCCGCCACTGTCCCGCCCGCGCAAATGGCAGAACCAGCGCCTGCCGCGCCAAGGCCCACGGCGTCACTAAAGCGCGACTCGTACGCCGCGGCTGCATCGATGCAGGACAGGCTTGCGTCCGCCGCGGCCGGTGCGCTATCCGCTGCTTCGGCGGAAACCGAATTCGACGAACTGCGTGCAGGCCTCGCGGCCGAACCGGGAAATTGGGTCTGGCAGCGCAATGGCGGACAGGTGCATGTCGTCGACGATGACCTGAGCGCCTTTCTTGCCGAAGTCGACGCCGTGGCCGCAAGCGGCTGGCAGCGGCCGGGTTCAAAACGATTGGCCAGCCGCGCGAGTGAGCCCGGCAGTTTGCAATCTGAGCGCGCCAACACAACTGCCAATCCGTTGTTGGTGCCGCCGCAGACCGTGCGCCTGATGCGCGACGGGAAGGTCACGCACACCTTGCGGCTGGACGCGGACACGCTGCGCTGGGAGCACGTCACCCCCAACACCCGCGTCGTCACCGAAATCGTCCTCGACGAAGCACAGGCCCACCGCATCCGCCGCGCCCTGGACAAGCTCAGAGGCTGAGAGTATTTCGAACGTGTCCGAGCAGCACGTCAAAAGGCGCTTGATCTAGGCGCAAAGCGCAGCGGCTATGGCGAGCATTTGCAACGACGAGCAGGGGGCTATTGACGTGATGAGCGGGCATGATCGAAATGCTCTCAGCCTCTCAGTCCCTGACCACCTCGCAGGAAACGCACGCGCCGCTATCATGGCCGGTTTCGCCTGCGCGCCACGATGCCTGCCGTTCCTTGCGACAAACCCACTGCCGATAAGCCCTTGATCGAAGAAGCGCCGAGCATCCGCATCCGCGGCGCGAGAACGCACAACCTCAAGAACATCGACCTCGACATTCCTCGCTACAAGCTGGTGGTCATCACCGGATTGAGCGGATCGGGCAAGTCCAGCCTCGCATTCGACACGCTCTACGCCGAAGGCCAGCGGCGCTACGTCGAGAGCCTGTCGGCCTACGCGCGGCAGTTCCTGCAGTTGATGGACAAGCCCGACGTCGACGTGATCGAGGGCCTGAGCCCAGCGATCAGCATCGAGCAGAAGGCGACCTCGCACAACCCGCGCTCGACCGTCGGCACGGTCACCGAGATTCATGATTACCTGCGTCTGCTGTATGCCCGCGCCGGCACGCCGTTCTGCCCCGTCCACCAGTTGCCACTGCGTGCTCAAAGCGTGAGCCAGATGGTGGACGCCGTACTCGAGCTGCCGCAGGACACCAAACTGATGGTGCTCGCGCCGGTGGTGCGAGATCGCAAGGGCGAGTTCACCGAGCTCTTCGCCGACATGCAGGCGCAAGGCTATGTGCGCTTTCGGGTGGATGGCACGGCCTGCGAGGCCGCCGACGTGCCCAAGCTGAAGAAGGCGGAGAAGCACGATATCGATGTCGTCATCGACCGCGTCAAGGTACAGCCCGGCAGTCATGGACAGCCCCCCGAGAGCGCAGGCGCCGGGCTTCGGCAGCGCCTGGCCGAAAGCTTCGAAGCCGCACTGCGCATCGCCGAAGGCCGTGCGATGGCACTGGAGATGGACAGCGGGCACGAGCACCTGTTCTCGAGCAAGTTCGCCTGCCCGGTCTGCAGCTATTCATTGAGCGAGCTGGAGCCGCGGCTCTTCTCCTTCAACTCACCGGTGGGCGCGTGCCCGAGTTGCGATGGCATCGGGATGACGACCGTGTTCGATCCGGAACGCGTGGTGGGCTTTCCGTCGTTGAGCATGGCCAGCGGTGCGGTGAAGGGCTGGGACCGGCGCAACGGCTACACCTTCTCGCTGCTGGATAGCGTGGCCAAGCACTACGGCTTCGACATCGACATGCCCTTCGAAGACCTGCCAAAGACCGCGCAGAACGTGCTGCTGCACGGCTCGGGCACAGAGGAGATCGCCTTCGTCTACGAGGCCGAGGGCGCGAAGGGCAAGACCCGCGGCGTGAAGCGCTCGCACACCTTTGAAGGGATCATTCCGAACTTCGCCCGGCGCTACAAGGAAACGGACTCCGCCGCCGTGCGCGAAGACCTCGCGCGCTACCAAAGCGCCAAGCCGTGCCCCGAGTGCCAAGGAGCGCGGCTTCGCACGGAAGCGCGACACGTGTTCCTGCAGAACGAGCGCGAAGAGAAGGGCGAGCCGATCTACCGCGTCGAGCACTTCACGCTTCGCGAATGCCTTGAGTATTTCGAAGGACTGAAACTGCACGGCGCCAAGGCGGAGATCGCCGACAAGGTGGTGCGCGAGATCCGGTCGCGGCTCAAGTTTCTGAATGACGTGGGCCTCAACTATCTGAGCCTGGACCGCAGCGCCGACACGCTGAGCGGCGGCGAAGCGCAGCGCATTCGGCTTGCTTCGCAGATCGGGTCAGGGCTCACGGGCGTGATGTACGTGCTCGACGAGCCGAGCATCGGCCTGCATCAGCGAGACAACGACCGGCTGATCGGAACATTGCGCCATCTGCGCGACATCGGCAACAGCGTGCTTGTCGTGGAGCATGACGAGGACGCGATCCGCGCAGCCGATTACGTCATTGACATGGGTCCCGGCGCCGGCGTCCATGGCGGGCAGGTGATCGCGCAGGGAACGGCTGACGAGGTGGCGGCGAGCCCCGAGTCGCTGACGGGGCGCTATCTTGCCCACGCGTTGCGCATTGCCGTCCCGGCAAAGCGCCACCGCCTGGAAGACACCACGGAGCCGAAGACGCTCAAGATCGTCAACGCGCGCGGGAACAACCTCAAGGGCGTGACGGCGGAGATTCCGGTGGGCCTCTTCACCTGCGTGACGGGTGTGTCGGGCTCGGGCAAAAGCACTTTCGTCAACGACACCCTGTACGCAGCCGTTGCGCGCAAGCTTTACAACAGCCATGCAGAGCCGGAGCCGCACGACGCGATCGAAGGATTGGACGCCTTCGACAAGGTGATCAACGTCGACCAGTCGCCGATCGGCCGCACGCCGCGCAGCAACCCTGCCACCTACACCGGCCTCTTCACGCCCATTCGCGAACTCTTCGCAGAAGTGCCTGCGGCACGCGAGCGCGGATACGGCCCCGGCCGCTTCAGCTTCAACGTGGCAGGCGGACGCTGCGAAGCCTGCCAGGGCGATGGTGTGCTGAAGGTCGAAATGCATTTTCTGCCCGACGTGTACGTGCCTTGCGACGTGTGCCACGGCAAGCGCTACAACCGCGAGACGCTCGAGATCCAGTACAAGGGCAAGAACATCACCGAAGTGCTGAACATGACGGTGGAGGACGCCCACGGATACTTCAACGCCGTGCCCAACATCGCCCGCAAGCTGCAGACCTTGCTCCACGTGGGGCTGGGCTACATCCGCCTCGGCCAGAGCGCGACCACTTTGTCCGGCGGCGAGGCGCAGCGCGTGAAGCTCGCATTGGAGCTCAGCAAGCGCGACACCGGCCGCACCCTGTACATCCTCGACGAGCCGACGACCGGGCTTCACTTTGCCGACATCGACTTGCTGCTGCACGTGCTCCATCAACTGCGCGATGCGGGCAACACCATCGTCGTGATCGAGCACAACCTGGACGTCATCAAGACGGCAGACTGGGTGATCGACATGGGTCCGGAAGGCGGCGCGGGCGGCGGCACGGTGGTCGCAATGGGAACGCCGGAGGACATCGCAGCGAATCCGGCGAGCTACACCGGTCGTTATCTCAAGCCACTATTGGATTCGTAGCTCGCATGTGCTTCGGGATGGCTCTCGATAGCGGCCGATCCCGATTGAGAGGCTGAGAGTATTTCGAACGTGTCCGAGCAGCACGTCAAAAGGCGCCTGATCTAGGCGTAAAGCGCAGCCATAGCTTGGCTATGGCGAGCATTTGCAACGACGAGCAGGGAGCTTTTGGCGTGATGAGCGGGCATGATCGAAATACTCTCAGGCTCTGAACCCAGACCACAAGCCGTCGTCGCCACGACAGCCGCAAAGCCGGTGTTGCGTCCGTGGATTGTGCGCAACCATATCTCCCGGCCCGCACACGAATCGTGCAACGATCCATACAATCTCGCCCCAACCCAACCACCTCACCAACGTGAACCCCAAACGCACCGGCCACGACGTCCTGCAGCAACTGCACACCGTGATCCGGCTCGCCCAAGCGCATCCGGCACTGGTCGAAACGGCGACGCACTTGATGACACCCGAGCAGCTTCGCAAGGCACATGAGGGACTGATGGTCTTGGCCAACTGCATTGGTGCGATCAAGTCAGCCACGCCTGTCACGGTCGACAAGGCGCCGCAGGCAGTCGCGGCGAGCCCTGCACCGCGGACAGTGCGAGCCACCGAATCGACCTGATCGATCAAGGCCGCTTGCTGGCCGATGAGGGATCTGTAGGCCCAAACAAAAAGGCCGGTGCAACTGCACCGGCCTTTTTGCTCTAACTCTGACAGCCCTTGCGGGCAGCGCCTCACCAAATCACTTCAGGTGGGCGTTGATCAGCTTTGTCATCTCGAACATCGAGACTTGGCCCTTCTTGAAGATTTCCTTCAGCTTGGCGTCGGCGTTGATCATCGTGCGCTTGGCTGCATCTTGCAGCTTGTTCGCCTTGATGTACTCCCAGACCTTCTTGGTCACCTCGGTGCGCGGAACCGGCTTGTCGCCAATAATGGCGGCCAGTGCTGCGCTCGGGGTCATTTCCTTCATGAAGGCGGCGTTGGGGGTGCGCTTCTTTGCCGGGGCCTTCGTTGCTGCAACCTTCTTGACGGGCGCTGCCTTCGTTGCTGCAGCCTTCTTTGCTGGGGCCGCCTTCTTTGCCGCAGCCTTCTTCGCTGCCGCCTTTTTGGCGGGAGCCTTCTTCGCAGTTGCCATTTCGATTCTCTCCATCAAATGAGTTGTTGATGTGGCGGGCTGGGTGAGAGCCGCATGAACTCTCGTTTCTCCAGTGACCGCGCGGAGCGAATGGTACTGCGTGCATACTGCATTGAGAAGCAGTTTTCATAGGAGAAACAAGCAATCTTCATAGGTAGAGAGCGCTTTTGTAGCGATGAGGCATCACTCTCATGCCTCTTGTGTGCACTTCGAGTGCTTTCATTTGTGTGCCTCGCATCAGCGCCTCATGTGTCATCGACTGTCTTGCATCGACGTCTCGGCGCTATGCTCGCGCCTCATGAAACTGATCATTCGCTGGATGCTTCTCGCGGCTGCCCTGCTGTTGGTGGCCCATCTGTACTCTGGTGTCGAGGTCAAGAGCTTTGGCGCGGCCATGATCGCGGCGCTCGTCATCGGACTCTTCAATGCATTGCTGCGCCCCCTCCTCGTGCTGCTAACGCTGCCGGTGACGGTGCTGACGGTGGGGCTCTTTCTCTTCGTCATCAACGCGGTGATGTTCTACGCAGCAGCCGGCGTGCTGGGCAACGACTTCAACGTGAGCGGTTTTTCCGCCGCGCTGATCGGCTCGTTGATCTACAGCCTGTGCGGGATGGTGATCGATGTTGCGATGGAGCGAATCTTCCCGCCGCGTTGATGTCGGCGGAGGATGAGAGCTTGTTTCTAAGTCTAAGGGGTGCACTCAACTCCCGTTCGGGCTCAGAGGCTGAGGGGTTTTCTTGGCGACATCAGATATCCGTTCGCAGCCCGAACGGGAGTTCAGTGCATGCGGAGAAAGCCTCTCAGCCACCCGAGCGGCGCTCGTCCGCCGCGATGGCCCTGCGCTGGGCCTCGATCTCACGCAATCGCGCGTCGATGACGGAGGCTTCGATGAAGTCGACACCTGAGCTGTTTCCGCCACGTGCCAAGCGCTGACCGGCACGAAGCCGATCCACCGCACCCGTGAGATCGCCCAGCGCGAAACGAGCCTCAGCTTCTGCGCGCAAGGCCCGCAAGCCTTGGCCCAGCTTGGACCAAACCTGGCCCAGCACGGACCAGGCTTCGGCATCGTGCGGATGATTGCTGACCCAGGTCTGCAGGTCTTCAGCGATGTGCTTCAGCGTGCCTTCATCGGCACCACGAGCGAGTGCGATGCCGCCGTTGAACAAGGTGACCGGCCGCGACGGCTCCGATGCATAGGGCTTCAAGGCTCGCTCCGCACGCACTGGGTCGCCGCGATCGAGCATCGATTGCACGACCAGAAGCGCCACAGCCCGCTCGGCCCGCGAGTCACTTCTCGGGCTGCCCTGCACCAAGCCGAGGGCCTTGGTGAGCGAGGCATCGGCGCGGGCCCAATCGCGCATCAGCGTGGACGCCAGCGCGCTTTCGTAAGCTGCGGAGAGCTTGTCCGCCACGCTCGTCGACGTGCTGTCGCCATCGAGCGCCTGCCAGCGGCGAAGCGCATCGGCGCGCGGATCCATCAGCACGCGCGCACGCGCCTGTGCCGCGACGTGTTCGAGCACGCTCACCGGCGCCACGGGCGGCGCTGTGCCGAGGCGGGCTCGAGCCTCACCGATACGTTCCGTGGTGAGCGGATGGCTGCGCAGGTACGGGAAGCCGCCGTAGTCATTGAGCCGCGATGATTGCGACAGCTTCTCGAACATCGCCGCCATGCCGCCGGGCGCGAAGCCGGCGGTGGTCATCACGCCGAAGCCGATGCGATCGGCTTCGCGCTCCATGTCGCGCGAGAAATTGAGCTGGCCCTGGATGGCCGCCGCTTGACCGCCCGCGATCACTGCCTGCGGGCCGTCCATGGTGTTGCTGCGCGAGGCCGCCAGGATGCCGAGGATGGTCGCCGCCAGTCCGATGAGCGATTGCCGCTTGCTGTTGGCCATGCCGCGGGCAATGTGCCGCTGCGTGATGTGCGAGAGCTCGTGCGCAAGCACGGACGCGAGCTCGTCGCGCGTGGCGGTCATTCCCATCAGGCCCAGGTGAACGCCGATGAAACCACCGGGGAGGGCGAAGGCGTTGACGCTGCGGTCGCGAACGAGGAAGGGTTCCCATGCGAAGCGCTGGTCAAGGTCGGGGCTGATTTCACCGCGCTGGCGCGCGGCGGCGACCAGCGGCTGGAAGATGCTCTGCAGGTATTCGAGCAGGATGGCGTCATTGCTGTAGTCCGGATCGCGGCGAATCTCGCGCATGATCTGGTCGCCGAGCTTGCGTTCGGCCCCGACGCCGAAGTCTTCCGAGGCGGTGTCGCCGAGGGCGGGAAGCTGGTTTTGTGCGGCACGGGCGGGCAGTGCGGCAGGTAGCCCGAGCGATATGGCGCACACCGCGGCAACCAGGCGCTGGCGCAGGCGGGAATGGCTCAAGCTGGTTCGGTTCACGCGAAAGTCCTGCGGCGAAAGACGGGTTCGAGCGAATCGGACGGCCCGAGTTCGCAGATCTTGCATGACTATGATGCCAGCCACACGTTGCCGCTTTGTTTCGAGCCATGACCACACCCGCCAAGACCTCTTCCGATGCCACTTCGCCGAGCGCTGAACTGACGCATTTCGATGCGGCCGGACAGGCGCACATGGTCGATGTGTCGGCCAAGAACGAAACACATCGTGTCGCGCGAGCGGAGGGGGAGATACGGATGTTGCCGGCGACGCTGGCGTTGATCCGGAGTGGAAGCGCGAAGAAAGGCGACGTGCTTGGGGTGGCGCGGATTGCGGCGATCCAAGGGGCGAAGCGAACGTCGGATCTGATTCCGCTTTGCCATCCGCTACCGATCACCCGCGTTGCGGTGGAGTTCGAAATCATCGAGTCGCACGCCGCCGTGCGTTGCACCGCGCAGGTCGAAACGCTCGGGCGCACCGGGGTCGAGATGGAGGCGCTGACCGCGGTGCAGGTGGGGCTGCTGACCATCTACGACATGTGCAAGGCCGCCGACCGGGGCATGGTGATCGACGGTGTCCGCGTGCTTGAAAAGCGCGGCGGAAAGTCGGGCGAGTGGGTGGCGCCATTCAGAGCCTGAGGGGCCATTCGGCATGTGCGGTCATGTCGGACGGCCGCTCCCTGTCTCAGTCGCTCAGCGGAAGTCCCGGTAGTCCATCGCGCGCGTAGGCGCGTCGCACTGGAACGGACGCGGCGCGGCAGGCTGCTCGCACACCGCGAAGAAGTCCTTCGAGTCCTCGTTGCGAAACTCGCGCAGGCGTTGCGCGATGTGGCGGGCTCGCTCCAGATCACCGCGTTCGGCAAATGCCTTGGCCCAGGCGATCATGAGGCGCGTGTCGAGCAGGTTGTGGGTGGCCGTCGCGAACGACAGCATCACCGTGGACGGCTTGTGCGAGACCGTCACGGCGGCGTAGTCGGCGTGGTAGCTGAAGAAGACGCTGCGACGGCCGGCTTCGATGCGATCGATGAGAGGCTCGCCGTCCTCCGAATCGAAGATCGCGACGACGCGCCGATAGTCGACCAGCAAGGCCGTACCCCCCACGAGCAGCAGGAGCGCGAGCGAGGCGAGGATGAGATTCGCGCGCGCGCTCGCGGGCTGACCGTCGCCTGACTCGGCAATCGCCGGCGGTCCATCGCCGCCCAGGCAGAAGCCGAACGCAAACGCCGCGGGCAGCAGGAAGTACGAGTACCAAAGCGGATACTCGAACATGCTGTGAACGCAGATCGTCAGCACGACCATGAAGGCCGCGCGCATCATCGATGACATCGGCTGTGTCGTCTTGAGGCTGGCTTCGAAGGCGAAGAACAGCGCCACCAGCAGCGACGCGGTGAGCAACAGCGCGGCAGGAATGCCCAGCTCCACCGCGAACTGCAAGACGATGTTGTGCGTATGATCGAAGAACGCGACCGGCCGATGCGGGAACGGCGTGAGCGACCACGCGAAGTTGAACTCGCCGAACCCGACACCGAGCCACGGATGCTGGCGGATCAGGCTGAGCGTGTCCGACCAGATGGCCCAGCGCGAACTCGAGATGTCACCTTGCGTGCCCATGCGCGCTTCGCCACCGAAGACATGGTGCGTCGAATGCGCCCATTCGGTCAGACCCCACCAGAAGGCGCCGTAGAGCAAGGGCGACACGATGAGTGCGGCGCGCAGCCCGCGCGGCAGCTTGCGGTCCAGCAGCCCCCAAATGGCGAGAACGATGACGTCGACGATGCCGGTGCGCGACCCGGTCAGCACGATGGCTCCGACGATCACGAGCCACAAAGTCGCCGACAGTTCGGCACGCAAGGTCTTCGACTGCCACAGCCAGGCGAGTGCCACCAGCGACCACACCAACAGGCTGCTCAGGTGATTGGGCTGTCGCAGATTGCTCGACGCGCGACCGTCGCTGGGCGCCGCCGCGATCCAGCTGCCGTCGGCCCATTCGGGCATGAAGATCTGGATGCCGCCGAGGATGGCGCCCGCCACGCCTGCGACAAGCAGCGCGATGCAAAACCCGCGGAAGAGGTCGCGCGCGAATCCCGACTCCCGCGCGCTTGCGCCGGCCGCGACGGCCAGCATGCCAGCGAGCACGACGCCGACAGCCGACGCGGCCAGTGCCGCGGGCAGGCCCGTGCTTCGGTTCGAGACCACCGCCGCCAGCGCCAGCGCCGCGAGCGGCGCGAGCATCCAAGCCATCTTCCGGCGAATTACCAACGTCGGCGAGACCGCCTGGGTACCCAGCATGAGGATGAACACGCCCCATCCGATGAGAGCGGCGGCCTGATTGAAGAAGGTCGCTGACGGCGGCAAGTTGAAGGCCAGCAGCGTCGGGACTACGACGGCGAACAAGGCCGAAGCGTCAGTCAAGCGAAGCGACAAGGTCGGAGCGCGAAACGACATGCGGTCGAATCCAATGGGGTGTGCGAAGGCGCTAGTGTCGCCGCTCGGCAATGGTCCGCGTCGCCAACGCCGGACGTCGGTCTTCAGACAGGGATGGATGCATCAATGACGTAGTTGCCGCACTCGCCAGAGCGTGAGCCAAGGAGTAAAGGCCGCGCCTTGGGGGCGCGGCCTTTGCGATTCGACCACCTCAGCCGGACAAGTGTCACGGCGTGCGGCTTGCCGGTTCGATCAACGGCACTCGGACGGAGCGTACTTGGCGGCCAGGGTGCCGGCAGTCTGACCGACGGCCAAGTTAGTAGCGCCCGCTGCTGCGCAACGCCAAGTCACAGCACCATCAGCAGG
>JAJKJU010000072.1 GCA_021153565.1 Rhizobacter sp.
GCCGGACGGCCCGCCTCCGTCCGCATCGTGCGTGAGGTCAACTAGAGGGCACGGGGAATGGGGCCTCCTCGTCCCGCTTCGCATCCATGCAACAACGCCCCACCGACCTCTCGGAGAGAGTCTCGCTGCAGAAGGCACGCACGGGATTGTACCCCAGCAGCATCGAGGCGGAGGTGTCGCCCGAGCGGCTGCGCCGCTTCTTCCACCAGGAAGATCGCCACTATCGCATCAGCAAGACACTGCGGGAAATCGTCATTTTTGCGCGGCAGAACGTGGCAGCCGACCCGCCGTTCTCTCGCATGGACCTCATCAGTTGCCGAAATTTGCTGATCTACCTCAGTCCGACGCTCCAGAAGCGCGTCATCCCGACCTTTCACTATGCCTTGAATCAAGGTGGATATCTCCTCCTCGGCGCGTCAGAGACGATAGGCGCTAATACAGACCTGTTCGCCGTCGTTGATCAGCCGCATCGCATTTACTCTCGCAGATCGACGGGGGTGTCGCGGCTCTCTCCGAACTACCGCGCCGAGGATCAACATGCCCGGCCGGGGGCGGGCGGACGCGAGGCCAATGCCCCGCCGCGCGCGTTGCCGGCTGACTGGCTGCGCGAGGCCGACAGGGTGGTGGCGGGACAGTATGTGCCCCCGGGCGTACTCATTAACAACGACTTCGACATCCTGCAGTTCCGCGGCCAGACGGGCGCATTCCTCGCGCCGGCTGCCGGCGAGCCGAGCAGCAACTTGCTGAAGATGGCGCGTGAAGGCATCTTCATGGCAGTGCGATCAGCTGTCGTCGAATGCCAGCGCAGCGGTGCAGCCGTTCGCCATGCCGATTTGCGCATCCGCGGGGACGGCGTGGATCGGGAGGTGGATGTGCAGGTGTTGCCGATCAAGCTCCCGCATGCGAACGAGCGCTGCTACCTCGTGCTGTTCGAAGAGACCGCGAGGAGGGTCAGCGCCGACGCGCGTGCCGCAGCTCGCGATGCGGTAGCGACTTCCGAAGAAACAGAATTGAGCCGCATCCGGCAGGAATTGACATCGACACGCGACTACCTGCAGACGCTGCTTGAACAACAGGACGCCGCCAACGAGGAATTGAAGTCTGCAAACGAAGAGATTCTTTCAAGCAACGAGGAGCTGCAAAGCTCGAACGAGGAATTGCAGACGGCCAAGGAAGAGCTGCAATCAATGAATGAGGAGCTGACAACCGTCAATGAGCAACTGCAGAATCGCAATGTGGAGTTGGCTCACCTCAACGATGACATGACCAACCTGCTGGCGAGCAGCGGCGTGGCAAAGGTATTGCTCGGATTCGACCTGCGCATCCGCCGATTTACACCGGCCGCTGGTAAGCTGCTCGGTTTGCTGTCCGGTGACGTCGGCCGCTCGATCGGCCATCTGATACGAAGCGTCAACCTGCCGGATATGGAAGAGCTGGTGGGCGATGTCATTGCCACCGTACAGCCGAAGGAGCGCGATGTTCGTGGCCCTGACGGCCGCGAGTATCTGCTGCGCATCCATCCTTACCGCACGACCGACAACCGCATCGACGGGGCCGTGCTGGTCCTGTTCGACATCGATGATTTGCGGCGGGCGCAGGCAGGGTTGCGCGAGGAGCGCGACTACGCTCTGGCCATCGTCGAGACGATGCGCGAACCTCTTATGGTGCTCGACGCTCAATTGCGTGTGCAGTCTGCGAACAACGCCTTCTACGCAATGTTTCGGACGACCCCATCCGATACACAGGGTCGGCTTTTCTTCGACCTTGGAAACCGTCACTGGGACATTCGGGATCTGCGCGAGCAGCTTGCGAAGGTCTTGTCCGACCACAACGCTTTAAGCAACTTCGAAGTCCAGCATGAATTCGAAAAGATCGGCACCAAAGTAATGCGGCTGAGCGCTCGACGCATCGAGCGCGAAGACTCCAACAGTGACTTGATTCTTCTCGCTATCGAAGACCGGACTGAAGCCGCTCGCCTTGAAGAGCACAACCGCGAGTACCTGGCCCAAGTGGTCGAGGCGGATCGCAACAAGACCGCCTTCTTGTCGCTGCTGGCACACGAGCTTCGCAATCCCTTGGCGCCGATTCACAACGCGCTGCACATCCTCAATCGTGCTGATGTTCCCGACGATTTAGCGCGACGGATGCTTGCCATGGTGGAGCGCCAGGTCCGGCAGATGACGCGTCTGGTGGACGACCTGCTGGACGTTGCGCGCATCACCAAAGGCGGCGTCGAGCTGCGCAAGCAGCGCCTCGAGCTCGGTACGCTGCTGCGCGCATCGGTCGATGCGGCTCGCGCTTCTTTCGAAGCCAAGGGGGTTCACCTGAACGCTGCCTTGCCTGAAGAGCCAGTTCTTGTGAACGCCGATGCGACACGGTTGTCGCAAGTTGTCGGCAACCTGCTCCACAACGCCTGCAAATTCACCAACCCCGGTGGCCAGACCCGGCTTTCGGCGCAGGTCGAGGGCGACAAAGCTGTCATCCACGTCGGCGACACGGGGATCGGCATCGCGGCCAATCAGCTGCCACACGTGTTCGAAATGTTCATGCAGGGCGACAGCTCGCTCGCACGCGAGCGCGGCGGGCTTGGTCTCGGCCTGAGCCTCGTCAAGCAGTTCGTCGAGGCCCATGGCGGCAGCGTGTCGGTTGCGAGCGAGGGGGTGGGTCGCGGCAGCGAGTTCACCTTGCAATTGCCGCTGTCGCAAGAGCCCTTGGTGAACTTCGAAAACATCGAGCAGGCGAAGGCAGCTGAACCAGTCGATCTGCCGCGGGCGTCGACTGTGCAGCGGCGCATTCTTGTCGTCGACGACAACAACGACGGTGCGGAATCGCTTGCTGCCGCGCTTCGCTTTCTCGGCCACGACGTGCGCACGGCTCACGATGGTCCAGCCGCGTTGGCTCTTGGCGCCGCCTGGTCGCCTGAAGTGGTGTTGCTCGATATCGGCTTGCCGGGCATGGATGGCTATGAAGTGGCGCGCCATATACGTGAACATCCTTGGCGTGCGCGAGTGCAGATTGTCGCCATCACCGGATGGGGCCAACGTGACGACCGAGATCGCTCGACGAGGGCCGGCTTCGATGCGCATCTGGTCAAGCCTGTCGATCTGGAAATCTTGGTCAAGCTGTTGGATGCTGCCGCTGCGCAGGAGCCGAAATGAGCGCGCCAAAGGCAGTGCAAAGGCGTGATCCAAAGCCAAGGCACGTGGATCCTTCAACAAGTGAAAAGCCGCCACGCCTGGTAGTGATCGGTGCCTCGGCGGGCGGAGTCAATGCACTGCGGACCCTGGTGTCGGGGCTGCCTCCAGCCTTTCCGGCGGCGCTCGTCATCGTTCTGCACATCGGCAGTCACGAGAGCATCATGCCCGCGATACTGTCCTCCTCCGGGCGACTGAAGGCAGCGCATGCGACCGATGGCGAGCTGCTTGTCCCAGGGAAAATCCACGTTGCGCCGCCGGACCATCACTTGCTTATCGAAGGCCAGCGCTTGCGGCTGAGCCGGGGTCCCAAGGAGCACCACACGCGCCCGGCCATCGATCCACTTTTCCGATCGGCTGCCATGACGATGGGTCCTGCCGTCGTGGGCGTCTTATTGACAGGCCGACTCGACGATGGCACCGCTGGACTGCAGGCGATCAAGGCGCAAGGCGGCATCGCTGTGGTCCAGGAACCCAGTGACGCGACCGAGCCGAGCATGCCGGCCAGCGCGCTGAAGTACGCGCAAATCGACCACTGCGTACCCTTGGCGTCGATGGCCGACCTGCTCACGAGGCTTGTCAACACGGAGGTCGGGCCGTCGGCGTTGGCGGCCCCGGAACCTGCCGCGCATGAACACGCGCTGAGCCTCTCGCAGGGAGACCCCATGGAGCATCTTTCAGCGATCGCCTCCCCCTCGCCCTTTGTCTGTCCGGACTGCAAAGGCGGGCTATGGGAAATCAGAGACACGCAACCGCATCGTTACCGGTGCCATACGGGGCACGCATACACGCTGCGCACGCTGTACCACGCACAGGGCGAAGAGACCGATGGTGCCTTGTGGGGAGCGCTGCGCGCGCTGCAGGAGAAGGAACTGCTGCTGCGCGCACTGCAGGTTGATCAGCGTGAAGGGGGCGACGCGCGCGCGCAGCGTGCTGAGAACAGAATGTTGGTCGCTCAGGTGAGATGCAGCGCAGTGCGCACCCATCTGCGCGCATCGAGTTCGAGGCGCCAAGCACCTGTCCAGGAGTTTGGGATGTTTCGCGGATCCGTCAGGCGGTGGGGAACTTGATTGGCAACGCCATTAAGTACGGGGACGAAAGGTCCGTCCGAGTGGTGTGCAATGCGAGGAGGAGCATGTCAGAGTCCACGTCGACAACCATGGTCCGACGCTTGAAGCGGCAGAACTGGATCTGATCTTTGATCCGCTTTTCCGAGGCTCGGCGGGAGCAAGCAACAAAGATGCTGGCCATCTCGGGCTTGGGCTTTTCATCGTTCGACAAGCTGCACAGGCGCATGGCGGAACAGTGGAAGTGCATTCGGCAAATCGTCAAACCCGCTTCTCAATCGTTCTACCCCGCGATGCTTCTCCTCCCCGTGGGAACGAAGACGTGGCGCAGGAGCGGCAGGTTTCGAAGACATCGCCCCGCGATGAGGACCAAAAGGCGTAGCCAAAGAAGTTCAAGCCCAAGGGCGTCGACCTCTCAGGCTCTCAGCCACACGCGATGTTTCTACCGAGTTGGTGCGGCTCCTCGTGCTGTCGATGGCTTGATCGCCTGGGCGGAACCATTGACAGAAAGGGTGACGCGTCCGCCACCCTTTCTGCTCATCCGTGATCAGGCCGCGCTATTTCTTTCCTGACGAGCCGCCCGAGTTGCCTCCGCCCTGGTTGCCGCCACGTTGTTCGGCAGCCTTTCGCGCCTCTTCCGAGGTGAACTCATGAGCATGGCCGCTCTCGTGTGCCGCACGGCCACCTTCGCTGGCGATTTCACGCTGGCGATCTTTGTCCATCGACGCAAAGCCACGTTCCGAGTCCTTGCCGCCCTGGTTCCCTCCTCGGTTGCTGCTCTTGTCCTCGCCTTTGCTGCCTTGATTTCCACTTTGGTTGCTTGATGCCATCTTGAAACTCCTTTCATCGAAGACCCGCCATCAGCGGAGGAATGTGCAACGGTTGGTTTATTCCGGCCGCGCGCCCTCTAGGACGGCAAACGATGTGCCTATTTGACCCCGGCCGGTTCGCCCGCCCGGTGGTCACCGAAGGTCGCGAGCATGAGCACACACCGTTGCTGATGCCGGTATGGTGGCACGCGCCGCATCGACCCACGATGGCCATCGAAATGCCGGCGCCGATGACGCGCGCGGCGCTGCACACAATCGTGAAGAGTGTCTTTGAGCAGGCGGCCCTGGGCCTCGAGGCGCAAGGCGAGGTGTCCTCAAGCAGAGCGCAGCGCCTACGTGCTGCCTCTGCGCATTGGCTGCAAATGGCCAACGAGGTTGACCTGCGCCATGTGCGTGACACGTTGGGGCACGCGTCAATCAGCACCACCAGCATCTACCTGCACACCGAGGATGATCGCCGGCATCAGGCCATTGAGGCGGGGCATCGGCTGGGATGGGATTGATCAACTGGACGGTGAACAGCGATGCGTAGCAGGCGTTCCTTATTGTTATAAGGACTACTACCAGCAGATCCCTACGCGGATCTGTCGGGTCTCGGTAGACATGAGATGCCCCGGCGGAACCCCACGGGGAGAGCACGTGTAGCCAATAACATCGGCGCCTAGCCCGCCCGATTGCATTGGGCTGGGCGCAGCAAGAACGCCGCGCCGACAGTAGATTGGTGCGCTGGCCGGCGTTGTTGCATGGATGCGAAGCGGGACGAGGAGGCCCCATTCCCCGTGCCCTCTAGTTGACCTCACGCACGATGCGGACGGAGGCGGGCCGTCCGGC
>JAJKJU010000073.1 GCA_021153565.1 Rhizobacter sp.
CGCCCGGCCGGCGTCGCCGTGCAGCAGGCTGCGCATCGCCTGGAGCGACTCGGAGGCCGTCAGGATGGCCTCGGCTGGGCGGATGCCTGGTGCCGGTGCTGGTGCTGGTGCTGGTGCTGGTTTCGGTGCAGGCGCAGGCGCAGGCGCAGGCGCAGGCGCTGGTACTGGTGCCGATGCCGGTGCTGGCGCCGCTGCGGTGCCCGCGTCATGGCCACCTCCGCAGGCAGACAACACCAGTGCGCACAACAGTGCACTCGTCGCGGTGGCGCGTCTGGGGCGTTGGTTTGGCATGCTCATCGTGAAGATCCTGTCGCGTTAAGTGGGGCGCTCACTGTCGTTCGACGTGTGCGCTCTCGATTCCTGTCGCAATTGTGTGGTTCGCCACGTCGTGACAATTGACGGATCCTTAAGGAACCGATGATTGCCGCACAGGGCGTTGGGACAGCGACACGCCATGCAACAGCATGCAAATCACCGCGAGCCCATTGAAATCGAATACGGCTTATGTCCGCCAGCGCTCAAGGCCGCATCGCGGCCTTGAGCGCATGTTTGTCAGTTCAGCCAATCACATGGATCACACCGCGGAGGCCGTTCTGGTTCTTGACGAGGTCCCGGCGAAAACATAGCTTTAGTGGCGGATGAGCGCGTCGAGTGGCTATTCGCCCCGGATGGAACTTGCGCTCAATATCGGCCACCCTATTAAGCTGGAAGCTGTCCGACAAAGATCGCGACGCCGACAAGATCGTGGAAACGATCGATGCATGCTCCAGCAAGATAGTCAGACATCATCAAAGCCGATGACAATGCGTGGGCACGAGTGATGGTGGCTGTTCGTCGCTGAGCCAACAGCCCAAAGGGCTTGCCCGAGCGCTTGATCAAACCGCCCCTTTTTACCTTGTGCCATACACCCTTCTTACTCCAGCGACTGGACCTCGTGTATGCGTCTGCCAGCTGCCCACCTCTGCAGGGTGCATTGCTTCTATGAACGCGTGCTGTCCGCAGCTGTGACTTCTACGTCTGCCGCCTTGCCCGGCAACACCCCATCGATCTTCTTCCTCTGACTATTCGCCAGGCTTCTCGTCACCTGGCGAATCTGATGGGATGGCATTGCTTGACGGCGGTCGCAATGCATCGCGACCAGATCTCAGGCCCTTGTCTGGTCGCTTGCAGCTTTGCTCAGTTGGCGCGGTCAGTACGGGTAGCCGGGAATCGCCAGATTCACCTTGTAAACACCACGGGCGGTGCCGTAGCCCATGGCCGTGATGAACAGGGTCTTGCGATCACTGCCGCCAAAAGCCAAGTTGGTGACCGAGCCGGCGCCGCTGGGCATGCGGATGCGGCCGACCTCCTTGCCTTCGGGACTGAGAACGATCACATCGTTCGAGGTGACGTACAGGTTGCCGGCGCAGTCCACCACCATGCCGTCTCCACTGGAGACAACCCCGCTGCCGAAGTGCTCAGCCACGCCGACCGATCCGTCGGCAGACACGGCGTACTTGAACACGCCGTCCTGTGCCGTGAGGTAGAGCGTCTTCTCGTCGGGCGACAGGGTGATGCCGTTTGGATTGCTTCGGTTCGCATCCACCAGCACCGCATTGCTGGCGCCCGGCGCTACCCGGTAAACGCTGGTGCGCGACTGAGGATTGGGCGAAGCGGCCTGCCAGTTCGGGTCAGTGAAGTAGAGGGTGCCGTCAGAGCGGAAGGTAAGGTCATTCGGAGAGCCAAAGCGGGCGCCGTCGTAGCTGCCGACGATTACGGTTTCGGTTCCGCCGGGTAAGGCAAAACGAACGATGCCGCCCACCTTGTGGCTCGCACCGTAGAGGTTCCCAGCCTTGTCTACCGCCAAGCCGTTGGTGCCGGCAGTGGGCGCCACCACGGTGCCGACGCCATTGCTGTCGATCCTCACGATGCGGGAGGGTGGCGGATTGCTGCCCGGGCCGAACTCGCTGACGTAGAGCGCACCGTCCAACCACACGGCGCCTTCGACGTTTCCAAACTGGGTTTGGTAGTTGTCGTTGGGCAGCGCGTTGTCCAACCGGGTCACCGTGGCGCCACTGGGCACTGGCGTGCTGGCATAGGGCGCTGGGGGGCAAATGCTGGCCGCTGGTGCTGGTGCTGGTGCTGGTGCTGGTGCTGGCGCTGGCGCTGGCGCTGGTGCTGGTGCTAGTGCTGCTGGTTTCGGTGCCGGTGCCGCGGCAACCACTGCCGCTGCGGTAACCGCTTCATGCCCGCCCCCGCAGGCAGACAGCACCAGTGCGCATAGCAGTGCGCTCGCCGCTGTGGCGCGTATGGGGCGTTGGCTTGGCATGTTCATTATGAAGATCCTGTTGCGTCAGAGTTGTGGAGCGCTCCTGTCGTTCGACAGGCTGCACTCTCGATTTCTGTCGCCATTGTGTGGCTCGCAATCTCAGGAAGATTGACGAAACCTTGAAGAACCGATGATTGCCGCGGAGTGCGTTGGCACGGGGAGATGCCATGCACAGGATGCAAATTCACCGCGAATCAATTGATCGAATATCGAATCGGGCTTGGTGTCCCGCCAGAGCCAAGGCCGCCTCGCAGCTTGCGAACATGTCAGTTGGTCACATGGAAGTCGCGGTCGGTTTAGTTCTTGACAAGGTCCCGGAGCAGCACATAACGGCAGTGGCTGATATAGCAGGCCGAGTAGCTATACGTCTGGAAGGGAACTCAAGCTCGTATCGGCCCCCCCACTGCGCTGAAAGCTGTCAGACGACATCACTCAACTATCCGTGAAGGAGCGGTACTCCATACCCCACCCGTTGTCCTTGGCCTGAGAGGTTGAGAGTATTTCCAGCGTGTCCGAGCAGCACGTCAAAAGGCGCCTGATCTAGGCGCAAAGCGCAGCCATAGCCGGGGCTATGGCGAGCATTTGCAACGACGAGCAAGGGTCTTTTGGCGTGATGAGCGGGCATGATCGAACTACTCTCAGCCTCTGAATAGACACCACGTGCCAAAGGCCGTTGTAGTACTCGACCGACGGGTCCTTGAGGCCCTGTCAACAGATACGAGTGCCCAGGTTCTGATTTCGGCCACCGTAGTCGGTGTACTGGGTGATGTCACCACCATCGGCGGTGGACGCAACTTCCAGGGCTTTGCCCGAATTGCGATTGATGAAGCGCACCGCGGTGTTGTCAAAGCCAACCAGCTGCCACTGCTGATTGATGACGTTTCCGTCCGCGTAGTGGTTGACTGCCGCTCCGTTGGCCGTCGAGAAGTTTCAGACGTCGACGACCTTGCCGGAGTGCCCAATGACATATGGGGCTTACAGGTCGCCAAACCCGATCGCGCCGTTGCAGTGCAACCACTCGCTGCGACCGTTGCCGCCGCCGCACGTGCCGTTCTGGTACACGCCAGTGTTGTAGGTCTGGTCCTCGGCTTGCCGCACGCTGCCATTCACACTCAGGTAGTCGACCTGAACATCGCGACCAGCGGCGTCGTTGATGAACTCCACGAGGCTGCCGCCCGAAAGGCTGGTCGTGAAGGTGTAGTTGGTCATGGTTTGACTGAGCGTCCAGGTCTGCACCGCGGTGCCGCCGACGCGCAAGGTGACGCGCTCTTGGCCCGAGGTTCCTCGTGCGCGCACGACGATGGACTTGTTGACCGTACCGCCGCCAACGGGATTGTTACTGCGAACGTAATTGCTGAGCCAGTTCAGGGCGGGCCGCTCGGTGCCGTCTCGGCGCACGAGGTGAGAGTTGGCCACCCAGGTCTGGCCTTCGATGTAGCCCCACAATGTGACTCCTGCGACGCCCGGATGCGTCCACACGGCAGGGAACTTCTGTTGATAACGCGCCAGCTGCGTGGCATCGTCGCCGGTCATGTCCAGCTCGGACACGTAGATCGGCAGGCCGGTCTGCGCCAGCGAGTCCAGGCTTTGCGTGATCGTCGCAGACGGCACGTCGTCCATGCTGAAGTAATGCGACTGGATGCCCACTCCGTCAATCAAGCTGCGCGACTTGAGGATGTTGACGATGCCCTTGTAGCGGTCCATCTCGCTGGGGTTACCAACAAGCCCATACTCGTTGATGAGGAGCTTTGCGTTGGGGCAGTACTGGCGGGCCTTCTGAAATGACCAGACGATCCAGTCCCAGCCAGTCGAGCCCGCGCCGCCGAGGGCCTCCCGGTAGCTGGCCGGCTGGTGCAGCGGCTCGTTGACGACGTCGATGTACTGCGTTTGCGGGTAGCGCTGGCAGTACTGTCGAATGAAATCTTCGACCTCGAAAGCCTGTTGCGAAGCGCCCAGCCCGCCGATCCAGTTCGGCTCCTGCGAACCCCACACGAAGGTGTGCTGCTTGAACGGGAAGCCATTGGACAGCGCGTAGTTGTAGGCAATGTCGAGTTGACTCCAGTTCATCTGGTCTCGCACCGGCTCGACTGAGCCCCACTTGCCTGCGTTCTCAGGCGTGACCTGATTCCAATAAATGCTGAAGTTACTCGGTACATAGCCGGCATTGATGTTGCCCAGGAACTTGGTCTTGCCGGCGGCAATCTGCGCGTACGCCAAGCTACCTGAACCCAGCAAACTGAGGGCTGCAGCGGTGCAGATCGTGGCACGACTCATAGCCTTGAAGATTTGTGTGGTGTTCACTTTCGACTTCTGATTTCTTAAAGTGTTGAACGGCCCGAGGGATGTCATTGCCTCTGGAGCCCAATGGCCCTCTATGGGTTTCACATACCTGGATATTGCGGCGACCGAGATGCTAGCCGCGGGCAGCCAAAGCGTATGGTCACATTTGTGTCCGCCGTTGAGTTGAGCAAGCCAATCCGCCAAGGCTTGGTTGGCTCGATCAGTTCCTCGGGGGGGGCAACATCGCCCCAGCCATCCACTACGACAAATGCTGTTGCCACGGAACAGGTTGCGCAATGCCGAATACTCGACGCCGGGATTGAAGGAGTCCA
Organism: Rhizobacter sp.; assembly: GCA_021153565.1. GTDB lineage: Bacteria > Pseudomonadota > Gammaproteobacteria > Burkholderiales > Burkholderiaceae_C > Albitalea. Next base: position 4,921 of record JAJKJU010000073.1, read on the forward strand.
TTTTGCAACGGCTTGGCTCGGCCGCTGCACGGTTTGGCAGGAGAGGCCCCATGACATCCCTTTGCCTTGTGACTGGTGTCGCGTCAAGCCTCAAGTGTCGGTTGATCGCGCCGCTGTCGGAGCGCAGTGCAAGGCGCGCCGACGAGTCATAGCCGTCGCTATGGCGAGGAGGCGCA
>JAJKJU010000074.1 GCA_021153565.1 Rhizobacter sp.
CTGATCTAGGCGCAAAGCGCAGCCATAGCCCGGGCTATGGCGAGCATTTGTAACGACGAGCAGGGGTCTTTTGGCGTGATGAGCGGGCATGATCGAAATACTCTCAGCCTCTCAGGGCTGCGACCACATGCGCAGCAGGTTGTGATAGCAGCCGGTCAGTTGCAGTCGTGCACCTTCATCGGCTTCGGTCTGGGCAAGGCGCTGGATCGACGTGTCGAGGTCGAGCAGCAGCGCGCGCTGGCCAACGTCGCGCACCATGCTCTGGATCCAGAAGAAGCACGCAAGCCGAGACCCGCGCGTGACGGGCTCGACGCGATGCAGGCTCGTCGACGGATACAGCACGAGATGACCGGCGGGCAGCTTGATCGAATGCGCGCCGTAGGTGTCGTCAATGAGCAGCTCGCCGCCGTCGTAGTCTTCAGGATCGGTCAGGAACAAGGTGGCCGACAAGTCGGTGCGCATTCGCTGCGCACGGCCCGGCATCAACCGCAATGCATTGTCGACATGGTTGCCGAAGGACTCGCCTCCTTCATAGCGGTTGAACATGGGCGGGTACACGAGCGCAGGCAAGGCCGCGCTGATGAACAGCGGATTACGTTCCAGCGCGACCAGCACCATGTCGCCCAATTCGACGGCAACCGGCGAAGCTTCAGCGAGTTGTCTGTTGTGCTTGACACGCGCCCCTTGATGTCCGGCGGTGGCGAGGCCATCAACCCACGGAGCAGCGAGCAGGCGCGACCGCGCATCTCGAAGCTGCACCACGGACAGCAGGTCGGGGATCTGAACGATCATCTCGCGCCTTGCCTAGAAACGGTAGACCACGCTCGCAAGCGCCGTGCGTCCGCGAATCGGCGTGGCCCGGCCGCCGTTGCCCACCTCGAAGTAGTGCTTGTCGCTCAAGTTCTGCAGGTTCAAACGCAGCTCGACATCCTTCTGAAGATAGGCCAGCGTCGCATCGAAACGCGTGTAGCCATCAACCGCCGCACTCTCGAAGTTGTTGAGCCAGCGCGAAGCCGATACAAGCACGCCGCCGCCGACTTCCCACTGCGGTGAAATGCGTGCAGTGGTCCACAGCGTCGCCGTGTGGCGCGGCGTGTTGGGTGTGCGCTTGCCTTGCGCCGCAATATTGGCATCGACACCGGTGCCGATCTCCGGAGACTGGAGGATCCGGCCATCGAGATAGGTATAGCCGCCGAAGACTTGCCACGTCGGCGTGATTCGCCCCGCAGCAGTCAGCTCGAAGCCGTCGACGCGGATTCGGCCCGCCGTCACCTGCACAGATCCCGCGCCGTCGCGTGATCGGGCGTTGATCTTGTCGGTGCGGAAGACCGCGCCAGTCAGGGTGAGTTCGCCGTCGAGCGCGTCCCACTTCACACCCGCTTCGACGGAGCGATTCTTCTCCGCATCAAGCTGGGCTGTCGCCGCGCTTTGCGTCACCGTTTCAGCCGACGGATTGAACGATGTGCCGTAGGACAGATACCACGACTGCGCCTCGTTGGGCTGGAAGAGCACGCCTGCCCGTGGGCTGAACACCGTCTCCGACTTCGGTTGCGAAGGTGCGGTCGTGTCGACGGGGAAGCCGCTGGGCAATGTGTAGGTCGTCAAATCGCTGCGGGCCTTGAATCGCTCGCCGCGCACACCGGCCACCAGCTTCCACTGCTTGCTTAGATCGATCTGGTCGTTGACGTAGGCAGCCAGCGTATCTGCGGTTGTTGTGACAGTTCGCGAGAGTGCACGTTCGCCCGATCGCACATCGAGCGTCGGATTGCCGAGGTTCACGCTCGCTGCCGCTGCGGAGGTGTTCCACACGTAGCGTTCTTCTCGGTTCTCGTCGCGACCGATCTCGATGCCGGTTGTCAGCGTGTGCTGCATGCCGCCGCCTTGCAGCTTGACCACCAGATCGGTCTGGTTCGAGAACGACTTGTCGTGAAGCACGCGGTCGCGGTCCTGTCGCGGTGCGCTGAGCAGCGTGAGTGGGTCATTGAGCGTAGGCACACCGCCACCCGTGCGCACCACTGCACCCAGCGGAGATGGCGAGGCTTCGGTGACGTTGGCGCTGAGCAATGTCCGGTTGCGCAAGGTCGCCATCGGGCTCAGCTTGTGCTGCACGGTCGCGGTGACGACGTTGACCGATTGATTGAAGTGGTCGTCGCTGTAGCCGTAGAACACGTTGGGCGCTGCATTGACAGGCTTGCGCACGGTGCCCTCGCCGTTGCTCGTGACCATCGGGAAGCCATAGTCGGGCAGATCGCGATTGCGCTGCAACAGCGCGGAGACCGTGACTTCGGTGGGCGTGTTGATGCCGAAGCGCAGCGAAGGCGCAACGCCGAAGTCACGCAGGCGCTCGACGTCGCGCGTCGAGCGGATGTCCTGGCCGAATACGGCAACGCGCGCTGCCGAGGTCTCGGAAACTTTGCGATTCACGTCCGCCGTCGTACGAACATAGTCGTCCGTGCCAACCGTTGCACCGACTTCAGTGTGATCGCGCAACTCAGGCTTCTTGCTCACCTGGTTAATGACACCACCGGTCGAGCCGCGGCCGAACAGCATGGACGACGGGCCCTTGAGCACCTCCACCGCATCCAGCGAGAACACGTCGCGGGAATACTGGCCGCGGTCACGCAGGCCGTCGAGGTAGACATCGGTGCGCGCCGAGAAGCCACGCAGGTTGATGTTGTCGCCGATCACTCCGCCCTCGCCCGCACCCAGCGTGATGCCCGGCACGTTGCGAAGCGAGTCCTTCAGCGAGGCCGCGGCTTGCGAATCGATCATCTTGCGATCGACCACAGTGACGGACTGCGGAATGTCGCGCACCGGCGTGTCGAACTTGGCGCCCGTGGTGGCCGTGCCACTGTCGCGCTCGCGTGTCGCGGTGGCCTTGATCTCGGGCAGTGCGGCTTCGCTTGGCTTCTTGGCCTCGTCCTGGCTCGCAGGATGTGCGTCTTGCGCGTGGGCTGCTCCGAAAGCGAGCGCAAGGGCTGCTGCTCGAAGGCTCAGTGGAATAGAAGGGTGGCGCCGGGAATCGTTGTTCATTTGTGTCGAGGTTGTGATGGGTCGCCCCCCCAGGGCAGGCTTGTGACGGCTGTCACTTCTCCAGGTCGAAGGACAGCGGCACGAGAGCCCAGCCTGCCATTGGCTGGCCGTTGTCGCTGTAGGGCTTGAAGCGGGCCTTCTCGATGGCGGCAACGGCCGCTTCGTCCAGCCTCGCGAAGCCTGACGATTGCTGCACCTGCACCTGCCGAGGCATGCCGGCCTCGTCGATGAAGACACGCAGCACCACGCGGCCCGCTTCGCCTGCACGGCGCGAAGCCCTCGGGTAAACGAGCACCGGTGCCTCGATGTATTGCACGGCAGATGTCGGGATGCTTTTGATCGGTGCATTGATCGGTGCATTGATCGGTGCAGCCGGCGCAGGTGTCGCAGGCGGTGGCGTCGGGGTCGCCTCGGGCGCCGACTGAACAGACACGACTTCAGGCTGCGGGGTCCCAATGGATGCCGTCGGCGCGACGGGCGTGGCGATCATCGTCGGGACGGGCTCGACGATCGGCTGCTTGAATACCGGCGTCGGAATTGGCGTGGGCAACGACTCCTCATGCACGGGCTGCGCCACGATGCGCACGACCATCGGCGCAGGTTCAGCGAGCTTGTCGCGAACATTCCGCGCCTGCAGAAAGCCGAAGATGATGGCGACATGAAGGCCGACGATCACGCCGGCTGCGACGCGTCGATGCGGAGACTTCAGACCGTTGCTGCCGTCGCGGCGATAAGTTGACCGGGCTGAGAAGGGTGCAGGCGTCGATGAAGAGCTCAAGGTCGCGGTGGTCATGGCTTCGCGTCATGTCAATTCGATCCGAACTTTATCATGATTACGAATCGTTCTCATTTGTATGAGCCTTGCCGTCCTTTGCTCCGTGAGTTTTTGGCGAACACAGTGAATGAACGGCGCCGTCGACACCGGGCTTATCAGTCGCTTCGGCAGTCTGGACCCGAGCAACGGCGGACAACGCTCGGCGACCTGCGCACGGGCTATCGAATCAATCGCGACGTGAAGGTGGCAGTGGAGTGTTCAACCTCCTCAACCGGAAGGCGAGCGACATCGACTACTACGCGTCGTAGGCTGTCACTTGCAGCGTCCGAGCCATGGCCCGTGGCCTCCTGTCGTTGACACTCACTCGGCCGCGATCGCCTCCACCTGGATGCGAAGGGTCACACCCATTTTCATGCCGTACGGCTTACCTGCGTCAAGTCCGAAATCGTCGCGCTTGAAGTGACCAATGGCATCGGCGCCGCAGACTTCTCTCTTGAGCATGGGATGCGGCACGCACTTGAACGAGTCGATGTGCAAGGTGACAGGCTTGGTCACGCCGTGCATCGTCAGTTCGCCGAAGACCCGAGTCGGCCCGCCCTTCTTGAAACCGGTGAGCTTGCCCTTGTAGATTGCCTGAGGGTACTTGGCCGTGTCGAAAAATTCAGGTGTCGCGGCCCAACTGTTCACCTTGTCGTGGCCGGTATCGAAGCTCGCGAGATCCACCGTGACCTCGAGCGTCCCGTGCATCGCGGCTTTGTCGAGCGTCACCTTGCCCATGGTCTTGTTGAACTTGCCACGCCAGACCGACAGGCCGAGGTGGTCCGCCTCGAAACTGGGATAGGTGTGCTCGGGATCGATGTTGTAGGCGACGGGGGCGGCACAGGCGGAAGCCGCCGCGGTCAATGCAATCGTGGAGAGCAGGAGAGACGTCTTCATCGTGGTTCCTGAGGAGGTTTTTGGGGTGGGTCCCGGATTTGATGGGATGGTAAGCAAGTTGGGGCTCTCGCATCAAAGCGCCCAACAATCCAGGTACGCGGGTTGCTACGCCCCATGGCCCTCAACGACTTCAGCCTGACGCCGTCAACCATCGGGACGACGACTGCGGTGTCTGCGCCGAAACATCCTTCCATCTCTAAAGGAGAACGAACGTGACCCAAAAGAACACAGTCTGTCTTTGGTACAACGGCAATGCCCTGGATGCCGCGCGGTTCTATGCAGAAGTCTTTCCCAACAGTGCGGTGGGCACAGTGATGCGATCACCAGGCGACTATCCGGACGGCAAGCAAGGCGATGTCCTGACGGTGGAATTCACCGTGATGGGCATCCCATGCGTGGGTCTCAATGGCGGACCGGCGTTCAAGCACAACGAGGCTTTCTCTTTCCAGGTTGCGACTGATGACCAGGCCGAAACCGACCGTCTGTGGAATGCCATCGTCGGAAACGGCGGCCAAGAGAGCCAATGCGGTTGGTGCAAGGACAAGTGGGGGGTGTCGTGGCAAATCACCCCGCGCGCCCTCATTGCTGCGATCTCTGACCCCGATCGCGCGGCAGCCAAGCGCGCGTTCGAAGCGATGATGCCAATGAAGAAGATCGACATCGCGACAATCGAGGCGGCGCGGCGGGGGTAAGGCAGCCATCCGGGCGGCGTGTTGTGAAAGATCCCACATGAACATGATGCCCGGTCACATGGTGGTCCCGCACCTTTGCCACATATGGACAAGCCTCGTTACCGAAGTAGTCGCTTCGATTATTTCGAAAGGCGATACTTTTGCGTTTTCACCTGCGAGCCACCATGAAACTTCTCCAATGGATGCGCAAGATCGCCTGCATCGGGATGCTTATGCTCGCCGCTTCGTGCGGCGGCGGAGGTAGTTCTTCCAGCGACACGACCACACCGTCCGACACTGCGGGCACTGGCACCACGGCTGCCCAAGCGCTAGGCGCGGTCCACCATGGAGAGGGGACGTTTTACAGCGCGACGGGCGAAGGCAACTGCAGCTTCGACGCGAGCCCCAGCGACTTGATGGTCGCGGCGATGAATCACGTCGACTACGCAGGAAGCGGCGCGTGCGGCGAGCGCATCATCGTCACCGGACCCAAGGGAACGGTCTCTGTGCGCATCACTGACCAGTGCCCCGAATGCGCAGAAGGCAACGTCGACCTGAGCGCGCAGGCGTTTGCCCAAATCGCCGACCCGGCGGCAGGCCGAGTGGCGATCTCGTGGCAGGTCGTGGCCGCCGACATTCAGACGCCGGTGCAGTACCGCTATAAGGAAGGCAGCAGCCCCTACTGGACCGCGATCCAGGTGCGCAACCATCGCCTGCCGATCACGCAGCTCGACATCCTGCCCGCCGGCAGCAGCAGCTGGATCAGCGTTGAGCGCACCGACTACAACTACTTCGTCTATCCGTCCCAGATCGCAAGCGGTCCGCTGCAGGTGCGCGTCACCGCGCTGGGCGGCATGACACTCATCGACACACTGCCCGAGCCCCAGGGCGGGCTCCTCGTGACGGGCGCTGCGCAGTTTTGATGATGCAGGGGGGAACTTCCGCCCTCCCAAGCCGACATGGAATGTGGAGTGGCCCGTCAGCATAGAAGGCGTCGCGCCCGCTTCCACCAGCACGGCGCGAACGTTCATGAGAGCCTGGCGGACTTATGCGACGAAGTCGTCGCTCTCGAACCGTCTTGCACATCGCATCACCGGCCTCGCATTCCGGATTCAGAACGATGTAGGCCTGACGAACTGGCCGCGCTCAC
>JAJKJU010000075.1 GCA_021153565.1 Rhizobacter sp.
AATTTCCCGTTTTGGGGGCGCAGGGCGGGCGCGCTGCGGCGTTGCTCCTCGCTTGTGTGGCTCGCCACACGGCGCTCGGAGCGCCTTGCATCGCATCCCGCGCTGCGCCCCCAAAACGGAAAATTATTCCGGGCCATGTCCTTAGTGTTCGGAGGCCGCAGGAGCCGTGCTGGACGGGCCACCCTGCGTACCGCCCCCCGGCTTGCGGCGACGACGCCGCCGCTTCTTCGCCGGATCGCCGCCCTCGCCTGCCCCGCTTCCACCGCTGGCGCCGCTCGACCTGCCACCCGCGGCTGCGTGACTGGCACTCGCGCGGCGGGCGTGGTCCTGCTCTTTGGCGATGTCGATCAATGCGCGCCGCTCTTCGTCGTCGCCCATGGAGAAATCTTCCCACCATTCGGCCAAAGTGCCGTCGGTTTCGCCCGCGTCGGCGCGCAAGCGCAGGAAATCGAAGCCGGCGCGAAATCGCGGCTGCTCGACCAGAGTGAACGGCGTGCTGCCTGCGCGGCGCTCGAAGCGAGGCTGCATCATCCAGATCTCGCGCATGTCGCCAGCGAGCTTGCCGCGGCCAGAGATGTCGCCGATGCGCGCATCGAACACCGCATCGATGGCCTGCTGCAATGCCGGGAACGGCGCCTCACCCTTGGCCTTGAACTTTTGCCAACGGTCAAGCACATCGTGCCACAGCATGCAGGCAAGCATGAAGCTCGGCGCGACCGGCTTGTGCTCGCCGACACGGCGATCTGTGTCGGCAAGAGCCATTTGGACGAACTTCTCGCGCCCATCGTGACGATGCGCCTCGTCGAGCACAACGTCGAGGATGGGGAAGATGCCGCGATGCAGACCCTGCTTGCGCAACTCTTCCAAGCTCGCGAGCGAATGCCCCGTCTGCAGAAGCTTGATCATCTCGTCGAACATGCGCGATTGCGGCACGTTGTCCAGCAGTGCAGCCATCGCCTGGATGGGTACACGTGTCTTGGGTTCGATCTCAAAACCGAGCTTGGCAGCGAAACGCACGACGCGGATGATGCGCACCGGGTCTTCGCGGTAGCGGGTCTCCGGGTCGCCGATCATGCGCAGGAGCTTTTTCTTCGCGTCCTTGATGCCGCCGTGGTAGTCGACCACGATTTCGCGCCGGGGGTCGTAATACATGGCGTTGACTGTGAAGTCGCGCCGCGCGGCGTCTTCGATCTGCGGTCCCCACACGTTGTCGCGCAGCACCCGGCCTTCGGCGTCGATGACATGGGACTTGCCGGCCAGCTCGCTCTTCGACGTCTTCTCATTGCCGCTGACAGTGTCGGCAGCCGACGAATCCATCATCGCGCGGAAGGTCGAGACTTCGATCACCTCGTGGTCGCGGCCTCGGCCGAACACCACGTGCACGATGCGAAAGCGCCGACCGATGATGAACGCGCGTCGGAACAGAGCCTTCACCTCTTCCGGCGTTGCATTCGTCGCGACGTCGAAGTCCTTGGGGCGCAGGCCCAGCAGCAAGTCACGCACCGCGCCGCCCACGATGTAGGCCTCGAAACCGGCGTCTGCCAGTGTCTGCACTACCTTGATTGCGCGTTCGTCGACGAGCGAGAGGTCGATGCTGTGCTCGTCCTTGGTCACTTCCCTGCGTTTGCCCTTGGGCGTGAGCTTGACATTGCCGTTGCTGGACGAGGACGTCTTTCCCAGGAGCTTGTCGATGAACTTCTTGATCATTTGAATAGGTTCAGAATGCGCCACCCGCGTTCTCTGGCGATGGCTTCTAGCGCTGGCGAAGGATTCGTCGCGACGGGATGAGTGGCTCGCTCGAGCAGAGGCAGGTCATTCGTCGAGTCGCTGTAGACGATGGTGCGTTCGAAGTCGCCCCAGTGCACGCCGCGCTCGGCCAGCCATTGCTCGACCCGCGTCACTTTGCCTTCGCGATAGCTCGGCACGCCGTCGATGCGGCCCGTGATAGTACCCCCAGGCCCGCGTTCGAGCCGAATCGCGATCAGATCAGCGATGCCGAAGGCCCGGGCAATGGGAGTGGTGATGAACTCATTGGTCGCCGTGACCAGCGCCACCAAGTCTCTTTGGTCGATGTGCTGCTTGACGAGGGCCCGCGCCTTGTCGTGCATCCTCGGGGTGATGACCTCGGCCATGAACCTCACGTGCGCCGCGGAGGCTTCTTCGATCGATCGCGCACGCAAGGGCTGCGTCGCGAAATCGATGTAGGCATGCACGTCGAGATTGCCGGATTTGTATGCATCGAAGAACTCGTCGTTGCGCCGGCGGAATTCGGCTTCATCGACCCAGCCGAGGCCGGTAATGAACTCGCCCCAGGCGTGGTCGGAGTCGAGCGGGATCAGCGTGTCGTCGAGATCGAAGAGGCACAGATTCATGATTGCCCCTGCGACGCGAGCATCTGCTTGAGCAGGGGCACAGTGATAGCGCGCTTATTGACGAGCGCGTATTCGTCGAGGCCGTCGAGCAGGGTCATGAGGTATTTGAGGTCGCGGGCGAAGCGCGTGAGCAGGTAGTCCATCACGTCGTCCGACAGAAAAAGTCCACGACGGTCGGCTTCGCGCCGCAGCGCGGCACGCGTCTCGGCCTCGGACAGCGACTGGATTGCGAGCACGTGGCCCCACCCAAGGCGTGTGCGCAGGTCGTCGCGAAGCGGCAAGTCCACCGGCGGCACGCGACCGGCGGCGGCGATGGGGATGCCGCGCGTGGTCGCGTCGACGAAGAGCGCGAAGGCGGCCTGCTGCTGGTCGGCGTCGAAGAGATCGCAAGAGTCGAAGACGATGAGCGCGCGGTTTTCATCCACGGCCCAGGGCGCAGGATCTCCCACCGTGAAAGATCCCACCAGCCCGCCTTGCCGCTGAAAGCGCTGGGCGAGCGCCTGCAGAAGATGCGTCTTGCCGCTGCCCGATGGACCCCACAGGTACATCGGGGCCGAGCCGGCATGAACCGCCAGCAGATGCTCCAGCGCCATCACATTGCCGCCAGCCACGAAGGTCTCGAAGCTGCGCGCGATATCGGGGCTGAGAGCGAGCGGAATCTGCTTCATCGCTCAAGCTCCGTAGAGACGGCTTTGCACGTACCAGCCACGAATCCGCGACGTGGCGACGACGAGCATGGCACTGACAGGCAGTGCCACGAGCACGCCCGCGAAGCCGAAAATGTGGCCAAAGGCGAGCAGAGCGAAGATCACCGCGAGCGGGCTCAGGCCGATACGCTCGCCCACGAGGCGCGGTGTGAGGTAAAAGCCTTCGAGCATCTGTCCGAGGCCGAAAACGACGAGCACGGCAATGGCACCGTACCAGATCGCAAACTGCAGTACGCCGGCCAGCAACGCGAGCAACATGCCAAGGCCGAAGCCGACGTAGGGGATGAACATCGCAAGACCGGTGAACACGCCCACCGGCACGGCGAGATCGAAGCGAAAGAGCGCCAGACCCACGCTGTAGAAGATCGCCATGGCGAGCATCACGAGCAATTGTCCGCGCAGGTACTGGCCGAGCACCGTGTCGCACTCGCGCATGAAGCCGAAGAAGCCCGGGCGCAGGCGGGGCGGCACCAACTCCTGCACACGTAGCGCGAGCCGTGGCCAGTCCATCAGGAGGTAGAACAGCACGACCGGCACAAGCACCACAGTGCCAATGATGGTGAGCATGATGCTGCCGCCGATTCGAGCCGAGCTCAGGATTGCGAGAAGCCAATCCTCGATATTCGCGTTGAGGTATTTCAAGGCGAACTTCTGGATGCTGTCGATATCGAGTGCAACGTGAATGCCGAACTGGGCGAGCCAGGGCTCGAGCGTCGTGTTAAGGCCCGTGACGAGCCGCGGAATCTGCTCGCGAAGCAGGGGCAGCTCTTTCGAGAGGATTGGCACGACCAGCAGCAGCACCGCCAGCAGCACGACCAGCATGGTGACTTCGACCACCGTTACGGCGATGGCCCGCGGCACGCCACGCCGGGCCATGCGCTCCACCGGAGGATGCAGGGCATAGGCGAGCACCGCCCCAATCAGGAAGGGCGTGAGCACGGGCGCCAGCAGCCAGAGCAGACCCAGCCCGATCAGGCCGAGCGCAATCCAGGACAAGGAGCGGCGTTGCGTGGAGGAAAGGTTCATCGAGCGGACGATAGGGCCGGCATGCAGCGGCCTGGGTGTGCTGCGCGGCTTGTGTCCGCCGCGATTGGGCGAAATTCTACGGTCTTGCACCGAAGCTTCAATGCAGGCGAGGCCAGCCGGCGTCGCGCAGCTCGGCCACGCGGGCCGTGAGCGCGGCATGGTCCTCGGCATCGGGGCTGCACTGCAAGTAGACGGTGATGTCTTCCACCGCCTGCGGATAGTTGCCGAGTTCGGCCAGCACGAGACCCCTATCTCGCCTTTCTTCGAAAGCGTGCGGCAACAGGATCACGAGACGGTTGGCCACGGCTAGCAAGCGCGCCCAGTCTTCGCCGGTGCGATGGATTTCCTTGAGGTTGCGCAGCATGCGCGCGAGTACATCGCGTGGCGGCGCCGCCTGCAGGAAGAGGCCCAGCGGGGCGTCGAAGTCGCCCATGAGTCCGTGGCTGCGCTTGTAGGGCCCAAGCAGCTCGTCGAGTTCTTCGCGCGACAGGGAATGGCCGGTGAATGGGTCGATGACCACCTCGCCATGCTGCTTTCCAGTGTGCATGCGCAGCTTGATAAGGAAATGCCCCGGGAACGACACCCCTCGCGCAGTGAGGCCAATTTGCGTGGCGAACTCGATATAAAGCACCGCAAGGGTGATGGGAATGCCGCGCCTGGTGTCGAGCACAGTGTGCAGGTAGCTGTTGCGCGGGTCGTAGTAGTGGTTGACGTTCCCCGCAAAACCAAGCTCTTGAAAGAAGTAGCGGTTGAGCCAGCGCAGACGTTGCACGGGCACGGAATCGGCAGGAATGCGGCGCTTGAGCCGGTCAGCCATGGTGTCGATTTCGGCCAAAACAGTCTGGGTGTCAAGGTCCGGGTAGTCGTCTTGCGCGATGGACGCCGCGGCCTCGATGAGAGACAGACTCGCATCGTCCGCAACCAGCGCGGAAAAATAATCCAGCACGGTGGGCGCCAAGAATTGCAACGGCTCGGACATCAAATCAGTTTAGCCGCGCCGGGCGAACTCGCGTAACTTCATCCCACTTGCGAGCAAGGTGCCGAAATACAGTGCCGCAGCCCCCGACAGGCAGGCGGCAACGAGGCCAATACGCGTCCATTTGTGCTCGCCGAGGTCGGTCCAGTCGATGTGCTGGCCCGTCCACCACAGAAAACCGCCCAAGACGGTGCTTGCCACCATCACGCGCAGGGTGAATGCTCCCCACCCCGGTATCGGCGCATAGGTGCCACGCTTGCGCAGGCCGTAGAACAGCCATACGGCATTGATCGTCGCTCCAAGGCCGATGGACAGGGCGAGGCCAGCATGGCCGAGGAAAGGCACGAAGATGGCATTCATCACCTGCGTAAGCACGAGCACGGCGACCGCTATCCTCACCGGCGTGCGAATGTCCTGCCGGGCGTAGAAGCCTGGCGCAAGCACCTTCACACCGACGAGGCCCATGAGGCCGACGCCGTAACCCATCAGCGCGTACATGGCCTGCTGAACATCTCGGGGCGTTACGGCGCCGTAGTGGTACAGCACCGCGATCAGCGCCCTCGGGAATACCAGCAGCGAAATGGCGCAGGGAAAGGCCAACAGCAGCACGAGGCGCAAGCCCCAGTCGAGAAGATCCGAGTACGAAGCCGGGTCGTTCTTGGCCTGGGCGGCGGCCAGCTGCGGCAGTAAGACGACTCCCAGGGCCACGCCGAGCAACGCAGTCGGGAATTCCATCAACCGGTCGGCCCAGGTGAGCCACGACACCGCACCGACACCGACATGGGTGGCGATCTGCGTGTTGATCATCATCGACAGTTGCGCCACAGAAACACCGATGAGCGCCGGAAGCATTTGGCGCAGCACACGCCGCACGCCCGGATGTGTCCACGCAGCTTTGAATGCCCCGAGGCTGAGTCCGATGTGCGGCAGGCATCCGATTCGAATCAATGCTGGAATCTGCACAGCCAATTGCAGGATGCCACCGAGCATCACCCCGGTCGCGAGCGCATAGGCTGGCTCCATTCCCCAGCGCCTGAACTGGGGCACCAGCAGCCATGCGGCAGCAATCACCGACAGATTGAGAAGCACCGGCGTGGCTGCGGGCACAGCGAAGTGCCTCCAAGTGTTGAGAATGCCTGCCGACAATGCCACCAGCGACATACAGGCGATGTACGGAAACATGATGCGGGTCATCACGATAGCGCCGTCGAACTCCTTGAGCGCGGAACCCATGGCCCACACGAGCACCGGTGCGCCGATGATGCCAATGGCGCAGGTCACGAGCAGCGCCCAGAAGAGAATGGTCGCCACCGCATTCACCAAGCGGTGCGTGACCTCCTCGCCCTCCCGGGTGCGGGTATTGGCGAGGATGGGAACGAAGGCCTGAGAAAACGCGCCTTCGGCAAACAGTCGACGAAGCAGGTTGGGAATTCGGAAGGCAACTTGATAGGCGTCCCCCCAGCCAGTGGCGCCAAAAGCCGCCGCCACGAGGGATTCACGCACCATGCCGGTAATGCGGGAGGCGAGGGTCAAGAGCGAGATGGTGGAAGCAGTCCGAAGCAGGTTCATTCGTTCTTCGGGCGGCCCCGAGTCGTGGCGTGTCTGGCGAGAGCGGGCAATTATAGAAAGCGCTTACCGACGTTCCGGGTTGTCGCTTTGCAGGGGCGGAGGGCGGATGCTATACTCGCAATCTTTGCCCCATTTGCATCTGTACGATGCATCCACCTGGATTAAAAGCTCTAGCATGGCCACCTCCTCCAAAGCTAAGAAGAAGACGGTTCGCATTGCATCTGGTCGCAAGCGCGTCCGCCAAGACGTCAAGCTGAACGCCGCCAACACGGCGCTACGTTCCAAGTTCCGAACTGTCGTCAAGAACGTTCAAAAGGCCGTTGCCGCCGGCGACAAGGCCAAAGCCACCGAACTGTTCCAGTCCGCCCAGAGCGTTATCGACTCAGTGGCCGACAAGGGCATCTTCCACAAGAACAAGGCCGCTCGCCACAAGAGCCGCCTCGCAGCCAAGGTCAAGGCGCTCGCCGCCGCAGCCTGATCAGAAAACAAATCCAGGTGGACAGAAAAGGGCTCGCATCGCGAGCCCTTTTCTTTGTGTCTTCCGGTATTGGCGCCTTATAGCAAGCGTGCGCAAACGAAGCGCACCCCACCACGCAGGCGTCAATCTTTCAATTCAAGTGGCCCACGTGGGAGCCTTCGACAGGCTTGGGATACTCGGCCGGCGCCGGTCGCCCTACTTGTCCGGATCAGGCAACAAACAAGCCTCGCTGTATTGCAGCTTGTTGTCCCTTGCGAAATTGATGACGAAGTCCCATGCCATCGGCTCTATCTCGCGCAACTTCTCAGTCACGATCACGCACTTCACGCCGTTGATCACCTGCGGGACGCAGTACGGTGAATAGCCGATGAAGGAGCCGATGCCGCGCGGCGCGCCTTCGGGCCGGAAGCACGACATCGCGCCGCACAGGCGTTCGGCCCAGTCGCTCGGCCTGAAGGTCTTTCCGTCCTGGGTAATTCCCTGGATGAAGACTTGGCGAGGCTTGGGGTCGGTCATTCGTGGCAGTCGGGCTGTCGTCGCGGCCCAGGAAGGAGGCTCGACGCGCAGCGGGTGTCGAGCGGCAGGCGGTATTGTGCCGTGTTTGTGCTGCGTCTCAGGACGATTGAATGTGAAGTCTCTGGCACCCATCTCCCTAGTGTCGCGTCAAGCCACAAGTGTCGGTTGATCGCGCCGCTGTCGGAGCGCAGTGCAAGGCGCGCCGACGAGTCATAGCCGTCGCTATGGCGAGGAGGC
>JAJKJU010000076.1 GCA_021153565.1 Rhizobacter sp.
AGCGGCGTCTGCCCCGGCCCCTGCTCCAGCCCCTGCTCCAGCGGCGTCTGCCCCGGCCCCTGTTCCAGCCCCTGCTCCAGCGGCGTCTGCCCCGGCCCCTGTTCCAGCGCCTGCTCCAGCGCCGCCTCCCCCGGCCCCTGTTCCAGCGCCGCCTCCGCCGCCTCCCGTATCGGCTGATACCGCCTTCGCGACGCCCGCTAGCGCGACGGAAACGAGCGAAGCCGGCAAGGTCGAGTCGTACTCCTTCGCCGAGAAGGGCAGCGAACTCACGCCAAGCACGATCAGCTATGCCTCCGGCGTCGTGGGCTTCAGTGCGACGCTGGCGGGCCCCCAGGCCTATGCGGGCGCGGCGATTCGTGTTTATGCGCCGGGCAACACCGGCACCGGATCCGTCACCGCATTCAATGCCTCCGGCTTCACCAAGCTCAAGATCCAGCTGAAGTCGGCGAGCGACGGTTTGCTGTCGATCAAGCTGCAGCCCAGCCCGTTGGCGGCCGACGGCTGCACGGCCACCGCCGCAGCCATCGTGGATTCAACGATGTCCGAACTTGTCATCGACCTGACCGAGGCGATGTTTTCGCTGCCCAGCTACTGCAATGGCGTCGGCTCCACGGTCGATTCCGTCAAGGCCGGTCTCTTCGCGATCGACGTGATCAACGGCGCAACCGCCACCGGCTCGCATGACCTGAGTGTGGGCACGGTGAAGCTCGCGCCCTGATCACGACCACAACCGACAACCAGGAGAAAAGCATGATCAAGTTCACTGTCAAGGGCGCGCTCGCCATGGCGCTTGCAACGAGCCTGCATCTGAATGCGCAGGCGACCAACTTCTTCGACGGATTCGATGGCACGGGCGGCCCGAACGGCGCGGTGTGGGAAACCGCTAATTGGTTCAACGGCGACATCTTCGGCTGCACCTTCGGCTACAGCGAAGTGTGGCTGACAGGGTGGGGGGCGCTGGACCTCAACGTGAACGGCAGCACCACCCAGTGCGCCGAGGTGCGCACTTGGCAGAGCTTCCAGTACGGCAAGTTCGTCACCAGCATGCACCCGGGCACCATCCCCGGCGCCGACAGCTCGTTCTTCCTGTACACAGGCAACGCGGGAACGTCGAACCACTTCGAGATCGACCTAGAGTTCATCAAGGCCGGCACGGTCCTGCACACGAACGTGTGGACGGCAGGCCGGCAGAACTACCAGCAGTTCGCCATCGCCACCGGCTGGCGGACCATCGGCTTCGAGTGGCGTCCAACTTACGTGCGCTTCTTCCATGTCAACAGTGCGGGCGCAGAGACGGAGTTCCGCCGTGTCAACTCCGCGTTCTCCGCGCCGATGCGCTTGATGCTCAACCACTGGGTGGGCAACAACTCGGCTGGCGCGGTGAACTTCGTTGGACCCTACATGGGGGGCGGCGGCCCGGCCTTCTACGACTGGGTGAAGGTCTCGGATTGAGAGCGAGCCTGAGCTGCACGCCGAATATCGTCTTCCAAGGTTCGATGGCTGACATCGAGACTTGAAGGGCGAGAAGTGAAGAAGACTCCAAGACAAGAGTACACGGCGCAGTTCCGACGTTAAAAAGAATGAGCGGGCACGTCCATTGTCCGTTCGTCATCAATTCCATCGACGCCTGCCCCGAAACCCGTACTGCGCGCGGCTCATCGTGATCGGCCTGCTGAGCGCATCGGTAGCGGCGTGCGGCGGTGGGTCGTCTTCGGGCAATTCTGTAGTCCCGTCCGCCGGAGGCGCGCCTGCACCCGCGTCCGCGCCGGCTCCTCCCTCCGACGTCACGATCACGCTCAATCCCGCCTGCACACGCGCCATCTCGCCGTACATCTACGGTCTGAACTTCTACAACAGCATTGCGAATGCGCCGCCGCTGCTGACGTTCGACCGCGCCGGCGGCAATCGGTGGACGGCCTACAACTGGGAGAACAATGCGTCCAACGCCGGCTCAGAGGCTGAGAGTATTTCGAGCGTGTCCGAGCAGCACGTCAAAAGGCACCTGATCTAGGCGCAAAGCGCAGCCATAGCTTGGGCTATGGCGAGCATTTGCAACGACGAGCAGGGGTCTTTTGGCGTGATGAGCGGGCATGATCGAAATGCTCTCAGCCTCCCAGACTACCTGTATCAGAACGACAACTTCCTGAGCGCCAGTACCACGCCGGGCGAGGCTGTGCGCGCCGTGATCGCGGCCGACCGGGCCGTCGGTGCCGCGAGCCTGATCACCGTGCCGATGCAAGGCTGGGTCGCCGCGGACGAGAACGGTCCGGTCAGACACAACGAACCCGCCGGACACCACTTCAAGAAGAGCACGCAGACCAGCGCGACATTCACCATCATGCCGTCGACGGCCAACAACGCCGTCTACATGGACGAATTCGTCTGGGCGCTGGATCAGAAGTTCAGTGGTCAGGGCATTTTCACAGCCAGCGCCGCGACGCCCACCTTCGTGCAACTCGACAACGAGCCCGAGCTCTGGAGCTCCACTCACCTCGAGATCCAGGGCAGCACGCCGGTCTCGTCGGACGCCTACATCGCCAAGACAATCTCTCTGGCAAGAGCGTTGAAGGACCAGTTCCCCGGCATGAAAATCGTCGGCCCAGCGCACTACTAACCTGGTGT
Source organism: Rhizobacter sp. (assembly GCA_021153565.1). Lineage (GTDB taxonomy): Bacteria > Pseudomonadota > Gammaproteobacteria > Burkholderiales > Burkholderiaceae_C > Albitalea. Next base: position 2,623 of record JAJKJU010000076.1, read on the forward strand.
TCCACCAAGCGCCGAGCGAGTTTGTCCGGGCGAAAGGACCCGAACTTCCGCGACGACGGGCGCCAGGAGATCACCGGACGTGACAGCGACGCGTTCAAGTTCCGCGTGCCCATGCGGAGGTGAACATTCATCCGTACGGTCACCGTCTTCGCGGCTTTGGTGAAGGCCCAGGTGAGTGGTGATGGCAACAGGGTGAGGGCGATCCAGCAGTGATGGGCAAGATCGTTCGGCGTCTTCGGCCGGCCATAACGCGCCAGGTAGGTCGGCGACGCAAGCACCCCTTGAGCAAAGTCGGCGAGCTTGGTCATCTTCGAGGTCGACTCGCGCATCCGACGCGGATTGCTACGTCAATCCCCCTCGGCGACCCGGATTGATCGCCAGCAGCTCGTCGACCGTGTCTCTCGCGAATCGATCGAGTTGCCTCGGCACCGGATCGACGGTGACCCCGACGCCGAGCCGCTTGCGCGTGTAGACCAGCACATCGTCGTCCACGAGCACCTTCGTGCGTTCGGCACTGCGCAGAATCGTATTGGCGTCGCGCGTGTCTTCGGGCCGCACGCGAAGCCGGTAATGAGCACAGTTCACGATGGTCGCAAGAGGCGTACGAAGATCGTGGCCGAGCACGCCGAGCAGCAAGTTACGGGCTCGGTCCACTTCGGCGACGAAAAGCTTCAGCGACTCCGCGAGGGCCTGATCGACAGCTTCGTTGAACCGCGTGACGTCCTGAAGATCGTGCACCGTAACCTCGGTGGCTGCCGCGCTCCAAAGCCTCAAGACCGTCGCGCGCAGCGCGCGGTATTCCGACACCATCTGGTTGACCTCGAAGCTGCTGCGCGCGCGTTGCAGCGCATGGGCCCGAGATGGTGTCTCCACAGGGGACAGCTCCCCTGTTCGGAAGCTGTCAGCCGTGGCGGGGCAGGCGCGCCACCTACCGGCCCGCCGGCGAGCCCTTTGCGCCTTCTCGGTACGCGGTCGAGCCGATCCCTTTCGCCCAAGCCAAGGCCTACGTCACCGAGCACCACTACGTGTGTATTCAGACCGGACTGGCTTATCCGGACAATGCCCTGAGTCGCTGCTACACCCGGATCGTCGGCTCCGGAGTTCAGGCGACGTCCGAGGCTCAGGCCAAAGCAGTCATCGCATGCCTGCCCCCCGAGACTCTCGGCCCGACGACACCTTCACCCTCAGTGAGTCTGCACTGGGCTGGCCCGGCACAAACCTTCGTCGACAATAGCCTCTGCTGGACGCTGACCGCTGAGGTCGCATATGGCAAGGAAATGCACGGCTGGGCCTTTTCGTCAGCCGCGGAGTTGAACTATGGCTGGAACGTGGTTACTCGCAGAGACCGCACAGCCCAATGTCCGACAGGCTATACGGCCATCGGAAGAAATTCCAAATACCCCGACTATTGCATCAAGCCTTCGGCAGAGCGATGCGTGGCATGTGGAGACCCGATGGTCATTTCCAGCGGCGAGAAGACTCTGGCTGAAACCGACTACAAACGGATCGCGGATTCGCCGCTCGAATTCGGTCGGACATTCAGCACGCTGGGCTACTACCGGCCTACCAACTGGGTTCCAGACCCACTGCGCGGATTTGGTGACTTCTGGCGCCACACCTATGACAGGCGTGTCTTTCCCGAGAATTCTCCCTACCTCTTGGCAACGGCAGTCCGAGCCGACGGCTCCGAAAAGCATTTCAGGACAGACGGTCTTGAATTGCTGAATCAAGATAGATCTGGCGAGACACTGACACGGATATTGTCCGGCGGGCAATCCACCGGGTTTCTCTACAGAAGCGGCAGAGGCGAGCTCGAAACGTACGATCCCGCAGGCATTCTCCTCGGCATTCAGCATTTCAGCGGTGCCAAGCAAACATTGGTCTACAGCGACGCGTCCACCCCGGCAGGCATCGCCCCATCTGCGGGCCTGCTGATCGCGGTCAAGGATGCATTTGGACGGAGTTTTCAGTTCACCTACAACAGTCTCGGGCAAATGAACTCCATGACCGTGCCGGACGGTGGCATTCACAGCTTTGCCTTCGATGTCAACGAAATGCTGCAGAAGATCGGGTACCCCGATGGCAGCGCGCGAACCTATTCGTACAACGAAGGGTATGTGTGGGGCGAAGGCCCCCGTGCACTCACCGGCGTATTCGACGAGAACAACGTGCGAGTCATCACCAACTCGTATCGCAATCCCTGGCAAGGCTACGTCGACTTTTCGGCTCACGCCAATGGAACAGATCGCTATGTCCGCTCTCCCGCTGGAAGTGATTCCGTCAACGTTGAAGATCCTCTTGGTTCAACGCGAACCTATAAATTCCAGACAGTCAACGGCGTGAGCAAGTTGATTTCGCAGACGCTTCCTGCCGGTGCCGGCACTGGTGCAAGCACGCGACAGCTGGCCTACGACGCCAAAGGCAACCTCGCAAGCGAAGACGGCTTCAACGGCACTAGGACGTGCTATGTGAATGATTCAGGGCGCAGCCTTGTAACCACCAAAGTCGAGGGCCTGTCGAACGCGACGTCCTGCGACAGCGTGACCCCCGCGGGCTCGGTGCTGCCCGCCGGTAGCCGCAAGATAACGAACGTGTGGCACCCCGACTGGCAATTGAAAAGCAAAGAGGCTGAGCCTCGCAAGCTCACGATCAATGTTTACAACGGGCAGCCCGACCCGACTGCAGGCAATGCGGTCAGTAGTTGTGCGCCTGCCGATGCATTGTTATTCGATGGAAGGCCAATCACGGTTCTTTGCAAGAAGATCGAGCAGGGCAGCACGGACCCAGACGGAAGCCAGGGATTCAGCGCCCCTGCGGATGTGAACGTGCCGACGCGTGTGTCGACCTATACCTACAACCAATACGGCCAGGTGCTGACGGCCAAGGGGCCACGCACGGACGTGAACGACATGACGACGTACGCGTACTACACGGACACAACGGCCGATCACACACTGGGCGACCTGCAAAGCGTCACCAACCCTGCAGGGCACACAACGCAGTACGTCAAATACGACAAGGCCGGCCGAGTGCTCAGAAGCATCGGTGCGGCTGGCGCCACGACTGACCTTGCCTATAAGCCCCGGGGGTGGGTAGAGAGCGTGACCGTGAAGCCAGCAGACGGTGGAACGGCGCAAGTTACCACCTACAGCTACGACGCGGCAGGTCAGCTCAAACAAGTGACGCTGCCCGACGCGGTGACGCTGCAATACACCTACGACGACGCCCACCGGCTGACAGGCATCACCGACGGTGCCGGCAACACGGTGACGTACACGCTGGACAACGCAGGCAACCGGGCTGGCGAGACGCTGAAGGACGCAGGCGGCACCCTGGCACGCAACATCACGCGTGTGTTCGACGCCCTGGGACGAGTGCAGCAAGTCACAGGGGCGGGGCAATGAGTCAGAGTCGCAAGTTCAAAACATCAGATCAATTCGAAGGGGCAAAGATGCGAGAGATGCATGGGGTGGGCCGCCGCCCAAGAGTCACGGCATGGAACACCGCACGCCAGTGCGTGCAGCGGGTGTTCACGATGCTGTGCATCGCACCGCGCGGCCTTGCGGGCACAAGCGCCTTTGCCAAGACAGCGACCAGGCTCACGGCGAGAACGAGCCCGTCGTTCGTCGATGACTGCGGCACAACTGGATTCGTTGGCAGCTTCTTCCGGGCGGCGCTGATCGGCGTGCTCATGTTGATCGGCGGTGCAGCCCACGCCCAGACTTGGACCAAGATCGCCAGCGAAGGCGCATCCTTCAGCGTCAGCGGCACGCAGACCGTGCGTTACGGCGCCGGCAGCAGTTGGATCCAGAAGACCGTGAGCGACAGCGGCACATGCACCAATGCTTACTTCGGCAGCGATCCGGCCTTCGGCACGATCAAAGAGTGCGACGTCCTGAACTCCGCCAGCAGCACACCGTCCCAGACTTGGACCAAGATCGCCAGCGAAGGCGCATCCTTCAGCGTCAGCGGCACGCAGACAGTGCGTTACGGCGCCGGCAGCACTTGGATCCAGCAGACCGTGAGCGGCAGTGGCACATGCACCAACACCTACTTCGGCAGCGATCCGGTCTTCGGCACGACCAAAGAGTGCGACGTCCTGAACTCCGCCAGCAGCACACCGACCCAGAGTTGGACCAAGATCGCCAGCGAAGGCGCATCCTTCAGCGTCAGCGGCACGCAGACTGTGCGCTACGGCGCCGGCAGCACTTGGATCCAGAAGGCCGTGAGCGACAGCGGCACATGCACCAATGCCTACTTCGGCAACGATCCGGCCTTCGGCACGATCAAAGAGTGCGACGTCCTGAACTCTGCCAGCAGCACACCGACCACCACCGTTCTGACCGCGTCGGCCAACCCTGTATCCATCGGCCAAAGCATCACCCTCACCGCCAGCATCACCGGCGCAAATCCCACAGGCACCGTGACGTTCAAGGATGGAGAGACGACGCTCGGAACAGGAGCGATCAATGCAGGCAATGCCACACTCGCCACAAGCTTCAGCACGAGCGGCAGCCACAGCCTCACTGCAGCTTACGCAGGCGACGCCAGCAACGCGCCGAGCACGTCGTCAGGGGTGACAGAGACGATCAACCTGCCCACAAGCAGCACCACGCTGAACGTGACACCGGGCAGCATCACCGCGGGCGACAGCGTCACGCTCACCGCCAACGTGAGCGGTGTATCGCCCACGGGCAACGTCACCTTCAAGGATGGTGCAGCAGTGCTGGGCACTGCGTCCCTGAGTACAGGCGCCGCCATCCTGTCCACCGCCATCACAGGTGCAGGCCCCCACAGCCTGACGGCCAGCTACGCAGGCGACGCCGGCAACGGCCCCAGCAGTTCCACCACTGCGAGCCTCACAGTGAGCGCCGCGAGCACCAGCACGGCATTGACCGCCGCGCCAAACCCAGTAGCGGCGGGCGGCCAACTTGTGCTGACGGCCGAGGTCAGCGGGGCATCTCCCAGCGGAACCGTGACCTTCAGCGACGGCGGCACTGTACTGGGCACGGCGGCACTCGTGTCCGGCCAAGCCAGCCTGAGCACGAGCCTGGGCGTGGGGGGTGTACACAGCTTGATCGCCAACTACGTCGGCGACGCAAGCAACACCGCGAGCACCTCCAGCGTCGCCAGCGTGCAGGTGGGCACCACCAGCAGCACCACGCTGCCTGGGGGAATGACTTGGCAATACGGCTACGACGCCGAAGGCAACCGCACGACGGTGGTCGACCCCAACGGCAACCAGACCAGCACCGCCTACGACCCGCTGCAGCGCCCGAGCAGGGTGACCCAACCGGCGCCCGGCGCCGGCCAGGCGCCTCCGGTGATCAGCATGGGCTACGACGGCCGCGACCAACTCAACAAAGTGACGGACCCGAGATCACTGGTGACCAGCTACACCGTGGACGGCCTGGGCAACGTCAAAGCCACCGCCAGCCCCGACAGCGGCACGGCCACCCGCAGCTACGACGCGGCGGGCAACCTCACCAGCAGCACCGACGCACGAGGCAAGACCACCACCTACACCTACGACAGCCTGAACCGGCTGACGAGCGCCACCTACGCAAGCGGCACGCCCACCGTATTCCAGTACGACGGCGGCAGCCCCCCGGTGGCCACGAGCATCGGCAAGCTGAGCAAGATCACCGACGAGTCGGGCAGTACGAGCTACAGCTACGACGGGTTCGGCCGCATCACCACCAAGACGCAGGTGGTGGGCATCAAGACCTTCATCGTGAGCT
>JAJKJU010000077.1 GCA_021153565.1 Rhizobacter sp.
AAACGGTCTGGCGGGTATGTATTGCTCCCTCTCCCTCTGGGAGAGGGCTGGGGTGAGGGTTGCGACCGTTGCTGTCCAAGGCTTTGCTTTCTCGACCGCCGCTGCCCTCACCCCAACCTTCTCCCGGAGGGAGGGGGAGTCATGTGGAAGCGGTCTGGTGGGTTTAGACAATTTCTGAGGCTTTACCAGTCGCCATGGGATCGGCCCGGCGGCTCATGGCGCGCTCACTTCCCTGTGGGTATAGACCGTGTTGAACCACAGGTCGCGATTGAGGTACACGGTCACGCGATCGCCTCGGTTCTTCGAGATCGTCGGCGGTATGTTGATCGTCGACTCGAGCACCTTCTCAGCGAGGCTCTTGGTCGTGCTCTGGGTGTTCTGGCCAGTCACGATCGTCGTTGAGGTCGTCGGAGAACTCTTTTCCTTCTGGATGTCGATGGCGTCACCGATGATGGACAGCAGCACTGCCGCGCCGATGCGCTGTGACCAGTGGTAGTCCACTCCGCCCTCGACACCCATCGCTCCGACGGCGTCGGTCGTCGGCGAGTCGACGTCGATCACCACGCCTGTCGGAGTCTTGATGCGTTGCCACAGGATCGCGATGCGCACATCACCCTGCTTCACGTCTGACTTGTACTCGCCGATGATCTTGCTGCCTTTCTCGATCAGCAGCACCTTGCCGTTCTCCGAGTACACGTGCTCCGGCACGACACAGTTGGAGCTTCCCGAGACGGTCGATATCAGTTGGGTCTCCAGCACGCAGGGAATGAAGGATCCGCGCGCCAGCAGATAAGAGCGGTCACCGAACTGGCGGGCACTGACCTGCGGCGTCGTGGTCGGTGCCTTGATCCCATCGGCCATCTGGTTGGCATACGTTTCAATCGTGCGCATGCGCGGCGGCTCGGACGCAGCAGCGTCGGGCGCGCCCCCGCTGAGCATCATGTTGGGCGGCTGTTGCGCAGCGGCAGGTGCGCTGGCCGTTGCGACCACCGGAATCGCGGACGACGCCACGGGCGCGGATGCAGGCGCCGTCAGCGGCGCGGCATCTTCGAAGCGGCGCGTTTCCGGAGTTTTTTCATTCACCTTCAACTGCTTTTCAACCGGAGTCGGCTCGCTGTGCGAGCGCATGAAGTCGGAGATCTTCGTCTTGATGAAGTACGCAGTCCCGCCGATCACGCCCAACGTGACCATGAACGCGAAGACGATCTTCGGAAAGACGTTGGATTTGCGACGGGGCCGCTCAACCTCGAAGCGGTGCGGGTCGTAGTCGTCATCGGGGGCCGCCTCGGCGCGCATCGGTGCGTCGTTCATTGCTTGTCCACCCGCATGACATTCGGGAATACCGTCTTTGTCCCGCCGCCTACCCCCATCGCGTCGTAAGCGTCATTGAACACGCCGATCATCGATCCCGCGAGGCGCAGGTTCCACATGGGCGCCACGGCGTGCAGCACCAGCCAGTCACCCTCCATGTGCGAGTTGACGACCACCTCCTCTTCGGTGCCTGGCACGCTCTTGTAGACCGCAGGCACCTCTTGGTTTCGGGGGAACAGCAACCAGGTGAATCGGCCGTCGTCAAATGCCTCGCGGGGACGGATGTCAACGGTCTCTGACACCACCTGCATCGTGTAGTTGGCGTTGCGGTACGGGTGCCGGTTCGGATAGTCCAGGCGCATCGAGTCAAGGCTCGCCGTGACAGGCTCGACTGGTACCGCAGCAGTGCCGGCCGCGGAAGTGGGAGCGGGCACGGTAGGCGTGTCGTCATCGAACACCACCTTTGACATCCGTCGGTTCAGATTGCCTTTGGCTGAAGGTCGCAACGGCACCAGGTCGAACACGTACGAGCGTGCGCGGGTGGTCACCAGCATCGTGGCTTCGGATGCCCCGGCCATCGCCCGGACAAACAGCCGGTGGCCGCGCTTCTGTATTTCCCATCCCGAAATGCCGCCACCGGCGACGTCCTCGATCGCTTCGGCGGCGCTGAACTCGATCAACACCGGGTGATCGATCGCCCCGAGCACGCGGGTGACATTGTTCGGCGTGTAGTTGACGTGAGTGACCCGCGTGGTTTCCAAGTATTGCTTCAACATTGGCGCGGCCAATGCGCCAGCGCTGCAGCACAGGCCCAGGATCAGGCCAGGGAACGTGACATTCATTGGGGGGCTCCGAGCGATGTAGAAGGTTGCGCGACGTACTCTTGGTCTGTGTGATACGCCACCACCGTGAAGCCGAGCGGGTTCGCGATGAGGTCACTCTCTTTTGCGAAAGTCTTCGGCTGGTAGGCGAACTTGAGCGTCGCGATGCGCCGAGTGGTGGAACTTTGGTTGCCTTGCTTCGTGTCGCGCTTGAGCAGGTCGTAGCGCACGGTCGCAGTGTTGTCGGCGTGCAGCACGATGCTCAGGATGCTCGGGATCGCTTCGATCGAATCGCCGACCCTCTTGTCGAGTGCGCTGGGGCCACTGAACTGGGCGTCGTAGTCCCTCCACAGGGGGGCATCAGCTAGCACCCGGACCGTGTCGTAGTCGTGCTGAAGCAGCTTGTAGATGTACCGCTCGCGCGCGACGACGTATTCCCGAATCCAGTACTTGTGCGTCAGTTCGCTCTCACCGACGAACTTGCGGGCCGTTGACGCAAGCTGTGCCTCGCCGGTCTGCTTGTCCACCGTGATGACATATGGAATGGCCTGCTTGAGCGGAACCAGCAGCGCAAGACAGATCGTCATCACGATGAGCAAGGTGCCAGCGATCGTCGCGACACGCCATGCAAGGATGCGTGACTGACGTTCGTGCAACACCACATCCTCTTCCCAACTCAATCTCGGAGGAGTTGTGGATTCGGTCGGGGCCATTGCCGCTTTGTCCTTGCGCAGCTTGATCATGGCCGTTCTCCGGAAGGCGATCCGCTTGCGCCAGTTGTGCCACTTGCGTTCGCGTCACGGGCGTCAGATGCCTTCGGCGCGCTCGCCTGCGGGGGGTTGATCGGGATCCGTTTGCTGCCATCCGCGTACGCGAGTTTCGGCAACGGATGGGAGCAGGCCGTGGTCAGCAACACGCCACACAACATGGCGCCGAGAAGTAGGAAGGTCTTATTCATGGTTGCAGGGAGCATGGGGAATGAAGAACGGTCGCCGCGATCACGGACTCTTGGCCCGCTGCCAGGCGTCTCGGAACGAAGAGCCGGCACGCTTGGACGACTGCACACTGGCCGCCTTGATCGGATCGCTGGAGCGGAACGCGCTGGCGAGCCCTCGCCGAGCCTGTTGAGCCATGGCGGGCAGGCGGGTTTGGCCAATGGTTCGACCGGCCGCCGTGCCCATGGCGTATGCGGCCGTGTTGACTGCACGCTGCTTGGCACGGCGTGCGAACGTCTTGGGAGCTGACGGCCCCGCACCGGAACCGCCGCCGCCGCCGCCACCGCTACCGCCCCGTGCACCGGATACGGGTCGGGAGCCTCGTCCCATGCCGTCAGTGACGGCCATGCCGGCGGCTCCGTACGCAAGGCCTTTCATGGCGCCTCTGACGCCACCGCCGTTCGCGCCGCCCTGGACCATTCCCTTCATCCCGCCCAAGGCCGCACCTTGCGCCGCACGCACCATGCCGATGGCGTTGCTGGCGACGCCAAGCGAGCCGACCATGTCTGCGGCGATGTTGCTGGCCTTCGCGAGCAGTGCCGCCAGCACGATCATGATGGCAATGAGCTTACCCTGCGCCTCGTACATCGGCGCCCCGATCGTCCCCCCCACGGGGATCAGTGCTTCGCCGCTGGCACCGCTGCTAAGCTCGCTGATGAACGTCGTCGCCTGTTCCTTCGCAGCGAGGACAATCACCAGCAGCACGATGGCTGTCAGCACATACTTGACGACCGACGTGAGCCATCCCTCAGCCCACTTCGCTGTGGACTCAAAAGCAAAACCTGCGAGGAACAGCGGGCCAAACGCCAGCACGATCACGATCGACTGGCTGATGACTTGCACGTCAATGAACGCGAAGATGCCGAACGCCAGGATGAAGAAGCTGAGAATGGCCTGCAGGATGATGGCCGGCACACCATCAAGGTGGGTGCCCTTGCAACCGCCGAAGGGGCAAATCTCGACAGAAAGGTGTTCTCGATCGTAAAGCAGCTTGTGCACCGTCTCGAAGACCGATACGCCCGACTGCATGACCGTGTCGAGTGCGACGTTGATGTCGGCACTGCCTCCACCTCCGCCCCCCAGACTGCCGCCAGCTCCAAGACTGCCGCCACCTCCACCGCCGCTACTCGCACTGTCGTGAGTCACATAGCTAGTCAAACTGTCCTGGAGATCTTTAAAGATCGGGCGAATATGGTCAACGTATTCGCTGCCTGCGAGGCACAGTGCGAAGACCAGGAACGCTCGCATTGCCTTGGCAAATACATCCAGGAAGTGATTTGACCCGCCCGTGCCGCGAATCACCGCGAAGCCATGAAAGGCCACCTGCACGCTCACACCGAGAGCTATGAGGGGTATGACCCCCTGGGCGAGGTCGGCCGGTAGCTTGTCCGCCAGCGGCTCGAACACGGTCTTCAGCCACGTGTTCATGTCGGAGAATGCCGTGAAAGCCATCGATCACTCCAGGAAGTGAGGCATCCAGTCCGCGGGATCCTCGCCATGAATGGCTCGCAGCCGATCGAGCTTCTGGACATTGGCTGTCGTGCCCGAAAGAACCTTCAGTTCCTCCTCAAATCCACTCAGGTTGAAGCTGTCGAGTGACACGGCTTCGCCCTGCTTGATGAGGAACTGTCGCGAGCCTTCGCCAAGGCCCTTGAGCAATTCAAACTCGGTCAATGTGAGCTTGAAGCCATCGACATAGTCGCCCTGGTCCGCCGTCGGATTGGGAAGGAAGATGAAGGTGGCGGTCTGCTCGATCAGGGCTCGCGCGATGGGGCTGCGCAGGGTGTCGGACGGGCTTTGGGTCATGTACACACCAAACCCGTTCTGCTTGCGGATCGTCTTCTGCTTGTTCTTCGCGAAGTCCTCGAAGTACGACACCGACAGCGCCTTCCAGTACTCGTCCATGAAGAACGCAAAGCGGCGCCCATCGATCATGCCTTCAACGCGGTACATCAGGTAGATCATGATCGCCGGACATGTGGCCGGGTCATCGAGCAGGTCGGTGTAGTCGAAGCCGAAGACGCCTCCGTCGTCGAACTCCAAGGCGTCCTCGGCGCAGTCGAGCGCCCACCCGAGGGGGCCCGAAGCAGCCCAGCGCTTGAGGCGTTCGGCAACGCTGTTCTGGTCAACATTCGGCAGGTTCTGGATCACGGCCTCGAACCCACGGAGCTCGCGCGGCAGTCTCGCAACGGCGCGCACGGCGTGGGTGATCTCCGCCTCCTCGCGAGGCGAGTGGGGCATTTCTGCGCGGTAAGTGCAGAAGCGAATCAGGTCGTCCCAGAACAGAAGATTGGCCTCGGTGGGCTCCATCTTGAAGGGGTTGAACTGCGTCGGCTCGCCCTTGCGCAGGGAGAGGTACTTGCCCCCCGCAGCACGGATGGCGATCTCTGCACCACGGTCTTTGTCGAAGTAGACAACTTGAGTGCCGTACTTCCGCAGATTCAGCATCAGGTATAGCGCGAGCACGGTCTTGCCCGAGCCGGACTGCCCGATGATCTGGCAGTTGCCGAGTGCGGACTGGCCAAAGGAGTCCTCATGCAGCGGGGTCGCATGGAAGTTGAAGTAGTACGGCTGGGCCGCCGGAGTACGGAAGATGGTGACTGCTTCTCCCCAAGGATTGCCGTCTCGCTTCCCGGACTGGAAGTTGTGCAATGAGCACAAGCCCGTGAAGTTGCGCGAGCTGAGGTGAGCTGAACGCGGACGCGCGCGCCAATTGCCCGGGAACTGCGACAGGTAGGCCTGGTCCACGACCAGGTCGACCGGCACCCCGAGGAACCCGACGGACTGCATACGCTCCAGTGCGATGGCGCGGCAGTCTTTGACGTCTTTGACGGTGTCGCCTATGATCTGCATCACATAGTGGTACTCGCCGAAGGCAAACGAGCCGCTGATCACGCCGTCGATGGCCGCATCGAGTTCGACAATCTGGCTCACGGCGCCGTCGTCAGCGCTGGAGAGCCGCTTGCGCTGGATCCGCAACGCTGCCAGCGCATCCATCGTGTGCATCGGAGAGAACGATTGCGTCTCGATGTACTCGAAGGGCAGGGCGATCATCGTGTTGAGAATGCCGGGTTCTGAGTACTCGGCGTAGTCTTTGATGTCAATGAAGGTCGAATAGTGGGTGCCGGCCAAGCCCCGTGTTTCAACCATCTCATTGCCGAACAGAACCCGCGACAAAGAAAGATATTGGTACAGCGGCACATCCTTGACGGGTACGGGTCGCCAGATGCCGTTGATCAGGTAGCCATAGAACTCCTGCTGACGACTGCAGGTGACACCTTCATGCTCATAGTCGGTCAGCAACGTGGGGCCGTAAGATGCCAGCGACGTCGTGACCTGCTTCTGAAGATCGGTCATCCGCTCGATGATCTCCATCTCTTCGTGGCGCTTCTCGTCGACCGTGTTGGCCGTCCGTCCGCTCAGTCGACCTGCCTTTTGCGGAAAGGGCCTGTAGAGGATCGTGAGATAGATCTCCGTGGCCATCAGGCCTTCATCGTTCAATTGGTCGTAATACTTGTTGACGACGTGCTCGGCGAATGTCTCCTTGGGGGCGGAGAGCCGGGCGCCGGTGAAACGTCGCAACCGGTGTATCCAGAACGCGAACTTGCCATTCGACAAGCTCCGGACCAGCACATTGAATGCCTCCATCTTGCCGTAGGCATCCGCGATGGACAGACCGTCGAATGCCAGACCGTCAATCTGCCACGTGGACATGTAGTCACCACTTCGGGCCGATACGACCGTGCTGGTGATGCGAGCAGACATTGGAATATGCCGGCTCAGTACATCTTCCTGATTGGCCAGTCGCTGCGTTGAGCTTTTCATCTGTCGCCTTCTCCGGCGGTTGTGCGTTGCGTAAACCGCGTGGCACCAAAGCTCTTGGCCCCCCAATGCCGCATGTTGCGTTTTGCAGGAAAGCCTCGGATCAGCAGCATGTACTGCAGCAGCCGCTGGTCATCATGTGAGCTGACGTTGCGCATGACCAGCACGCAGACGACGCAAGACAGAGCAATGGCGGTGGCCGCGAAAAGGCCGATCAGGATCACCGTCCACATGCAGACCAGGATGTGCAGTCCCACAACCAGAATGAACGGCACGACCGGCACCCCGGCCATCGTGGCCGGGCGGGTGGCGCCTTTGAAGATGACATCGCGATAGTTCATGGCTTGAGCAGAAGCAAATGACGAGCGAAGAAAGGCCAGGGCCTCGGCGAACGCGAGGCCCCGCACAAGGGGCGCGCGCACGGGCGCGCCCCTTGTGCGGGGACGAGTCGAAGGAGGAGGGGGTGCGCGCCGACGGCGCGGCGCGTCAGAGGCTCAGCCTCTCAGTGGATCAGTTGGGGGCCGACAGCAGCGGCGGATCCAATCAGAACGCCCCCCCAGAAAACCGGGGCCACGTCTTTCCATTCAGCGGCTTGGAAGACCATGCGAAAGCCCACGAACATCAACGCGCAGGTCACGATGACGCCGCCGAGAGCGAGCATCCATGAGTTGACGTTGCCGAGAAGTGTTTGCGCCGTGCTGCTGATCTGTGCGAATGCCGGGTGGGCACAGAGCAGTAGCGCAACGGCGATCAGCGCGAGCCTGGTAGACGATTGAAAGTTGGCGTGATTCATAAAATTCTCAGTGAATTAATTAGTCGAACATTGAGCGAAATGACGGTGCGTTCGGGGAAGAGAGTTTCTTGCCCCCATTGGAAAGGACCTTGTCTACGTAACCCATCTTCTCTCCGGCGGTATAACTCCCCGAGTAATAGCATGACAGCGCCGCGCGCAGCACCGCGTCAGGGGACCTGGAATTCAAAGAACGGGCCGCCCCCTCTTTGCAGCGAAGGAGCACATCAGCCCCGGCTTGTAAATTAACGCATGCATTGAATCCATTTTTAATATCACCAAGCCAACCAAATCTCTTGAAATGAATACGGTTTACTTGGCTTAAGCCGATTGAGTAGTTGTAGCCCGCCTTTTCCAGTTGGTCGGCAGTTTGCACCGCCTCCTGCAGATTGGCCGGCTGACGCTGTAAGCGGCCACCTACTACGCCAATGGCGAACGGATTTCCAGAGGATTCGACCCGCACAATTCGCGCCATGGTTTCCGATTCAGCTATCCCTGGACAATCTACCTGCGGCAACTCAAACACGATGCAGGAAAGGAAGATTTCGGTGCGCAGCTTCGTGGGCCAAGCTCCGATGCCACCGAATGCACATGCAAGACATATCAATACCCAATGCTTTTGTCCATCTGCAAACGGGGCGCATTGTCCGTGAATTCCGGTGGATTTCACACATGGAAAGTGCAAAGAAATGCTACTTGTGCTGGTGTCAAGTTTCGGTAAATTCTGTGTGATTGGATTGACGATTCAAAATGAAACGTCCCGTAAGACGGCCTCAGGAGCTTCCCGGCCTCGCTACTTCATCCTGTTGGCGGCAGCCAGGATTTCACGATGTGGATCGAATCCGCGCAAATTCAGACTCGAGGGCCCGAGGCCCCGAGGGTGTTTTGCGCGGCATAGCTGTCGATGCGAGTGCAGCGACCTTCGTCGGCGGCAGCACGTCGGACCTCGGCAGTGGCGCGTGGGTTGTGGTCACCGGCAAGGTGCAAGGCGATGTGGTCAAGGCCGACCGCTTCGAGTTCATCGCGCCGCCTGTTGCCCAAGTGGTCAAGCTCAAGGGCAAGATTCGCAACTACGACGCCGCGGTCCACACCTTCCACTTCCTCGGGCTCACGCTCAAGCTCGGCGAGAGCGTCGAGTAGGTCAACGGCAGCGTCACGAGCTTGATCAACGGCAAACGAGTGGGTGCTAGCGGTCGGCGTTGAACTTGTTCGGCATGGCGGATCTCGGCGACCTGGTTACTTCAAGGCGGCGCCATGCTACCGGACCGGGGCATCCATGCATCAACGCCGGATTTACATGGTTGCTCACAGCGGGTCGGTGTCTTTCAGCGACGTCTCTCGGCGCAGATTGCATTCTCTGGCTCCAGTCACCTGGGCAAGCACGGCAATGCGCCGGTCGTAGAGCATGGTGCGCACCTGCTCGTTGCTCTCGTGGATGCGCCTTGCCCATGCCGTCGGACCCTCCCGATCTTGGCGTGGCACCAACGTGCGGATCGTCTCGACCAGTTGCGCCATCTGCGGGTCGGTGTCGCGCAGCGCCGGGTCTTGGCGCAAATCGCCTTCTCTGGCTCCAGTGACCTGGGCCAGCACGGCAATGCGCGAGCGGTAGACCATGGCTCGCACCTGCTGGACGTTGTCGTGGATGCGACGTGCCCATGCCGCCAGAGCTTCCGAATCTTGGCGTGGCACCTGCGTGCGGATGGTGTCGGCCAGATGTTTCATTTGCGGGTCGGTGTCGCGCAGCGCCGGCTCTTGGCGCAAATCGATTTCTCTGACTCCAGTGACCTGGGCCAGCACGGCAATCAGCTGGACGGAGGGCATGGCGTGCACCTGCGCGTCGCTCTCATGGATGCGCCGTGCCCATGCCAACAGAGTTTCCAAATATCGACGTGGCACCCGCGTGCGGATGGTGTCGGCCAGATGCTTCATTTGCGGGTTGGTGTCGCGCAGCGCCGGCACTTTGCGCAAAGCGCCTCCTGTGGCTCCAGTGACCTGGGCCAGCACGGCAATGCGCCGGTCGTAGAGCATGGCGCGCACCTGCTCGTTGCTCTCGTGGATGCGCCGTGCCCATGCCGTCGGACCCTCCCGATCTTGGCGTGGCACCAACGTGCGGATCGCGTCGACCAGTTGCGCCATTTGCGGGTTGGTGTCGCGCAGCGCCGGCTCTTGGCGCAAATCGCCTTCTCTGGCTCCAGTGACCTGGGCCAGCACGGCAATGCGCTGGTCGTAGTGCATGGCTGGCACCTGCTCGACGTTGTCGTGGATGCGCCGTGCCCATGCCACCAGAGCTTCCGAATTTCGGCGTGGCACCTGCGTGCGGATGGTGTCGGCCAGATGCGCCATTTGCGGGTCGGTGTCGCGCAGCGCCGGCTGTTGGCGCAGATTGTCTTCTCTGGCTCCAGTGACCTGGGCCAGCTCGGCAATGCGCCGGTCGTAGTGCATGGCGGGCACCTCCTCGTCGCTGCCGTGGATGCGACATGCCCATGCCGCCAGAGTTTCCGAATTTAGGCGTGGCCACCGCGTGCGGATGGTGTCGGCCAGATGCTTCGTTTGCGGGTCGGTATCGCGCAGCGCCGGCTCTTTGCGCAAACAGCTTGCTCTGGCTCCAGTGACCTGGGCCAGCACGGCATTGCGCCGGTCGTAGGGCGTGGCGGGCACCTGCTCGTCGCTGTCGTGGATGCGCCGTGCCCGTGCCGCCAGAGCTTCCGAATCTTGGCGTGGCACCCGCGTACGGATGATGTTGGACAACGAAGCCCCTTGGTTTAGCCGCGCGGGTATTCCTTCGTGCGCCACCAGATCAACCCCGAAGAGGCGCACAGGGGGTTGGCCCGCTTCATCAGCGTGCAGCCTGTGTGATGCACTGCTTGCAGTGCGCATGTTGTCGCCAAGGACTGCACGGGGCCGCAGCGTGTCCGACGAAGGCCGTTGGTTTGGCCGAGCGGGCATCCCTTCGTGGGGCACCAGATCAACCCCGAAAAGGCGCGGGCGGCGTTGCAGCGGCTCTTCATCAGAGTACAGCCTCTGTGAGGAAGCGCCTGCGTTGTCAATACGAACTCGTTTCATGCTCTGTTCCTTGGCATTGCACGGATCTCGACTCTGCCCCCCCTTCCAGGGTTCGTGGTCCTGAAATGCGAAGCAGAGGTTGCTTTGGCGAAAGCCAAGGCTCTGTCGCAATAAGTGTCGAACAACGAAATAAGGCTAGTGTCGCGTCAAGCCTCAAGTGTCGGCTGCTCGCTTGCTCTCGAAGCGCATTGCGGCGTTGCGCCTCCTCGCCATAGTGGCGGCTATGACTCGTCGGCGCGCCTTGCACTGCGCTCCGACAGCGGCGCGATCAGCCGACACTTGTGGCTTGACGCGACACTAGGGACCTGGTGCATAGCCTTCACGCCACGGCCGCCAACGAGACCGACGTGGCGCACAGGCACGAAGTGCTGCACGGGCAGGAGACGAAAGCCTTTCTGGACGCGGGCTACATCGGTGGGAGGCACGGCGTTAGGCGGTCGGGCGTTTGAAAAGGCCACGGCGTACACCACGCATCGCGACCCGGCGGCGGGTTATACGCCTGGCCTCGCGCTGGCCTCGCACCCTCGGCGCTACTCGAGCGGTAGCGCACCATGCCATGGCTCAGAGGCTGAGAGCTTTTCGATCATGCCCGCTCATCACGCCAAAAGTCCCCCTGCTCGTCGTTGCAAATGCTCGCCATACCCGGGCTATGGCTGCGCTTTGCGCCTAGATCAGGCGCCTTTTGACGTGCTGCTCGGGCACGCTCGAAATGCTCTCAGCCTCTGAGCCGGCCGGTGCTGCGCATCGTGGGCCTCCGGGATTAGTTCCAGCAGGTCCCGACGCTCCACAAGCCCTTCGATCGCGAAGCGACCCAGTCCTGAGGTATCGAAGGATCAGGGCGAACGGGTGTTGATGACTTCACATCAGTTTGAATC
>JAJKJU010000078.1 GCA_021153565.1 Rhizobacter sp.
ATTGGCTCCTCTCCCCTCTGGGGAGAGGTTGGGTGAGGGGCTGCGGTGATGGCAACCCATGGCTTTATTCACCGCCCACGGCCCTCACCCCCGCCCTCTCCCAGAGGGAGCGAAGGCCTTGAAAGCGGTGCCTCTGACATCACAAGGCACATCTCATGTTCAAAAAGATCCTGATCGCCAACCGCGGAGAAATCGCCTGCCGTGTCGCTGCGACGGCGCGCAAGCTGGGCATCCGCACGGTGGCCGTCTATTCAGACGCGGACGCGAATGCCAAGCACGTGATGGCTTGCGACGAGGCGGTGCACATCGGGCCGTCGTCGCCCAAGGAAAGTTACTTGCGCGGCGATCGGATCGTCGAAGCAGCCAAGGCCACGGGCGCACAGGCCGTGCACCCTGGCTACGGCTTCCTGAGCGAGAACGAAGACTTCGCGCAAGCCTGCGCCGATGCCGGCCTCGTCTTCATCGGCCCGCCGCCGTCGGCAATCAAGGCCATGGGCCTCAAAGCCGAGTCCAAGCAGTTGATGGAGAGGGCCGGCGTGCCTTTGGTGCCGGGGTATCACGGCGGCAATCAAGACCCGGACCTGCTCAAGCGCGAGGCCGATCGCATCGGCTACCCGGCGCTGATCAAAGCCAGTGCGGGCGGTGGCGGCAAGGGCATGCGGGTGGTGAATTCATCGGCGGAGTTCGACGCGGCGCTTGCATCGTGCAAGCGCGAAGCGATCAACAGCTTCGGCGATGACGCGGTGCTCATCGAGCGTTACGTGACGCGGCCGCGTCACATCGAGATCCAGGTCTTCGGCTACACCAAGGGTGATGTCGTCTATCTCTTCGAGCGCGACTGTTCAGTACAGCGGCGGCACCAGAAGGTGCTCGAGGAAGCGCCCGCACCGGGCATGAGCGAGGCGCGTCGCCGCGAGATGGGTGAGGCGGCAGTGGCGGCGGCCAAGGCGGTGGGCTACGTCGGCGCAGGAACGGTGGAATTCATCGCTGAGCCGACCGATGGCGGCGACCTGCGTTTCTACTTCATGGAAATGAACACCCGCCTGCAGGTGGAGCATCCGGTGACGGAGGCGATCACCGGGCTCGATCTGGTGGAGTGGCAGTTGCGGGTCGCGTCGGGCCAGCCTTTGCCTTTGAGGCAGGATCAGTTGCATATCCACGGGCATGCGATCGAGGCGCGAATCTGCGCTGAGAACCCGGACGCGAATTTCCTGCCGGCCACCGGTCGCCTCGAGGTGTACCGCACCCCATCGGCTGCGGAGTTCGAGCGCGGCGATGTTCGACTGGATGCGGGTGTCCGCGAAGGCGATGCCATCTCCCCGTATTACGACTCGATGGTCGCCAAGCTCATCGTCTGGGGCGCCGACCGTGAACAAGCCTTGGCGCGGCTCGATGCAGCGCTGGCGCAAACGCACATCGTCGGGTTGCACACCAACCTGGCGTTTCTTCGACGCGTGGTGCAAAGCAAGTCCTTCTCGCAGGCCGATCTAGACACTGCGCTCATCGAACGCGAACGTGCGGCGCTGTTCAATGCCGCACCACTGCCGCCTGACGTGGCTGCAGCCGGGGTGATTGCCCACGCGCTTGCCGACGAAGCGGAACTCGAAGACGCCGACCCCTTGTCGCGGCGCGACGGCTGGCGCATGCATGGCGCGGCGGTGAGACGCTTCGACCTCGACATGAAGGGCGAGCATCATGTGGCTCGCCTCGAGCGCACGCACCACGGCGAGATGCTGCTTTGCATCGGCGACAAGCGTCAACCGATCTCCATCGGCTCACGCGGCAAGAATGTCCACGACGTGGCCCTCAATGGCCGGCGTTACGTGTTGACTGCCTACGCCACCGGCGAGCGCATCAGTATCTTCTCGCCGGATGGCTCGGCAGTGGTGGACGAGTTCGATCCCATCGCCCATGCTGCCGATGGCGCAAGCGAAGGCGGCCGGTTGACGGCGCCAATGCCCGGCAAGGTGATTGCTTTCCTCGCCAAGGCTGGCGACGTCGTGACGCAGGGCCAGCCGCTCGCAGTGATGGAAGCGATGAAGATGGAGCACACCATTACCGCGCCGCGCGATGGCACGGTGGCAGAGTTGCTCTATGCCGTGGGCGACCAGGTGGGCGAGGGCGGCGAACTGCTGCGCCTCGAGAAGGCCGAATGAGGGCCTTCAGTGTTGACCGCGACGCAGCCAGTTCACCGGATTCAGCCAGGCGGCCGCGCCACGGGCTTCGCCGCGTTGGCGCACCGCGGCGGTGAGTGTTGGAGCGATGCTTGCGCGTCGACCACCCAGCTCGGCCATGTCGGGCGCCTGCGAGACGCCGAAGCCCGACGTGTCGCGAGCCCAAGGCGTATCCTGGGTCGCATGACCCGCAGCGGTGCGGGCCTCTTCTTCGAGGGTAACGGCGCGCTGGAATTGCCGTCCGAGGGCCACGAGCTCTTCGTCACCGGAGGCTTCACACACCCACAGCACTTCGCGTGCTTGTTCTTCATTCTTGAGCATGGCCGCCACGTCCACACCTTCACCAAGGTTGCGCAGCAGTGCGAAATGGATGCGCGTGGCAATGCGAAGGCGAGTATTCAGGTCCACAGGCGATTCCTTGAGCAATGCAGACATGTTGTTCTTGTGGTTTGTCCGTCGCCACCCCTCAACACGGGGGCTTTCACAACTCTGTCCGTAAAAGTGAGACTTTTGTTATGTTTCCTGATCGAGTGAAATTGGTCGATGTCGGGCCGCGCGACGGCTTGCAGAACGAAAAGCAAATGGTCGATGCGGCCCACAAGATCGACCTTGTTCACCGCCTGCAGGTTGCAGGCCTGCACGAGATCGAGGTCACCAGCTTCGTGAGCCCAAAATGGGTGCCCCAGATGTCGGACAGCGCACAAGTGATGGCCGGCATCCGCCGTGAGCCAGGCGTGCGTTATTCGGTGCTCACGCCCAACATGAAGGGCCTGGAGGCAGCACTTTCCGCTCCGCGCGAGCAATGGCCCGATGAGGTCGTCGTGTTCGGTGCGGCGAGCGAGGCGTTCAGCCAGCGCAACATCAACTGCAGTGTCGAAGAAAGCATCGAGCGCTTCCGGCCGGTGGTGGCAGCGGCGCACGCACAGGGCATCAAGGTGCGGTCGGCGATTTCATGTGCCTTGGGCTGCCCGTACCAGGGCGAAGTGACGCCCGACGAAGTGGAACGCCTGGTCGTTCTGATGAAAGGCATCGGCGTGGACCATTGCGGTGTCGCCGACACCATCGGCGTGGGCACGCCAAAGCGTGTTCAGGCGGCGATGGAGCGTGCCTTGAAGCACTATCCGATCGCAGAGGTGAGCGGGCATTTCCACGACACCTACGGGCAGGCGCTGGCCAACATCTATGCGTGCCTTGAAATGGGCATCTCCAACTTCGACGCCAGCATCGCGGGGCTGGGCGGGTGCCCGTATGCCAAGGGTGCGACAGGGAATGTGGCGACAGAAGATGTGGTGTACCTGCTCAACGGACTGGGCATTGCGACCGGGATCGACATCGAATTGCTGGTGGATGCGGGTGCGGCCATCTCAAATGTGCTGGGCCGCCCGCCGGTTTCGCGCGCTGCGAAGGCCATGCTCGCGAAACGAGCCTGATTGTTCAAGGTGGTTCATGAAGTAATGGAACTCTCTGACAAACCTGAAGGTTTTCAAACCGTGAGTCGCGCCCTGCAAACACGCGGCCATCCTCACGCGCCGATCTTCCTCGACATCGCGGCACGTACGTCACAGGAGGCCGCCGACGCGCTCAATATCGAAGTCGGTCAAGTCGCCAAGAGCGTCATCTTTCGCCGCAAGAGCGACGATGCTGCGGTGCTCGTCGTCACGTCAGGCGACAGGCGGGTCGACGAGAAAAAGGTGGCCGCCATCGTGGGGCCCATCGGTCGTGCGGATGCCGAATTCGTGAAGACTCGAACGGGCTTCTCGATCGGCGGCGTCGCACCGATCGCGCATGCGAACACGCCTGTGACGCTGATCGACCGCGAGCTATTTCGTTTCGGCGAAGTGTGGGCTGCGGCAGGGCATCCGAACGGCGTATTCAAACTGAGCCCCCAGCAACTCGAGGCGCTGACTGCCGCACCGGTGGTCGATATCGTGCAATCTTGATGCTGAGCGTGGTGTGCCGAGAGATTCGTACACGCTGAATGTGAAGGGCGGTGAGGGCGGGTGCCCATCGGTGCGCCAAGCGTCTGAACGAATACCGTGAATAGCGGATCAGGGCGACAATTTCCTCAATGTCCGAACTCGTCGCCCCCGTCCCCAGCCCTTGCACCAGCGTGTGTCGCATGAGCCCGTCCACCGGCTTGTGCGAAGGCTGCTTTCGCACCCTCGATGAAATCGCCAACTGGTCTCGCATGGAGGACCACGAAAAGCGCGCGGTCTGGCAGTTGCTGGAACAACGCGGATTGCGACGCCCGGATCAAATCGGAGACTTGTGAAATTAGGCCAGGAGTTGCTGCCGGCGCCCGGGGCGCAATGGCTACGATGAGCGCCATCGCTTCCCGATGCTACGACTTGTTGTCCGAGCTCGGCGTCGTCACCACGACTTGCCCGTCCTTCACCGGCAGCGTCGGGCCCGGCTTGAAGGACGTCCGTACCACGCCATCCTTGCCGTCAAGGCGATATGTCACGTTGTAGCCGACCACCTTTTGCGATTTCTCATTCACGGTCTTGCAGCGGTGCTCGGTCGTCGTGACGACATCCTTCTCTTGCATCTTCTTCTGGATTTGGTTGCCAGCGTAGCCTCCAGCGGCAACACCGGCGACGGTGGCAAGTGTCTTGCCCTTGCCGCCGCCCACGGCACTTCCCAACAGTCCGCCCGCGAGTCCACCGGCCACGCTGCCGGCAATGCGATGCTCATCCTTCACAGGCGCCCGATGTTGCACTTTGACGTCTTCGCATTTCTCTTGTGGAGTCACCATCGTCTCGACGACTTCCTTCACTGCGACGACCTCGGCAAACTCTGGCTTCGTCATCGTCCTGTAGCCCGAGACTGCGCCAGCTCCGAGCACTACCATGGCGATGCCACCGACTGCAATTCCCTTGATCATTGATGTGTCCATGCGCATGTCCTCTTTTCGACCGCACCATTGTCATCGCCGAAACGACCGGCCTTGATGCGCTTTCGGACGTGTCGTCGCGGTCTCGGTGACGAAAACGGTGGTCTGGGCAAATATTGCACGAACCCTCTGTTACGCGAGCGTCATGCATGAAGCTTTGGTCGCCGGACCTTGCATTGCCGAATCCTTAACGATTCGACTCTCGAGACAGAGTCGCGTGCAGACGGCGCTGCCAATTCTCGACGCCTTGCACCACGCGATCCCAGGCGTTGCGGTCGTATGTGACCGCTGCGAAAAGATTGTCTTTGCCTGGCTTCTGCCGCACCGCCGTGCGAGCGAGACGCTCCAGCGGCTCGCGCACCGCTGCGACGCAGCCATCCAGGTCGTGGAAGGCGGCACCGACGCGGTAGAACAAGATGGCCTGGCGGAGTTCATCGGCCTTCATCGAGGGCAACTCGACGGCTCGAAGGAAGACTCGCGCCTGACCTTCGCCGAGTAATTCGACACAGAACTCACGGCGCCAGCCAGTGAGGGTTTGCTCGGACGTCAGCGCCGGCCGTGCCGGATCTACTTGAAGGTTAGCCATCGAGAGAATCTCGTTCATTCGTTGTCGCTCAGTGGTGTGCGCCGACGAATGTCGCGAACGACGTCGACCCAGGTGTCGGTGGCCACGCGCCCGTGGTTACGTCCGGCAAGCAGAGGAATCACCGCGTACGTCGGCGAGCCCTCACGGTCACAGAATTCCACTGCGACGCCAATGCGGCCTGACTCGAGACGAGCGACGATGTCCTCGGCCCGATGGGGCGACCCGATGGGAAGGCCTTCTGCAAAACCCAGGGCGCGCAACTCGGTGATTTCCATGTCAAATCGCTGCATTGTCTGCGGCCTTTTACTGCAAGGTGTGGCGTGCTGGTGGCGCTGCAGTAGGCACCTGTCGCCAGTCCCGGTGGAAGCCCAGAATGATAGCGACACGTCGCCACTGGAGCGGAGGGGACGCCCACCGCGTATCGGGGGCTTTGAGGGGGACTTTCGCAAGGATGTCGGTGCTTTCCCTGGCTGATGACACGATTGATCCTGCTCAAGTGGCTGAAATCGTCCAGGCCAACAGATCTCCAACGCACCGAGCCGCCGTGCAGCATCAGCAAAACGCGGACTTTGCCATGGCCGCAGCATTGCGCTTTCGCCTGTCGTCTAATCATCGCCAACGCCCCACATGGGAGTTGCCATGGCCGACGACGCACCCAGCGAGCTCTTGTCTCGCCGCCACCAGATGTTTCCGGTGCTCAGCGAGGCCGATCTGGCGCAAATGCGCCGGTTCGGAACGCAGCAAGCGCACCCGCGCGGCACGCGCCTGGTCACCGCGGGCGAGCCGAGCCCGGGCATGTTTGTCGTGCTCAAAGGCGTCCTGGCCGTCAGCCAGCGCGACGGAATGGGCCGCGTGACACCCATCGTGCAACACGGTCGCGGCCAGTTCATGGGCGAAGTCGGCACGCTCTCCGGCAAGCCATCGCTGGTCGACGGAATCGTCCAAGAAGACGTGGAGGTGCTGCTGCTACTTTCCAGCCAGTTGCGAGCGCTCATCATTGCCGAGGCAGATCTTGGCGAGCGCCTGGTTCGCGCGCTGATCCTTCGTCGCGTGGCGCTCATCGAGGCCGGCGCCAGCGGTCCCGTGCTGATCGGCCAGCCAGGGTCCGCCAACATGCTGCGGCTGCAGAATTTCCTGAGTCGCAATGGCGAGCCTTATCACGTGGTCGATGCCAGCCAGGATGACAGCGCCGCGGCCTTGATGGAGCAATACGGCGCAGCCGCCGGCGAGCCCCTGGCCGTGTGTCCCGACGGCTCGGTGCTCCTCAACCCATCCGATACCGCGCTGGCCCGCTGCATGGGCATGGTCGACACCGTGGACCACGATGACTTGTTCGACGTGGCCGTGGTGGGTGCGGGTCCTGCTGGCCTGTCGACGGCTGTGTACGCTGCCTCCGAGGGGTTGCGCGTCGTCGTGCTCGATTGCCGCGCCTATGGTGGGCAGGCGGGCGCCAGTGCGCGCATCGAGAACTACCTCGGGTTTCCCACCGGTATCTCCGGCGGGGCATTGGCGGGCCGTGCCTATGTACAGGCGCAGAAGTTCGGCGCCGAAATGCTGATTCCGACTGAAGTGCAGTCGCTCGATTGCGCGCGCATTGGGCGAGAACGCGAACTCATCGTCCGGCTCACCGATGGCCGGCGTCTGCGGGCCCGAACCGTGGTCATCGCCAGCGGTGCGCGTTACCGCCGGCCCGACGTGCCGCGCCTGAAAGAATTCGAAGGCCGGGGTATCTGGTACTGGGCGTCTGCGCTTGAAGCGACGATGTGCGCGCAAACCGAGGTGGTGCTGGTCGGCGGAGGGAACTCCGCGGGCCAGGCGGCGGTGTTCCTGTCGCAGCATGCATCAAAGGTCCACATGCTCGTGCGAGGCCCGGGTCTCGCGGCGAGCATGTCGCGCTATCTGATCGACCGCATCGACGCGACTCCCAATATCCAGCTGAGGCCGCACACCGAGATCATTCGGCTGCACGGCGACGCGCCTGGCGGACTGACTGCAGTGACATGGCGTGACCACCGAGCCGGGGTCGATGATGAAAGGGCGCTGCGCAATGTGTTCCTGTTCGTAGGCGCAGATCCCGAAACCCGCTGGCTGGAGAGCTGCAAAGTGGCGGTCGATCCGCATGGATTTGTGCTCACCGGCATTGCGTTACGCGCGTCGCCCGATGGATTCCGGCCGGCGCCGCTGGAATCCAGCATCCCCGGTGTCTTCGCGGTAGGCGACGTGCGTTCAGGTTCGGTCAAGCGGGTTGGCGGCGCCATCGGCGAAGGCGCGGCGGCCGTGGCCCAAATCCACCAGTACCTGGCGACGGTGGGCGCCTCGCATAGCGCGGACCAGTCCTTGCCAGTCGGAAAAATACGTTGAATCCTTCCCACCACGAGAAACTCGTGCATGGCGAGGTCGCACAATCGCGGGCCTTTGCGCCGCTGATCTGATCAGTTACCCCCAACAACGAAGCCAAGACATGTACCCCCATCGCCAGCGAGGCTGATTTCATCCAGGTTTCCTTTCATGACAGCGAACCAAAATCTCTTCGTCGCCATCCGCGACGCCTTCCCCACGGACCTCGACAGCACCGCCATCGAAACTGCCGATAGCGATCCGCTGTTCTACACATGGCGCGACATCGACCGGGCCACGGCACGCATCGCCAACCTGCTGCAGTGGCTGGACTTGCCTGCAGGTGCGCGCGTGGCCGTGCAGACCGAGAAGTCGGTCGAAGCGCTGCTGCTGTACCTCGCAGTCATCCGTGCAGGCTACGTCTACCTGCCGCTGAACACCGCCTATCAGAGCAGCGAGATCGAGTACTTCATCGGCAATGCAGAACCCAGCGTGCTCGTGTGCTCGGGCAAGAACTTCGGATGGGTCAGCAAGATCGCGTTCAAGGCAGGCTGCACGCATGTGTTCACGTTGAACGAGGACCGAACCGGCACCCTGCTCGATCGCGCGGCCCTGCACCCGGACACGAACACACCCACGCATCGCGGCGCCGACGACCTCGCGGCCATCCTCTACACCAGCGGCACGACTGGGCGAAGCAAGGGCGCGATGCTGAGCCACGGCAACCTGTTGACGAATGCGCTCACCTTGAAGTCCTGCTGGGGTTGGCGCGAAGGTGATGTATTGATCCATGCATTGCCCATCTTCCACGTCCACGGCCTCTTCGTCGCTTCGCACGGCGCCTTGCTCAACGGAAGCAAGATGCTGTGGTTCAACAAGTTTTCGCCGCGCACCGTGACCGAGAGATTGCCCGAGGCCACGGTGTTCATGGGCGTGCCGACGCTGTACGTGCGGCTGCTGGGCGAAGCTTCATTCACACGAAATGCGTGCAGGAATATGCGGCTGTTCATCAGCGGGTCCGCGCCACTGCTCATCGAGACATTCAACGAGTTTCGCGAACGCAGCGGCCACGCCATTCTCGAGCGATACGGCATGAGCGAAACGGTGATGCTGACCTCCAACCCCTGCGACCCGAAAGATGGCGAACGGCGCGGCGGCACTGTCGGCTTTCCGCTGCCCGGCGTCGGCTTGCGGGTGCGCGACGATCAGGGACAGATCGCCCCCAAAGGCGTGGTGGGCGGAATTGAAGTCACGGGCACCAACGTCTTCAAAGGCTACTGGCGCATGCCGGAAAAAACGAAGGAAGAGTTCACCGACGACGGGTGGTTCAAGACCGGCGACATGGGCAAGGTTGATGAATCGGGCTACGTCGTCATGGTCGGCCGAAGCAAAGATCTCATCATCACCGGAGGCTACAACGTCTACCCGGCGGAGATCGAGGGCTATCTCAACGCAACACCCGGCGTAGCGGAAAGCGCCGTGATCGGCCTGCCGCATCGTGATTTTGGTGAGGCGGTGGTAGCCGTGGTCGTGGGCAAGCCGGGCGCAGCACTCGATGCCCCGTTGCTCATCGCCGAGATGAAATCAAAGATCGCGAACTTCAAAGTGCCCAAGCAACTCTTCGTTGTCGATGAGTTGCCGCGAAATGCGATGGGCAAGGTGCAGAAGAACCTGCTCCGCGAGCAGCACAAGGAGTTGTTCGCGTGACAAACCTTGGTGCGGCCGGTGCTGCGGCCTGCGCCCGTTGCAGCGCCGCGTTTCGATGCGGCGTGAACGACGAAGAGCCTTGCTGGTGCTCGCGAATCAAGCTGAGCGCGACGACGCTCGCGGAGTTGGAGAAACGATATCGCTGGTGCTTGTGCAGCGAGTGCCTGGTAGCGCTTCAAGAGAAAGAGCCGGGCAATTCGTCGCCCGCGTGAACCGGGCTACTTCAAGGGAGCTTTGCACGAACTTCCCAGGGCCTCGACCGGCGCATGCTCGATGCGCCGAGGATCCTCGTCAAAGGTGAACCAGACCCAATCCTGGGCATCCACTCCACGGTCCGTGGCGACCACGGTCACACACCAATCGCGGCCGCCGCTGTCTCGATGGACGAGCTTCGCTCCCACAGGCGGGCCGTCCTTCGCGAACGCCACAGGCAATGCCATGGAAAGCGCCGCCGCACACAGAACATTCGCCACACGACCGATTGATCGGCTCATTCGTTTTTCTTCCCGTCATTCTTCTGGTGGTCTGTTTGCGACCACCGTATGTTTGGACGGTACGTTTACGACTGGTGTGGGGCAAGATGTAAGCACTGACAGGTTGCGAGCTCCTCGAACTCACACAAGAAACCGACCGGTTTTTTGACCGGCCGGTTCATACCTCGGATGGCAGCGTCGGTTACTTCGATGCGGCTGGAGCAGGTGTTGGCGCAGCCGTGGCCGGGTGCGAGTCGATGCCATGCTTCTCGCCGCCCATGTCCACGTCGCCGCCGGCATTCTTCAGCATGAACATCGCCAAGGCAGCGAACAGGACAAAGCCGAGGACCAATTTCCACATGATCGATTGAACCTTTGAAAGGACTTCGGAAGGACCGCAGCGTCATGCCGCGGCCCTATGTGCCATCAGTCGTTGGCGTAGATGTTGACGTCCTTGGTTTCCCTGACGAACAACATGCCGACCACGAAGGTGATGCTTGCAAAGATGATCGGATACCACAGGCCGTTGTACATGTTGCCGGTCTGGGCCACGATCGCGAGACCCGTGGCAGGCAGCAGGCCGCCGAACCAGCCGTTGCCGATGTGGTACGGCAGGCTCATCGACGTGTAGCGGATGCGTGTGGGGAACAGCTAGACCAGCATCGCGGCGATCGGTCCGTACACCATGGTCACGTAGATCACCATGATGGTCAGGATCGCGACGATGGCCCACCAGGCTCCGCTCATGAACGGAATCGGCTTGGCCTTGGCCGGGTAGCCAGCGTCCTTCAGGGCACCAGCAATCGCGGCCTTGAACTCGGCATCCTTCTTCTTGTACTCATCTGCAGGCAGACCCTTGGACTCGAAGCCCGAAATGACCTTGTCGCCGATCTTGATCTGCGCCACGCTGCCGGGGGGAGCCGCTTCGTTCTCGTAGCTCACCGAGCGGCCGGCCAGCACCTGCTTCGCGATGTCGCACGAGCTCGTGAACTTGGCGACGCCGGTCGGGTTGAACTGGAATGAGCAACGCTCCGGGTCAGCGACCACGACCACCTTGTTATTGGCCTGGGCAGCCGCGAGTTCGGGGTTGGCGTTTTCAGTCAACGCCTTGAACAGCGGGAAGTACGTGAGCGCAGCGACCAGGCAGCCCGCCATGATGATGGGCTTGCGGCCAATCTTGTCCGACAGCGCGCCGAACACGACGAAGAACGGCGTTCCGATCAAGAGCGAGAACGCGATCAGGATGTTGGCGGTGGCGCCGTCGACCTTCAATGCGCCCGTCAGGAAGAACAGCGCATAGAACTGGCCCGTGTACCAGACGACCGCCTGACCCATCGTGAGGCCGATCAGCGCCAGGATCACGATCTTCAGGTTCTTCCACCGGCCGAAGGACTCGGTCAGCGGGGCCTTGGAAGTCTTGCCCTCTTCCTTCATCTTCTTGAAGGCGGGCGACTCGTTCATGCTCAAGCGAATCCACACGCTGATGGCGAGCAGGAAGATCGACACCAGGAACGGAATGCGCCAGCCCCAGTCAGCGAAGGCGTCTTCACCCATCCAGGTGCGCGTTCCGAGAATCACGAGCAGCGACAGGAACAGGCCAAGCGTTGCCGTGGTCTGTATCCACGAGGTGTACGCACCGCGCTTGCCGTGCGGCGAGTGCTCGGCCACGTAGGTGGCTGCGCCGCCGTACTCGCCGCCCAGTGCCAAGCCCTGAAGCAGACGCAGGCCGATCAGGATGACCGGTGCTGCGATGCCGATGGACGTATACGAAGGCAGGGTGCCGACGATGAACGTCGACAAGCCCATGATCAGGATGGTGACCAGGAAGGTGTACTTGCGACCGATCATGTCGCCGAGCCGGCCGAAGACCAGCGCGCCGAACGGACGCACGATGAAGCCGGCAGCGAAGGCAAGCAGAGAAAAGATCACCTGCGAGGTCGGATCAAGGTTCGAGAAGAACTGCTTGCCGATGATCGCGGCGAGAGTGCCGTAGAGATAGAAGTCGTACCACTCGAAAACCGTGCCGAGACTCGAGGCGAAGATGACCTTCTTTTCCTCTGCCGTCATCGGAGCGGTGGACTTGACTGGCGGCTTCGCCACGCCCACTGTAGTTGCCATATCTGTGTCTCCTGTGAAAGGACACCGCCACCCGGCGGTGCATGGCCGGTATCTTCAAGGCGGGCTCTGACCCCCTCCTGACGGGACGCTGAACGTTTGCTGACAAACCTAGGGCGAACCCCCGGGTTCAATTTCTCAATGTGATATTCAATGGAAAGTCCCTGTCAAGGATTGCCCGAGGGGGCACGTGGAACTCCGGGTGGTGCAACCGCAGCGTCGGACCATGCGGTTCCGTCGAACCACCCATCGCCGCGCATGCTCGCGCCGATCATGTCGAGCGCATCGACACCCCAGAAGAGACGGCCATCGAGCTCGATGGTGGGGACGCCGAATACGCCCTTGGCGATGGCCTGTGCGGTCGAGTCCTTGAGGGCTTGCTTGATGGAATCGCTGTTCGGATCGGTGCGTGGCGATAGGCGTTGCGCGAGGTCCTCGAAACGCCGCGGATTGTTCGCATCGGCACCGTCTTGCCAGACGTGGCGAAAGAGCTGCTCGCACACATGGCGGCTTGGCGTACCGCCTTCGGGAGCGCAAGCGATGGCG
This sequence comes from Rhizobacter sp., assembly GCA_021153565.1. GTDB lineage: Bacteria > Pseudomonadota > Gammaproteobacteria > Burkholderiales > Burkholderiaceae_C > Albitalea. The sequence continues at coordinate 12,832 of JAJKJU010000078.1, forward strand.
AGGCGAAGCAAGGCGAGCGGATTGAAAGGATGCTGCGCGGGGGTCTTCAGTGCGATGCCGTCGCGATGCGCCTGCCAGTGCACGTGGCGGAAGGTCCAGGCACGCTTGGGCTCAATTTCGGCGGGGCCCTTCTGGCCCCAGTGGGCCAGCATGCCGGCGAAGAGCACCGGCTGATAGTCGACGCTGTACGAGAGGCCATCGAGCACGCGCGGCAAGCGCTCGAAGGCGAGGTACGCGAAGGGCGAGATGACATCGAAGTAAAAACGCAGATGCTTCATGCGGCGATTCTCGTGCGTTGTTTCCCTTTGCGTCAGGCTCGGCGATTTCAGCGTGCACGCTGCGCAGTCGCACCTGACGTGTGTCCGGTCGAGTCTGTCTGCCGAGAGACTATTCCGGACGTCGATCAGGGTCGGTCTCGAACGGCTAATCTGTGCCCCTCAACGGGCCATTCAGCACAGGGAGAAATATGACCCCGACCATTACCGCGTTTCAACGGTCGCCAGACCGCGGCAGGGGACTCGCGCGTGACATGCGCGTTCGCTGGGCGTTTGAAGAAGTGGGGCAATCTTACGAGGTTCGTCTTGTTTCCCTTGGCGCGCACAAGGAACCGGCGCATCGCGCGCTTCATCCTTTCGGGCAGATTCCGACCTATGAAGACGGCGATCTTGTCCTGTTCGAGTCAGGGGCAATCGTGTTCCATATTGCGCAGCGCCATGCAGGTCTGCTGCCTGGCGATGCGAATGCCCGGGCGCGCGCGATGACATGGATGTTTGCCGCGCTCAGCACGGTAGAGCCGCCGATCCTTGATCTTCATAACACCAAGCTCTTGGAAGGCGACAAGAGCTGGTACGAACAGCGCCTGCCTGTCGTCGAGGATCGCATCCGTGTCCGCCTGGGCGAGCTTTCCGCTCGCCTTGGCGATGCCCACTGGCTCGATGGTGCGTTTAGCGCGGGCGACCTGATGATGGTGGCGGTGCTGCTCAGGTTGAAAACGTCGGGGCTGCTGGACGAATATCCCAACCTATCCGCCTATGTCGCCCGCGGCGAAGCGCGCCCTGCCTACAAGCGCGCTTTTGACGCTCAATTGGCAGCTTTCACTGCCAGTTCAAGGACGGGTTGAGGAACCCAGCCGGCGCTACTTCTTCGTCAACAGCAGCTGCCCTGCCTTTTCAAGCCGCCCTTTGAGGCCGCTGGCGATCATGCCGAGTACGCCCGGCAACTCGACTTTGATGTTGACTGCCGCATCAAGCACCGTGACGGTGCCAGAGATGGTCTGACCTACCCCCGCAATGCTGAAGGTCATCTGATCGCCGTCCCATCGTTCGTTGCAGGTGCCGCCGCCGGGCAACTGGTGCGTGATGCTCGCGAAGCCGGTTTCAATACGGCGGCGGGCCTCGGCGCGGCCGAGCTGGTGCGGGACGCTGATGCTGATAGGTGTTGCCATGTGCCGAAGGGTCGCGCAAAGCGCAGCGACGTGCAAGATCTGAACTGCGAATCCCCCAGAGTTAGGCGTTGTTCCGGGAGCCGTCGTCACCCGCGGCGGACTGCTTCATGGCGGTGACTTCGATTTCGATCAGCATCCGCGGATCCAGCAGCTTGGCCGAAATCATCATCGCTGCGGGACGAATGTTGCCCAGGTAGCGTCGCAGAACGGGCCAGCACTTCTCAAAGTCTTCAGCGTTCGGGACGACATAGGTGATCCGGACGACGTCGAGCAAGCTGGAATCCGCGGCCTTCAGGGCCTGCTCGATATTCTGAAGACATTGATCGGTCTGCGCCACGATGTCGGGCGCGATGGTCATGGTGCTGTAGTCAAAGCCTGTTGTGCCCGAGACAAAGACGAACGGATCCTGAACGACAGCCCGCGAATAGCCGATCTGGTCTTCGAAGGGAGAACCGGAGCTGATAAAACGTCTGTGCATAGGATGAGTGTTTGAACCGCAAGCGATCCTGCTCACGGTTTTTGCGAGGGTGATCGGCCGAGCAATCGTGCCAGCACCAGCATGTCGATTTGCTGCTTGAGGCCCGTTCTCTTGCTGTATGCCTTGTGGCTGTCGTAGATCTGTCCCGGATTCAGCCCGGTGAGTTTGGAAATGATCTTTACCGGAAGTTGGTGGGCCAACATGGCTGCAATGAGGGCTTCTTGCGGCTTCATCCAGAGCAGCGCTGCAGCGTCCTCGTTCAGGCTGGTCGCCTCGTCTTCTCTCGGCACTTCAGGGTGCTGCCGAAGCAGGCTCAGCCATTCATAGAGGTGATACGGCACGACGTATCTCGCACAGGCCTCATCTTCTGCCGAGAATGGCGGAGGTTCCTCGCCTGGCGCCATGTCTTCCGTCCTGCGGCGGTAAAGAGTCACCCAGGCCAGCCCTGCAGAAGGTATCTCCAGCCCTGCAAGCATCAGGTGGTGGATCTCGGAACTCCTGAGGTATTCGGCCAGCCCGCTCATGCTGGGCAGCTTGTCCACGAGCCCTTCGTAGTCCGATACCGATACCCGGAAGGTGAGTTTCGGGAATGCTGCGAAAAGCATTCCCACCACATCTTGATCGGCCACCTTTGCGTAGTTTCTGACGAAGAGTTCAGGCAACCCACGCCAGGAGGCCAGCTCGCGAACGATGTTCACGCTGCCGTTGGGCTGTCGCGAGCCGACACCCCAAACGTATCCTTGATGCGGAATACGCCGTTCGAGATCTTCGATGGCACGCAGCCGGTAGGCATAGGCTTGATCTGATTCGCCATCGGCCTTCATGGCATCTCCTCCCTGATTAAATGACGTTCTGAACTACGTTCCGAATTTTTGGACGGAAGCAGAGACTGCTGCATCCCGCCGTAGAGTCACACCGTCGTCTCGAACGACAAGGGAGTGAGACATCGAGGGCATGTCCAGATCACAGCATGACGCTGGGGGGCTAGATCTCTAAATCCACTTCCTGCTTCGAGTGCACTGCCGTCGACTTGGCAGTGCAGGACGAGCAACAGCTGTGCAAAAGCCGGTGCGGGCAACAACGTCGCCATGACGGCACGAAGTTGAGACTGCGCCAACCTTCAACTGAACGAAGTGAGATATTTTCATGCCGAACGATACAACCCTGAAATCCGTATTCGACCACGCCAAGCTGGGGGTCCTGAACCCTGGCAAAGACTTCCCTTCAGTGGCTGTTGTATACGCGACTCTTGTCGAGCACCTGCCCGGCTCCCATCCATCGGGGAGCCCTGATTCTGCGGACAAGGTGAACTATTCCAATGGACCGCTGAAGCTTTCTGCCGACAAGAAGACCTTGTCCGGCGAGTTCCAACGCTGGTCCAATGTGTTCGTTCCGACCAACCCGTTCGCAGACGTTCAAACGCCGCCGGACGTGTTTCCCAACCCCGGCAGCAGGCCTACCGTGGCGATCACCGTCTCGGACAGCGGGCAGGTCACCTTCCAGCCCAAGCTCGACGGGAAACCGATTGGCGGTATGCCCCCAGTCACGCTGGATTCCGTCTACTACAACGGCTTGTTCGTCGAGAAGCAGACCACGGGCCTCAGAAGTTTGAGCTTCACGCTGGGATCGGGGCAGGCACCCAACTGACATCGCGCTGAGAGGCTGAAGTATTTCGAACGTGTCCGAGCAGCACGTCAAAAGGCGCCTGATCTAGGCGCAAAGCGCAGCCATAGCTTGGCTATGGCGAGCATTTGCAACGACGAGCAG
>JAJKJU010000079.1 GCA_021153565.1 Rhizobacter sp.
CCCCTGCTCGTCGTTGCAAATGCTCGCCATAGCACGAGCTATGGCTGCGCTTTGCGCCTAGATCAGGTGCCTTTTGACGTGCTGCTCGGACACGCTCGAAATACTCTCAGCCTCTGAGCTCTTGCAGGCGGGGCTGAGAGACGCGGGTTCGAAGACAGCAGGCGTTCCTGCAGCTCGGCGTCAAGCCCCGGTGTCGATCAAGCCAGCAGCGCAATCGGAATATGACTTTGCGGCAGCGGTGGATCGAAGCGGTGCCGAGTGGTCTTGAACGGCAGCAACTCGCGCCGCGTGGCAATCGTCATGACGCGCTGCACGTCGAACGGGACGTTGCTGCGCCAGCAGCGCACCGACACGCGGCGGTCGTCATAGACCAGTGGCACGCACGGCAGTCGCCGCAAGCCCAGGAGCCTCGCGGCCTGCAGGCGGTGATTGCCATCCATGACCAGACCGGTCCGCGATTCGATCGGGACAGGAACCAGCCAGTGGCCTTGCCGGCGAATCGTCATGGCCAAGTGGCGAACCTTCTCGTCATCCACTTGTTCCGTTGCCTGGAACAGCTCGATCGGCCGGATGGCCACGACATACGATTCTGTTTCCGTCATTCGCCTGTCTTCCATGCGATCGATCCTTTCTCCACTGACGCGATGCCCACTGCCTCACGGCGGCTCGACACACTTGTCAGTCGATGGAAGCGCAGCAGCAATTGGATGGCGGTCGCAGCCAGCCCGGCGATGAGGCCCAGCCACAGCCCCGTGATGCCGAGCCCCCAGTGCACCCCCAGCAGCCAGGCGCTGCAAAGACCAATGCCCCAATAGCCGACCAGCGTGCGAACAAAGGCGCTGCTGGTGTCGCCTACTCCGCGAAGCAGGCCGATGGCAATGTTCTGGCTCGCATCGAAGAACTGCAGCAGGGCAGCCAGCCACAGCAGTGGCGCGGCGACTGCCAGCAGGGTCGCGGTGCCTGCACTGTCGCGCACGAAAGCGCGGAGGACGAGCTGAGGCATCGCGAGGTAGAACGCCGCCACACCGGCCATCGCCACCCATCCGATGCCCAGGCCAATCCAGCCCAGTCGGCGCGTGGTGGCGAGGTCATTGCGGGCCCACGCCGGGCTGATGCTGATCGACACCGCATGCGAGATGCCGACGGCGATCATGAAGACCACGTAGACCGCCTGATTGACCACGGTGTGCGCGGCCAGTGCCGTTGCGCCCAGCGTGCCGGCCAGCAGAGCCAGCACCGAGAAGAAGCCTGCCTCGGATCCATAAGTGGCGGCCACGGGCAGGCCCATGCGAAGCGTGCGCCACAAGGTCTCGCGAGGTGCATCCCAGAAGCGAAAGGAAAGCACTGAAGCGTGCGAATCGTCGCGCCGTGCGAGGGCGAAGAAGGCAGCGAACGACGCGGCGTTCACGAGTGTCGATGACAAGGCCACGCCGACCAGGCCGAGGGGCGGAATGCCCCAACCGCCATCGATCAACACGAGGTTGAGCGCGATGTTGACGGCCACGGACCCGAGCGTGACAGCCAGCAGAGGCCCGGGCTTGCGCAAGCCTACCGTGATGTTGCGCAGTGATTGGAACCACAGCATGGGAACGATCCCCGGAGCGGCCACTGCAAGGTAGCGAGCACAGCGTTCGACGACTGTGGCGTCCTGGCCCAGCAGCAGGAGCAAGGGGCCAGCCATGCTCATCACCGCCCAGGCCAGCAGGCCGGCAATGGTGGACACAGCGAAGCTCGCCCGCGACAAGTCGCGGATCTGTTCGGTCACCGCGCTCCCGTCCTGCGTGGCTGCGGCGATCAAATTGCCGGTCGGCGTGACAAGACCGACCCCCATCGTGCGCAGCAGGTTGAACAAGGTGAGTGCCAGTCCGCCGGCGGCCAGTTCGAGTGCGCCCATTCGCCCAAGCATCACCACGCTCGTGGTGCCCAGCGCGACCTGCGCCAGTTGCGTGAGCACGAGCGGCCCGGCCAGTGCGCCGATGTGCGCCGCGTCAGCCCGCCAGTGGCCGATGTTCATGCCCGCACCGCCACGCCTGCCGTCAGCTGCTCCATCAAGGCATCGAGCTCCCCGTCGATCGCTGGATCGATCAGCCCGCGCTCGTTCATCCACTCGTCGTTGAACACTGTGTCGAGGTACTTCTCGCCGCCGTCGCAAACCAGCACGACGATGGTGCTCAGCGGCGGTGCGACTTCAGCGCGCTTGAGTGCCTGGTAGAGCACACCGCCTGCCGAGCCGCCCAGCAGCACAGCGCGCGTGCGAGCGAAGTAGCGTGCGGTGTTGAAGGCCTGCGTATCGCTCACCTTCAGTCCTTCGTCAAGCAGGCAGAAGTCGACGAGCTCGCCGATCTCCGCGCCTTCGGGCGTGCCGGTGCCCGACTGGTAGTACGGCGCACCGGGCCCGCCGAAGGCAATCGAGCCGACAGGCTCCACTCCGATCACACGCAGCGAAGGCAGGCGTTGCTTCATCTCGCGCGCCGTGCCGAACAGCGAGCCGCCCGTTCCCACCGCGCCGATCAGGTGCGTGATGTCGGCGCCGAGCGCCTGCTCGAGCTCGTCGGCCACGGCTCGGTAGCCGTTGGCGTTGGCGGGGTTGTTGTGCTGCTCGGTCCAGTACGCGCCTTGCTCTGCGGCGATGCGTTCGGCCAGCGCCTCACGATCGGCGGTGGCCAGACCATCTCCCGGCTCCTCATTGACGTAGAGCAGTTCCGCGCCAAAGGCTTGCATGGCACGCAGCTTGTCCTTGGATGCATGGTGATCGACCACCGCGGTGAAGCGGTAGCCGCGCTCTGCGGCCAGCAGCGCGAGCCCCATGCCGGTGTTGCCTGAGGTCGATTCGATGACCCAGCCGCCGGGTTTGAGCAGCCCCTGCGCCTCGGCCTCGTCGAGCATCTGGCGCGCCATGCGAATCTTGGCGGTGCCCGTCGGGTTGAACTGCTCGAGCTTGAGCAAGACACGCGTTCCGAAACGCGTGGTCAGCAGCTCCATCAGCGGGGTGTGCCCGATGAGGTCGGAGGTGCGGGTGGCGATGGGTGAGAGATTTTGCAGTGGGTGGCGGTCCATGAAGGTCGATCTTCCTTAGATGAGGTGAAGGTCTTGAAGTGGCGCGATGCTGTCGAGCCGCCAGCGAGGGTGTTGTTCGCCGTCGAACTCGATCGCGACCTTGTGCGGCAGCGGAAGGTCGTGAAACGGCGATTCGTTCGAGTCCATCTGATAGCCGGCGGTGTTCAAGTACACGAGCACGTCGCCGGGCGATGGGCGGCGCGGCAGGCGCAGCTTTCGCCAGCTCACCATGTCGCTGTCCAGGCAGCTGGTGCCGGCCACGCAGGCGATGTACGGTGCGGCGCCGGTGGGGCAATCACCAAGCAGCACCGGGTCCGGCAGGTACTCGCTGTTGAACCACTGCTCTGACATGCTGAAGCTGGTGCCTGCTACCGTGAGCACGCCATAGCCGTCGGGCCGGTCCTTCACGCCCTGCACCCGGAACAGCGTGACGCCGGCCTGGTCCAGCAAGGCCCGTCCAGGTTCGATCAGTAGGCGGATGCCTTCGCGTCTCAGGCACTTGGACAGGGCGTTGCCTGTGTCGTTCTTGAAGGCAAGCACTGCCGCCAACATGTCAGCGCCGTGGGATTGAGAGGCATAGGGGTAGAAGCTGTCGAAGGTCTTGCCCGCGTGGTAGTGCTCGGCACGCTGCTGTGCTTCGAAGTCGCGCCATGCGGCTGTGTCGACATAGCGCACCGCAAATCCTCCGCCGATGTCGATGCAATCAGCGCCCAGGCCCAGGCGGCGCGCATCCAGGCAGCGGGCCAGCAGGTGGTGTGTTGCCTCAGCGCGTTCGTCAGGAGAGTAGCCGTTGAGGTGGAATGAAAAGCCTTCGAGGCCGAGATGCGCCTGTAGGCTTTGGCAGATGCGCAGTGCGTGGTCGAGTTCCGGGGTTGTCATGCCAAAGCGGCTGCGCGGTTGCGAGTCCGGCCGCCAGCGCAGCAGCACGCGAGCGCCGCACTGTTCAGACTCGGCGATCTCGGCGCACGCGTGCAGCTCTTCGAGGCTGTCCATGGCCAGAAGGCAGTGCTGTCGAATCGCCATGCGCATCAGAGCAGGATGTTTCGCGGGGCCGGAGATGCCGATCACTCGCCCAGGCACGCCGGCACCAAGCGCCTGCGTCAACTCCTCAGCGCTCGCGGCATCGACACCAAGGCCCAGTTGCGCACAGACGTTGACCAGGCAACGCGCCTTGTTGGCCTTCTTTGCATACATCACCAAGCCGTCGACGCCCGCACGTCGCAGGCAGTTCGAGAACGCGACGGCGTTTTGCGCAAACACCTGGGGCAGCATCAAGTGCAAGGGCGAGCCGAGTCCATTCATGAGTTCATGCAGCAACCCGGCATGAACTTCGAGAAGGCGCTGGACCAGCGGATGCTGTAGCGCAGGCAGCAGCGGTGCGGGTTGCAAGCAAGCGGTCGATTCGGACATGGCGTTCACCACAGTTCGACTTCCCGGCCGAGGCCCTGCGCCAGCGCGCGCTCGGCCAGCAGCCGGCCGAGTGCGATGTCGGTGACCACCATGCCGCTGTTGTATGCAAAAACACGATCACTGGCGCGCCGGCGGCCAGGCTTTGATCCGGTGAGAATCTGCGGCAGTTCGGCATCCACTGCAGGCAGCTCGCCGTCCATTGCCAGGTCCGTGCCCGTCACGCGCATCTGCTCTTCGCTGGTGGCGACACGATAGTCCGCACTGTGCAATACCTGCTTCGATATGCCGTAGCCGACCAGGATCGCGAGTGCACCGGGGCGAAGCCAGTCGACCTCCACGCTCCCCGATGAGGATGGCCCGGCGGCGCCGATCACGATGTCGGCATCCTGGGCGGCGCGTTGCAAGTTGCGCGATACCTCGACCCGGCGAAGCGGGTGGTGATGGTGCATTTGGCTCAACACCGCATCGATACCTGCAGTGTGATGTCCATGCACGATCAGCCGCTGCAGATGGGGCATGGCCTGCACGAGAAAAGGCAGGGCCATGCGACCTTGCACGCCGCTGCCAACGACCAGGGCCGTGCGCGCATCGGGCCTGGCGCAGGCCCGCGCGATCAGTGCCGAAGCCGCAGGCGTGCGCAGACTGCCGACCAGGCTGCAATCCATCAGCGCGATCGGGTGGCCGATGCGATCGTCGTACAGAGTCAACGTGGTGTAGTAGCGCTCATCGGCCTTGTCGCCTTCGGGCCCAAACTTGTACGAGGTCTTGAACGCAACGGTCTCGCGGTCGCCGTCGCGGCCAAGCATTGCGTAGGCGACAGAGCGGCCGTCCTGCGGCTTTACCGTGAGCTTGGCCGGGTTGGCGGAGCGTTCCTCGGCGCAAGCGCGATAGGCGCCTTCGACGACGCGCAGCACCTCGTCGAGATCGAATGTCAGCGAGGCGAGGTCGCGCTTGCTGAAGACGCGCAGGCTCGCGCCTGCCTTGAAGGCATGGGTGGTTGACATGAAGACCTCTAGACGATGTGACGGGCGACCGCGTGCTCGCGGTAGGGCATGGAGCCGCGCAGGTTCAGGGTGACATTGACGCGCCTGAGCCATCGATGGCGAGGCCCATAGTTGGGTTGGTAGACCGAGCGGCCGTGCACCGCGCGCTTGTTGTCGATCCACAGCATGTCGCCCGGCTCCATGACCACCGATGCCTTGTGTTCGTTGAAGCGATCGATCAACCAATCAAAGGCCGCCTGCGCTTCGTGGTCGCCAGCGATGGCCTCCATGTAGGCCTCGTCGACCTGGATGAACGGACGCTGGCGCGAGCCGCTGAGCGCCGGCACAGGCTGCGGGTCGGCGTACATGCGCCGAATGCGCTCGAAGGCATCGTCGTCCAGCCGCCAATGAGAGCTGACGTTCTGGTCCGGCAGGTGTGAGGTATCGGGCAGCACGACGAAGCGCGGTGCAGACAGCACGGCCCACTTGTCATCCGGGACCTCGATGTCGTCGATGGCCGACAGAATGGTTTCGGCGCGCTCTTCGTTGCGGTAGCAGACGATGGACAGAAAGTCGCAACGATGGTCGTGGAAAGCTTCCTCGTTGTGCCACACCAGCGTGACGCTGCTGCCTCCGCCGAGTTGCTCGGCACGTTCCTTTTCGATCGGGACGATGTGGCGCAGGAAGCGCCCATTCTCTTGCGTGCGCCAGCCGAAGATCTCGCCCAGCGCCGACGTGAGCAGGCATTGCGCGATCTCTTCGCGCAGCGTGGGCGGGTTGCGCCATGTCGCGTCCCAGTGCGCGGGCGACGGCCCGATGCGACTGTCGTCCACCGGCACGCCGCGTATCAGCACTGCGCCACATGGCAGGTGCAGTTGCTTGAAGCGATGAGCGAGTTCTCGCAGAGGGCGGGGCAGCTCCTGCGCTGCCAGTGCGCAGGCATCGGCGAACTCGGCCGTCTCCACGCTTCCGAAAGTCCTCGCCATGTCGTCGACGAGCTGCTCGACGCCAGCGCATTCGCGTGGTGTCAGCGGGTGGACGTGGATCGATGTGCGCTGCTGCGCAATCGCGTATTCGGTCATCGGTTCTTCTCCCATTGCTGCTTGGACGGGGGTCATCCTAAGACATAGAATGCGAATGATTCGTATTTGCCGTGACTCAAGCATGGAGATCGAATGAAGACAGTCATGGCCGTGGCCTGCGCGTTATCAGCTTCCCTTGCATCCGCGCACAACCTGTGGATCGAGCCCACCAGCAGCGACATGCAGGCTGTGTACGACAGCATGGTTCATCGCGCCACGCTGAGCTTCACCACCCCCGAAGGCGCGGTGTTCGAGAACCCGCGTCCCGCGCAGTACCAAGCCAACGATCAATAGAACCCGGAACGATCCATGACAAAGAAGAAACACACACGCACAGTGCTCCAGGCAGCGCTCATCGGCGCCGCTTCGCTCAATGTCTCGCAGGCCCAGACGGAAAATGCCGACAACACGCCGGTCACGCTCGAACAGGTGATCATCAATGCGAAGAAGCAAACTCTGTATGTCAATCGCGACGTCAACGCTGGTGCGCTCGGCGTGCAGTCGCTGCAGGAGCTGCCGTTTTCCATCGGCTCCTATGGCCGTGAACTCATCGACAACCAGCGCGCTCGCACCGTGCAGGACGTGCTGAAGAACGATCCGGGCGTGCAGCCCGCTTCATTCGGCGGTGCCTATGACGGCATTGCAGTGCGCGGCTTTTCAGCCAACGCGGTCAACAGCGTCCGACGCGACGGCCTGCTGACCAACGTCTACGCAGACATTCCGCTGGAGAGCATGGAGCGGGTTGACGTACTGAAGGGCCTGTCGGGCTTTCTCTACGGCGTGGGCGAGCCGAGCGGCCTCGTCAACTACATTCTCAAGCGGCCTACGCGTCGCGGCTTCATCAGCGTCGACGCAGAAGTGCGCAGCTTCGGTGGGCACTACCTTCACGTCGACAGCAGCGGGGCGGTGGACCAGGGCCGCGCACTTGCATTCCGCCTGAACATGGCGGCAGAAGAGCAGGGCGACTTCACGCATGCCGGCGACCTGTCGCGGGCAATGGCAAGCGTCGCGCTGGACATGCAGCTCGCACCAGGAACGCTGCTGCGTCTGGACGCCGACCATCAGCGCAAAAAGCTGGCGGCCCAACCCGTCATCGGTCCGCGCAGCGATGGCACCGTGGTCCCCGCCGAGAGCTTCGACCCGCGCACGCTGCTCGGCCAGCCATGGGGCCAATACCGCACTGAAGCCTCGAACCTCGGCCTGCGGCTGGAGCATGAGCTGGATGAGGACTGGAACCTGATTGCACAACTGGGCTACAGCCTCACGACACGCGATGCCGCTTTCCCCGACGTGTACAGCGTGACGCCTGGCGGCACGATCACCAGCGGCGATTTCTACTTCTCGCCCGATCAGCGCTTCACGACGGTATCAGCGCAGGCCTTCCTCAACGGCCGCGTGAATGCAGTCGGCGTTCAGCACGATGTCGTGCTCGGCTTGTCCGACGGTCGAATGAAGTCATCGGACGGAGGCTGGTTCCCGAACGACGGGCTGACCGTCGGCAACATCTATGCGCCCGTCTATAGCGCCAGGCCGGACTTCTCGAACCCTCCGCCGAAGAATCAGGGGAACACGCGCCAGCCCAGTCTCTTCGCGAGTGACACCATCTCATTGAACGAACACTGGCGCGTGCTCGCGGGGCTGCGCTACATCGCGTACCGCTCCGAAGCATTCAGCGTCGGCGGCGTGCAACGCGACGGCGACGTCAATGTGACCGTCCCATCGGCCGCGATCGTGTGGCTGCCGAGCAAGGCATGGACCGCTTATGCGACCTATACCGAAGGATTGGAGCAGGGCGCTTATGCACCCAACACGGCGTCCAACCGCGGTGAACGTCTCGATCCAATCCGCAGCAAGCAGATCGAGACCGGCATCAAGTGGATACCCAAGCGCGGGCTCTCTGCAACGGCGGCGGTGTTCCACATCGACAAGCCTTTGCAGGCAGTCGATCCGGCAGACAGCCTGTTCAAGACACTAGGACACCAGCGGCACCTGGGCATTGAGTTGGCACTGAACGGGGAAGTGGCTTCCGGCCTGTCCGTGGTGACCGGCATCAGTTGGCTGGACGCCCGCATGCGCGACACCGGCGACGCGCGCGAAGGCAAGCACCCTGCCAACGTCGCCAAGCTGCAGGCCAACACCTGGTTCGACTGGCAGGTGGCCGACTTGCCTGGGCTGAGCCTGAACGCCGGTTTGGTGTACACCGGCAAGCGGGCCATCGATCAAGCCAATTCGCTCTTCGTGCCCGCGTTCACGCGCTGGGATGGCGGTGTGCGCTATGCCATGAAGGTGGGCGATGTTCCCACGGTGTGGCGTTTGCAAGTTCAGAACCTCGCGAACCGCCGTTACTGGGAGAGCGTGAACTACGGCGGCGTGCTGGCCGGGTCGCCACGCACCGTGCGACTGTCCGGCGAATGGTTTTTCTAGGCCAAGGACATGGCCCGAAACAACTTCCCGTTTTGGGGGTGCTGGGCGGGCGCGCTGCGGCGTTGCTCCTCGCTTGTGTGGCTCGCCACACGGCGCTCGGAGCTTGCATCCCATCCCGCCCCGCGCCCCCAAAACGGGAACTTGTTCCGGGCCATGTCCTCAGGCTTTCGTCTCGACACACAACGCTTCGCTTCGAAGGCGACACCGCTGCTCAGTGCGACCTAACATCGCCCTGAGATTTGGCCATTGGGCCTTCAGGAGCGATATCAATGTCGGGCGGTGGAATCAGGCGAAACGCCATGGGCGGTTTGTCTTCGGCACAGGATGCCGCAAGTGGGGCGGGGAGGCGGCTGACAAATTCAGAAACCAACTCGGCGAGGCGATCGCGCAGGAGCGGGGTGCCGCCTCAGGGGATTCCGCAGCGACAGGCGGGGCACAACTCGGTCACGCAAATCGCGAGCGCAGCCCCACCTCGCACCAGCTTGCCGCAGAGAGATTCGGCGGCAGTTCCACCGCACGAGCTACTGAGCGCTGCGGACTCTGAGCGCATCGCCAAGCTGAAGGGTCTTGGGAATCGTGTCAATGAGGCACTGGACTTCCTTGGCCGCATCGCGGATTCCGCGCTGAAGCGTCGTGTTCTGGTTCAGGCTTACGAAAACGTGAAAAAGATGCTGTCAATCCACGAAAACGTTTCGCCCACCGTGGACGCCCCGCCGAAACCCGTGTGGTGCGCTCTTACCCTCGTCGACGAGTTGGTGTCGACGCTGTCGGACGACGTGCAAGTGAACGCGTCGGAGGACTTACGCAGCAGCCGATTGCCCCCAGTCAATCCACATGCCGCGCAGGAGCAGCGGCTGCGCCTGACGCAGCGCTTGAAGCAACTTGCGGAGCAGTCCCGCGAGATTCAGGACTACAAGCAATTCATGCAGGCATTGTCGAAGCTGCCGGAGGTGCGTGATAGTTCGAATGCCGTCGGCCCCATTCGCGAAGAAACGGACCGCTGCATATCGAGGACCATGTCGCTGGCCGATTTAACCGCCATCGGCGCCCTTTGGTCGCATCACCTGCGTCTCATGACTTATGAATTGCCCGCCGCGCTGCAAGGAACTCTTGATGAGCTTGTGCAGCTTTCGGACGAGGTTGCCGCACTGGGCTCTCCACTTGAGGAGACCGGCCCCGACGCCGCGCAAGAAGGATACAGGCAAGCTCGAGAACAGCTTCAGGCCCTCGTCAGGTTCGGCAGGGCCTCCGATCGTTTCGCGCAGGCTGCTGCCGAGGATTGGTCTGCCGAAGGAGGCGAATCCGAACGTTGGAAGCACCAGCTTGAATTCGCAGATGCGCTGTCCAGCTTCATGTCGACGGCCGTCGAGCTGGTCGCGAAGAAAGCCCGAGATTACGGTGCGATGGTCACTTCCGCGGTGGAGCCTCATGGAAGGGACGGAGCAAGCACGTCTAGCGCGTCGGCCCCGGGGACAACGGATGCAGTATCGGACCATTCGGCCGGAACCCGACGCTCGCGCCGGTCCCGCCCGAATCGGCGTCGTTCTGCCGAGAAGGCCGACGCACTGTCGGCAGTCGCGACAACTGACCCGCGTGAACTCGCGCTGACGAAGGCCCATGGCCTGCTGCGCTCGCATCCGCTCACCCGGGAGATGGTGCA
>JAJKJU010000080.1 GCA_021153565.1 Rhizobacter sp.
CGAGATTCGCCATGGGCCATGAGCGCTCTTGCTGACGTTCCATGCTTCGCGCACGGACACGCCACGCTTGCGCAGCTCGCGATAGCCCCTCGATCCCCATTTGCTTCCATGCGTAGCATGCGTAACCGTCGCCGAATCCATTTGTCCAGCTGCTCACGCAGAGGGCTCAGAACCTCGGTCACGCCGAAGTACGCTTTCCAACGGTTGACGCTGGAGAGCGAGAGGTGCCGGTCGCGCAGCAGGTGCAGCAGGTAGCGCTGCACCTCGTCGGCGCTGAGTTGCTCGGGACTTCGCTTGTAGTGCAGCGCCAGGCCCACCACCGCGCCAATGTAGGCCTCTTGCGTGCGCGCCGCCTTGCCGCTGAGCACCATCGCATCGATACATGCATTGCCGAAGAAGGGTAGCCATCGCCGTCTCCTTGATCAATACGGGCACATGCCCGCATCGGTCAAGGTACTGCCAGCTCGACTGGTCGAGCAAACGCCCACCGCGGTAGCGGTTTAGTTCAACGGATCAGATCGCGGCTTCGCGCGATCTATTCTTAATCGTTTAATCGTTAGGCGTCACCGCTCCATAGCCACTATTTACGGGAAAGAAGAGATCTGGCGACTCGCACGTAGGTGCTGACTACGTATGCCACGCCAAGTGCACTTGCGGCAATGAAGACGTAAAGCGCCCATGGGAGCAGAAAGCTCACCACACCGCAGAGCGCTACATACAGCGCGATTCCGCCTACGAGCTGAAGAAGCGCGTAGACGCTGCTGGCGCGAAGGATGAGCAACTGAACTTTGAGATCGTCGCCAAGGTGCAAATACGCCTCGAGGCAAGCGGCTAGACAGAGCCAGGTAGGAGCAGCAATTGAGCAGGCGACTACCGCGATCTTGAGCGCGATCTCCTTCGCGCCAACTTGAGTTAGCGCGACTAGGATGGCGGTCGCAAGCGCCGAGCCAGCAAGAAATGTATTGCGAACAAGTATCGTCCGCTCGTCCGTGATGGAGGTGTCGAGCTTTGCCTTGAGCTGGTCTCTTGCGCTGTGCATGCGATACAGATGATTTTGTGTGACGCCTAACGGAAAGCGAGGGTTCGGCGCGGGCGAGCGACAGTTCATCGCCGGGGCTATGAGTACACAGCGGCCCCGTGAGCTGTCGGTTAGCCCACGGTTCGTTGGACAAGACTGGACCAGTCCTTGCGCCGTATTGCGCCCAGGCGCAATATCGCCTCCTGGCCCACCCTCACGCGAGGGTGAGGACGAGTTCATCGTGCGTGGCTTCAGCGTCAGCGAATGCAGTGTGCCGATGAGGCAGCGAGGTCATGAACTGAAGCGCGTTGGTGTTCGGTACGATGTCAATAAGGCCCTTAGGCGACAGCACAGCTCTGGAGGCAAGAAGGCACATGACCTTTGGCAACGATCGACCTGTCGAGCAGACTTGCGTGATTGCGGGTGGCGAGTTCCACCTCGCCCGTCATGTGCATGAGAGAACAACGCCCCTCCTGAAACCAAGCGATCGCGACAGTGCCAGCGTGGCTGACAAGGCGCGCTTCAGGTCCGAACACGCCATGCTGCAATCCGCGCCACCAAGCCGGTCAGCAACCGGGAGGCGACCTGCGCGGCCCACCGCTTTCCTCCGCTTCCCGCTTCCGGTTTCACAACAAACGGAGTTGATTCCGTGAATCGCCGTTCTTTCATCAAGGCCTCCAGCGCGTTGGCCGGCACCGCCGTGCCGATGTTCCCCCTGTCGGCCCTGGCCGCCGACGAGACGGTCGTCAGCAGCATCCACGACCTGTCGGGCGGGCTCGACATTTATGGCAAGCCGATGGCCGACTGCATGACGCTGGCCATCGAGGAGCAGAACGCCGCAGGCGGCCTGCTCGGCAAGCGACTCAAGCTCGCCACCTATGACCCGCAGTCCAACATGCAGCTGTATGCGCAGTTCGCGCAGCAGGCGGCGCTCAAGGACAAGGCCGCGGTCGTGATGGGTGGCATCACCTCGGCCTCGCGTGAAGCAATCCGCCCGGTGCTCGACCGCAACAAGACGCTCTACTTCTACAACACGCAATACGAAGGCGGTGTTTGCGACCGAAACACCTTCTGCACCGGCGTGACGCCAGCGCAGACGGTCGCCAAGCTGGTGCCCTACGCAATGAAGAAGTGGGGCAAGAAGGTCTACGTGGTCGCTGCCGACTACAACTATGGCCAGATCACCTCGCAGTGGGTCAAGAAGTTCGTGCAGGAAAACGGCGGCTCGGTCGCATCCATCGACTTCTTTCCGCTGGACGTGACCAACTTCGGCCCGACGATCTCGAAAATCGAGGCTGCCAAGCCCGACATGATCGTCTCGGCACTGGTCGGTGGCGCGCACATCGCGTTCTATCGCCAGTGGGCCGCCGCGGGCCTGACGAAGAAGATCCCGCTCGCGTCCACGACGTTCGCTGCTGGCAACGAGCACATCGTGCTGTCGCCCGAAGAATGCGACGGCTTCCTGATTTCATACAGCTATTTCCAGAACCTGGATACCCCGGAGAACAAGGCGTTCAAGGATCGCTTCTACAAGCGCTTCGGCAAGGACTACCCCAACATCACCGAGCTGGCGGTGGCCACTTACCAGGCCTTCAAGCTATGGGCCGAAGCCGTGAAGAAGGCTGGTTCGCTGGACCGCATGAAGGTGATTGCCGGGCTCGAGTCGGGCATCAGCGTCAACGGGCCCAGCGGCAAGGTGTTGCTGGACGCCGAGACCCACCACTGCGTGCTCAATGTGAGCATCGCCGAGGTGAAGAACAAGCAGCTCAACATCGTCGAGACCTTCCAGCAGCAAAGGCCGACCGACACGAGCGCGGTCTGCAACCTGAAGAAGAACCCGAACGACAACCAGCAGTACGTCATCAAGGCCTAAGGACATGGCCCGAAACAACTTACCGTGGCTCTCCACACGGCGCTCGGAGCGCCTTGCATCGCATCCCGGGAACTTGTTCCGGGCCATGCCCTAAGGCTGGCCTCTGACCCCATGGACCTTGCCGTCGTCGTCATCATCCAGGTGCTCTACGCGGTCGCCAGCCTGGTCATCATCTCTGCAGGCCTGGCTGTCATTTTCGGGATGATGAAGGTGATCAACCTGGCGCACGGCGAGTTCATGATGTTGGGGGCGTACAGCGTGATCGGTGCGACCAGGCTGGGTGTGAATCTGTGGGTGGCCATGCTGCTGATTGCGCCGGTCGCCGTGGGCGCCATTGGCGTGCTGCTGGAACGGCTCGTCATCCGCCGCCTGTATGGCCGCATGGTCGACACCATGCTTGCAACTTGGGGCCTGTCCTTGTTGCTGGTGGGCATCGTCACGTCGATCTTTGGCAACACCATGGCCGGCGTTTCGGCGCCACTCGGCAGCTTCTCGATCGGGGCCTATTCGGTCAGCGGCTACACGCTGGTGATCATCGCGGTGGCGGTAGTGCTCGCCGTGGCGATTCGCTGGGTTCTGCTGCGCACACAGTGGGGGCTGATTGCCCGCGGCACGATGCAAAAGCCCGACATGGCCAATGCGCTCGGCATCAGTCCGAGCCGGGTCTACTCGGTCACCTTCGCAGCCGGTGCGGCGATCACCGGCCTTGCGGGCGGGCTGCTCGCGCCGTTGACCGGCGTGGTGCCGGCCATGGGCGGAGCATTCATCGCCAAGGCCTTCATCACGGTGATCAGCGGCGGGCCGGCGATCGTCGCGGGTCTTGTCAGCGCGTCCGGCCTCTTGGGTGCGATCAACCTGCTCGCCACGTTCGCAAGCACGCCGGTGTTGGGTGAAGTGGCATTGCTGGTCGCTGCGATCGTGATGTTGCGGCTGCTGCCACACGGCATCACCGGTCGCTTTTTCAAGGGGTCGCTGTGAACCGCTTCGTCACCTCGTGGGTCAGCGCGGCGCTGTGGCTGGCCATCGGCATCGTGCTGTTGTTCGGCCTGCCGGTCATGCTCGACGACTACACGCTGATCCAGGTGACCATCTACGCCGTGATGTCCATCCTCGGCGTGAGCCTCGCCTTCATCTGGGGCTTCGGCGGCATCCTCTGCTTTGGGCAGACCGCCTTTTTCGGGCTGGGTGCGTACACCTATGCAATCGCCGTGCTGAACATGGGGGAAAGTACGCTGCCATTCTTTCTGGCGATCGGCGTGCCGGCGCTGTTTGCGGCCCTGCTCGGCTATGTGATCTTCTATGGACGGCTGTCCGATGTGTACATGGGCGTGATCACGCTCACCGTCACGCTGATCCTTTTCAACCTCGTCAATTCGACCGCCGGGCCGCAGTGGAAGATCGGTGTCGCGCCGCTGGGCGGATTCAACGGCATCCCGGGCATCCCGACGCTCAACGTGCCAGGCAACGCCGACGACGTGTTGAGTCCGAAAGGTCTCTTCGACGTCACTTTCGTCTGCCTCCTGCTCGTCTACGGCGCGCTGCGGGTGCTGATCGGTTCGAAGGTCGGCCACGTCATCATCGCTGCGAAAGAGAACGAGCAACGCGCCCTGCTGCTGGGCTACGACGTGCGGGCCTACAAGCTGTTCGCGTTCACGGTCGGCGGCGCCATCGCCGGCCTGGCCGGTTGTCTCTTCGCCAACTGGGGGGCATTCACCAACCCGACCATCTTCGGGCTGGCGCAGTCAGCGCAGATCATCATCTGGGTGATCGTCGGTGGCCTGGGCACCTTGGTAGGCCCGATCATCGGCTGCGTCGCGATCGAGTGGCTGACGACGGCAATCGGCACGCAGCAGACTTTCAATTCCAACCTCATGCTCGGCGCAATCCTGGTGGTGTTCGTCCTGGTGGTTCCACGCGGAATCGTGCCCAGCCTGGGCAGCCTCGGCGAATGGCTGTATCGACAGCTGGCGCACAAGCGAATGCCCGCGCCAGCCCCTGCCGCGACACCGGTCCTGCCGCGCAGACCGTGACATGACGCCGATCCTCGAGACCCGCAACCTCAACGTGCGATTCGGCGGGGTGCACGCCACGCGCGACGTCAACTTCTCGCTGGCTGAAGCCGAGCTGCGCTGCGTGATCGGCCCGAACGGTGCCGGCAAGAGCACCTTCTTCAAGTTGCTGACGGGCCAGGTGAAGCCGACCTCGGGGCAAATCCTGTTCCGCGGCCGGGACATCTCGAACATGCAGCCGCACGAGCCGGGGCGCCTGGGCATCGGCATCAAGACCCAGGTGCCCAGTCTCTTCAACGGTTTGAGCGTCTGGGAAAACGTGTGGCTCTCGGCGCGCCGCTCGAACAGCACCGAGCAGGCCGACCGCATCACGCGCGAGACGCTCGAGCGCGTCGGCATGCTGTCGCTGCGGGATGCGACGACCGGGTTGTTGGCGCACGGCATGCGGCAGTGGGTGGAGATTGGAATGGTGACCGCCGCCGATCCACCGCTGATCCTGCTCGACGAGCCGGCCGCCGGCATGAGCGATGCCGAGGTCGCTCGCACCGCGGAGTTAATCCTTGAAATCAACCGCCGACATGCGCTGGTGGTGGTGGAGCACGACATGAACTTCATCCGCATCATCGCGAAGAAGGTCTCCGTGCTGCACCAGGGCACGATCCTGATGGAAGGCACACCGGACCGTATCATGAGCGACCCGCTGATCCAGCAAATCTACCTCGGCAAGAAGCCGCACTGAAGCTGGAGCACGATGCTGGAAGTCTCAGAGGCTGAGAGTTTTTCGAGCGTGCCCGAGCAGCACGTCAAAAGGCGCCTGATCTAGGCGCAAAGCGCAGCCATAGCCGGGCTATGGCGAGCATTTGTAACGACGAGCAGGGGTCTTTTGGCGTGATGAGCGGGCATGATCGAAATACTCTCAGCCTCTCAGGTCTTTCTGCCGGTTATGGGGCCATCCCTGTGCTGTACGACATCGCGCTGACCATCTCTGCAGGGGAGTCCGTGGGCATTCTTGGGCACAACGGCATGGGCAAGACCACGTTGCTCCGCACGCTGATCGGCGCGCTGCGCGTGAGCGCCGGCACGGTGATATTCAATGGTGTCGATGTCACGCACCGCGCGCCGCACGAGCGCGCCAAGCTCGGCATGGCCTACGTGCCGCAGGGCCGGGAAATCTTCCCCACGCTGAGCGCGATGGACAACCTGCGCATCGGCTTGGTCAAGACCGGCGAGCGCACGCTGCAGACGATCGAGTTGCTGCTGGAAGACTTCCCTCGTTTGAAGCCGCTGCTGAATCGGCCCGGCGGTGCGCTGTCTGGCGGCGAGCAACAGCTGCTCGCGCTCGCCCGCGCGCTCGCGGGCAAGCCCTCGCTGCTGCTGCTTGACGAGCCGACCGAAAGCATTCAGCCGTCGATCATCGACGAGATTGCCGAAACCATGGTCTCACTGCGCCAGCGCATGCGGCTCACCATCGTGCTGGTCGAGCAGAACCTCGAGTTCATTGCGGCGGTCTCACAGCGGGTGCTGGTGATCAAGCGCGGCCAACTCGGTGGCGAGATCCCGCTTCATCATCTGGGCGACATGGCCGTCATGAGCCAGTACACCGGCTTGAACGACGCTGCCCGGCACGCCAGCGGCGCGCCCCAGCCGGCACCTGCCTGGTGCCCTTCAGACGCCAAGGCCCCATGAACATTGGCAGCTATCGACTGGTCGAGCGTAATTGCGCGGTCGCGGGCGGCCAACTCTACGTGGCCCGCCATGTGCTTGACGGAACAACGGTCCTCGTGAAACTCCGCGATCGCGACAAGACCGGCATCGAGGACAAGGCGCGATTCGGGCACGAATACGCATTGCTGCAATCGTTGCATGCTCGGGAAATCATCCGGCCGATTGCCCTGCTCGATGAAGAGAAGCGTCCGGCCCTTGTCCTGGACCATTTCGCCGGCGAGAGCCTGGAGACCGTTCTGGCACGCGAGCCGCGCCTCGCTTTGCCGACCGTCCTGCGCATCGCCAGTCAAATGACCCGCGCCTTGGCAGCGCTGCATGCCGCCGACATCGTTCATTGCAACATCTGCCCGGTCAACTTCCTGATCGCGATCGCGCGTGACGATGTCCAGGTACGTTTGCTCGATCTGAGCCGGGCCGCCTCGCGCGAGCACGACACTCGTTCATCCGGACCTGCACCCGCCGCGGGCGACTGGGCGTATGTCTCGCCCGAACAGACCGGCAGGATGAACCGTCAGGCCGACTACAGGACGGATTTCTATTCGCTGGGAGTCACACTGCATCGCTTGCTGACGGGGCAACTTCCATTTCAGGCAGACGACGCGCCAGGATGGGTGCACTGCCACATCGCGAGGATGCCGCCTGCCGTGTCGGATGTGGTGCCGGAGATTCCGCGTCCTGTGTCGGACATCGTGCTGAAACTGCTGGCCAAGACACCGGAAGACCGTTACCAGAGCGCCAGTGGTCTCTTGGCCGATTTGGAACATTGTCTCGCCCAATGGGAGGCGTACCAGGAAGTTGCACCGTTCGTGCTCGCTAAGCGAGACGTTTCCGACCGATTCCTCATCCCGCGCAAGCTGTACGGCCGCACGCGGGAGGCTGCAGCCCTGCTGGCCGCGTTCGAGACGGTCGTCGAGACGGGGGCGCCGATGCTGGTCACGGTCTCCGGCTATTCCGGGGTTGGCAAGTCCGCACTGGTGAACGAGCTGCAACAACCCATCTTGTCAAAGCGCGGCTACTTCAGTTCTGGCAAGTTCGACCAGTACAAGCGCGACATTCCCTATGCCACGCTGGTCCTGGCCTTCGACGGCCTGGTTCGCCAGATCCTTGGCGAGCGTGACGCCAACATCGCGCACTGGCGCGATGCCATTCGCGAGGCGCTGGGTCTCGATGGGCAGCTGATGGTGAGCCTGATCCCCCAGCTCGAGATCGTCATCGGCCCGCAGCCGCCCGTCGCAGACCTGCCGCCGCAGGACGCGCAACGCCGCTTCCAACTGGTTTTCCGGCGATTCATCGGCGTGTTCGCTCGCGCGGAGCACCCACTGGTGCTGTTCCTCGACGATCTGCAATGGCTGGACGAGGGGACGATGACGCTGCTCACCGATCTCGCCATCCACCCGGACGTGCATTACCTCCTGCTGGTCGGGGCCTACCGAGACAACGAGGTCGATGACAGCCACCCGCTGATGCGCGGCCTGGAGGCGATCCGCCAGGCGGGCGGTGCTGTTCAGAACATCGCGCTCGGTCCTCTGGCCCTCGACGAGGTCGCACATCTCGTTGCCGAGTCGCTGCATTGCCCGCCTGGCGAGGCCCGGCCTCTGGCGCAGCTGGTGCTGGAAAAGACCGGCGGCAATCCCTTCTTCACCCGGCAGTTCCTGACCTCCTTGGCCGATGAGTCGCTGCTGCGCTTCGATTCGGACCGGGCCGCCTGGAGGTGGGCCCTGCCGCGCATCCACGCCAAGGGCTACACCGACAACGTGGCCGACTTGATGGTCGGCAAGCTCGCCCGTCTGCCTCAAGACGTTCAAGACGCCTTGGTGCAGTTCGCCTGTCTGGGCAACGCCACAGACGTCGCAACGCTCGGCTTCGTCCTCGAGAGGTCCGCCGACGCCATCCACACCTTGTTGTGGAAGGCGGTGCGGATGGGCCTGGTGTTCCGGCAAGGGGACACCTACAAGTTCCTTCACGACCGGGTTCAGGAAGCGGCCTATTCGCTGATTCCCGAGAGCGCGCAGGCCGCGACGCACCTGCACATCGGCCGCATCCTGGCATTCAGCCTGTTGCCCGAGACCGTTGCGGAAAGAATCTTCGAGGTCGTCAGCCAGCTCAATCGCGGCAGCAGCCTGGTCCATACGCAGGAAGAGCGGGAGCGGATCGCCGAACTGAACCTGCGGGCCGGCCAGCGCGCCAAGGCGTCAGCAGCTCACGCCTCCGCGCTCGGCTACCTCAGCGCAGGCGCGGCCCTGTTGGGGGCGGACTGCTGGGAGCGGCGGCATGAGCTTGCCTTTTCCCTGGAGATCAACCGCGCTGAATGCGAATTCTTGACTGTGGATCTGTCAACCTCGGAAATGCGCTTGGCGGCGCTCTCGACCCGCGCTGCGGACACGATGGAGCAAGCGGCCGTCGCATGCTTGCGCATCGTGTTGTATACGAACTTGAAAGCCGATCGTGGCATAGAAGTTTGTCTCGAATACATGCATCGTGTCGGCATTCACTGGTCGCCGCACCCGACCGAGGACGATGTGAAGCAGGAATTCGAGCAGCTGCGCCAACGGCTTGGAAACCGTTCGATCGAGGAGCTCATCGACTTGCCACTGATGAGCGACCCGGTCTGGCGTGCAACCCTGGATGTACTCACGACGGGACAGGGTGCCGCCTTGTTCACGGACCAGAACCTGCTTGCCCTGATGATTGGCCGAATGTCCAACATCAGCCTCGAGCGAGGTAATACGGATGGTTCGAGCCTCGCCTACGTGTGGCTCGCCATGGTTCTCGGGCCGAGATTTGGAAATTACCAAGCCGGGTTTCGCTTCGGCCAGCTCGGCTTCGATCTGGTGGAAAAGCGTGGACTGAATCGTTTCAGGGCCCGCGTGTACTTGTGTTTTGCGCTTTATGTCAACAATTGGATGCACCCTCTGCGCGCCGGGAGTGCCTTGTTTCGAAAGGCCTTCGAAACAGCGAATGAGAGCGGCGATCTGTCGTATGCATGTTATAGCTGCAACACATTGGTCACGAACCTTCTCGCCGCCGGAATTCCCCTTGGCGAGGTTCAGAGGGAAGCCGACAAAGGGCTCGAATTCACACGGAAGGCCAAGTTTGGCCAGATCGTCGACATCATCACTGCACAGATCAGGCTCGTCCGGACTTTGCGAGGTTTGACGCCCGATTTCTCTTCCTTCAATGATGCGCAGTTCGACGAGGAACGGTTTGAGCAGTACCTGGAAGCTGACCGACGCTTGGCGTTCGCAACGGCCTTTTACTGGATCTGCAAGCTGCAGGCACGCTTGCACGCAGGTGAATACGAAGACGCCCTCGTGGCGGCATCGAGGGCGCAGCGCCTGCTTTGGGTTTTGCCGTCATTCTTCGACGTGGCTGAATACCATTTCTATGGCGCACTGACTCGGGCGGCGCTGTGCGATAGGGCGGCGCCTGGTGAGCGGCCAGAACATCTGAAAGCCCTGACATCCCACCACCATCAGATTGCGCTCTGGGCAGAAAACTGTCCTGAGAATTTCGAGAACCGCATCGCTCTGGTCAGCGCGGAGATGGCCCGTCTCGAAGGCCGTGAGGTCGACGCCGAGCATTTGTATGAGCAGGCCATCCGCTCGGCGCGAGCCAATGGCTTCACTCACAACGAGGCCATTGCCCACGAACTCGCTGCCCGATTCTTTCTGGCACGCGGCCTTCCGACTTCCGGCAATGCCCATCTGGAACGGGCGCACAGCTGTTACACCCAGTGGGAAGCGACAGGCAAGGTCCGGCAGCTCGAGCAAAAGCATCCGCAACTGCGTGCCCATTCCCGACGGATGCTCAACGCGCCTGCCGACAGCGCGACCGGACTGGACATGTTGTCGGTGGCCAAAGCCACGCAAGCCATTGCCGGTTGCATCGAGCTCGACGAACTGATCGACACGCTCATGCACATCGTGCTCGAAAACGCGGGCGCCCAGATCGCCTGGCTGCTGCTGGCCCACGACGACGATCTGGTGCTGGCTGCTGATGCCCATGTCGAGCAGCAGGCCGTTCAGGTGCAGCGGCATGCCGGGGCTGTAAACCCGCTCAATCCCCTGCCCTTGGCCATTCTCCAGTACGTCCGGCGCAGCCGGGAGCCGGTGCTGCTGATGGATGCCGCCGAGCCGCACCCGTTTTCAGCAGAGCCGTATTTTTCGCAACAGCAGCCCAAATCCGTACTGTGCCTGCCCATTGTTCGCCAGTCCGTCCTGGTCGGCTTGCTCTACCTGGAAAACAATCTGGCCACCCATGCCTTCACTCCGGATCGTGTCCAGGTGCTGGAAGTGTTGGCCGGCCAAGCGGCCGTCTCGCTGGAAAATTCGCGGCTCTATTCGGACCTGCGGGAGACCCATGCCCGCGTCCAGCGCCTGGTGGAGGCCGACATCATTGGCGTCTTCTTCTGGAACCTTTCGGGAAGGGTCACGGAAGCGAACGATGCCTTCCTGGGCATGCTGGGCTATAACCGGCAGGACCTGCTTTCTGGAGCCGTGGACTGGGCAGCCATGACGCCACCCGAGTACAGTGCGGCCGATCAAAAGGCCTTGACCGAACTGCATCAATTCGGCCGATGCGCACCCTTCGAGAAGGAGTACATCGGCAGCGATGGCCAGCGAGTCCCCGTGCTGGTCGGCGGTGCGTTCCTTGAAGGATCGCAGGAGCACGGCGTGGCCTACGTCCTCGATCTGACCGAGCGCAAGCGTGCAGAAGGCGAGCGGGAAGCGCGGCATGCCGCAGAAGCGGCCAACCAGGCCAAGAGCGAGTTCCTGGCCAACATGAGCCACGAGATCCGCACGCCGATGAACGCGATCCTGGGCATGTCGCACCTGGCACTGCAAAGCGGTCTCAATGCGCAACAGTTCAACTACGTGCAGAAGGTGCACCGTGCGGCCGAATCGCTGCTGGGCATCATCAACGACATCCTGGACTTCTCCAAGATCGAGGCCGGACACTTGGACATGGAACGTGTGGATTTCGAGCTCGGCGACGTGCTCGACGACCTGGCCACGCAGATCGGGATGACGGGCGATGAGAAGGGCCTTGAACTCATCATCGCGGTCGAGCCGGATCTGCCCGCGGCCCTCGTGGGCGATCCGATGCGGCTCGGCCAGGTGCTGCTGAACCTGGGCAACAACGCGGTCAAGTTCACCGAGCATGGCGAGATCATCGTCAAGGTCGAGGAGATCGAGCGCGATGCCACGAGCGTGCTGCTGCGCTTCGAGGTGCGCGACTCAGGCATCGGCATCACGCCAGAACAGCAGCAGCGGCTGTTCCAGCCCTTCTCGCAAGCCGACACCTCGACCAGCCGGCGCTATGGCGGCACGGGGCTGGGCCTTGCAATCTGCAGCCGCCTGGCGGGCATGATGGGTGGCCAGATCGGGCTGGAGAGTTCGCCCGGACGCGGTAGCTGCTTCCACTTCACGGCTCGTTTCGGGATGCGCGAACCGACGGTCGTGCCGAACAAACTCGCCAGGGCCGACCCACTGCGCGACGTGCGCACGCTGATCGCCGACGACAACGAGATCGCGCGCGAATTGATCACGCAGATGGCAGGCGGCTTCGGCTTGCGCGCGACCGCTGTGGCCGACGGCAATGCCGCACTGAAGGCGATTCAGCAGGCCGACGCGCAGGACACGCCGTTCGAGCTGCTGCTGCTCGACTGGAAGATGCCGGAGTTGGATGGCATCGACTGCATGCTGGAACTGACCCGCGCAAGTCTGCGCCATCCTCTGCCGATCGTGCTGATGCTGACAGCGTTCAGCCGTGACGAAGTGATGCGTCGCCTGGCCGCAGCGCAGCTCATCGCGAGTGCGACGCTGACCAAGCCGGTGACGCCTTCGACACTGCTCGACGCCTGCCTCACGGCGCTGCACCTGCCAGGGCAACAAGCGTTGCGCACCGTACGGCGCGACGAAACGTTCCACAAGAACGTCGCGAGCGTGGCGGGGGCTCGCATCTTGCTGGTCGAGGACAACCCGATCAACCAGGAACTCGCCGCAGACATGCTGAGCAACGCTGGTGTCGTGCTGCGCATGGCCGAAAACGGCCAGGAGGCGCTGGACTGGCTCGAGCGCGAGCCCTTCGACCTCGTGCTGATGGATTGCCAGATGCCGGTGATGGATGGCTATGCCGCAACGCACGCATTGCGCCAGCAACCGCAGTGGCGCGATCTGCTGGTGATCGCGATGACGGCGAACGCGATGGTTGGTGACCGCGAGAAGGTGCTGGCGGCAGGCATGAACGACCACATCGCCAAGCCGATAAAAGTCGACGAGTTGTTTGCGACCCTGGCTCGCTGGATCCGCAAGGCGCCGGGCAGGGCTGCGTCGCCAGCGGATCTGGACAAGCGCGCCGCGCTCGCACGACTGGGCGGCAACGAGCAGCTTTACCAGCGCTTGTTGCGCATGTTCGTCGAGCGTGAAGTGGACTTCGGCAAACACTTCGCCGCTGCACGCAATGCCGCCGACAGCGGGGCCGCTTTGCGCCTCGCGCACGACCTGCGGAGCGAGGCCGCATCGCTGGGTGCGATGGCTTTGTCCTCAGCGGCGGGCGCACTCGAGCGTGCCTGCTCGGAGCCCGCGGCCGCGCACGAGGTCGATGCCCACTTGCGGGTCGTCACGGCGCAGCTCGAACTCGTCATCACCGGGCTGCAATCGGTGCCGGAGGTGGCCAAGGCTTGATCCGAGCCAGCCGAGCCCTTGCAGGGCACGCAGTCGTGCCCCGATTCGGCCACCGATGCACTGCAGGGAGCGGGCGCTTGGCGTCGAACTGTTCGAATTCCGAAACTGGATGCCTGCTTCTTGTTCCTTCAAGGGGGTCGAATGCCGTTGATCAGAATATTGCTGTGCGTGGTGCTTGCAGCGTTCCTGGGCACCTCACGTTGCGCCGACTTGCCGCTTGACAAGCTGAAGCTGCCACCGGGCTTCTCGATCGAGCTGCTCGCGCGCGTTCCAAATGCGAGGCAGATGGCGCTTGGTGACGGCCGGGTCTTGTACGTCGGCTCCGCCAGCGAGGGCAAGGTCTATGCCCTGGAGTTGGACGGCAGCTACCGCGCAGGCCCCGTACGCGTTATCGCGCATGGGCTGCATTTGCCAGTGGGTGTCGCCTACCGAGACGGCAGCCTCTTCGTTTCCGCGGTCAGCCGCATCCTGCGCTTTGACGACATCGGCCAGCGCTTGGCGAAGCCTCCGCCCGCCGTCATCGTCAATGACGACTTGCCGACCGATGCGCATCATGGCTGGAAGTTCATCGCCTTCGGACCGGATGGCTGGCTGTACGTCCCGGTGGGAGCACCTTGCAACATCTGCGAGCCGGACCCCAACCGCTATGCGAGCATCCTGCGAATGAAGCCCGACGGCTCGCAACTGGAGACCTTCGCACGCGGGGTACGCAACTCGGTGGGTTTCGATTGGCAGCCTGGCACGCACGAGCTTTGGTTCACCGATAACGGCCGAGACATGCTGGGCGACGATTCACCCCCGGACGAGTTGAATCATGCACCCCGCCCCGGCATGCACTTTGGCTACCCATACTGCCACGGCGGGTCGCTGCCCGATCCCGAGTATGGCGAGAAGCACGCGTGCAGCGAATTCACCGGCCCAGCCCAAGCGCTCGGTCCTCACGTGGCAGCGCTTGGCATGCGCTTCTATACCGGCACGCAGTTTCCGCAAACGTATCGCGGGCAAATTTTCATCGCTGAACACGGGTCGTGGAATCGCGCGAAGAAGATCGGCTATCGCGTCACGATCGTTCGGCTGCAGGGCCAGCGTGCTGTCGCGTACGAGCCCTTCATCACTGGTTGGCTACAAGGTGACACTGCGTGGGGCCGGCCGGCCGACGTACTGGTACTTCCCGACGGCTCACTGCTCATCTCGGACGATCACGCGGGTGCCATATATCGCGTCCGGTACGAAGCGCATTAGCAATGCTTATGCATTAGCATTAGCCATGCATTTGCCAGGCTCGCTGTGTGCGTGATATCCATGGGGTTTTCCCTGCAATGGAACGGTCATGCTCATCTCGCAAGTGCTACGTCAAACGCTGTGCACCCATGCGCCATGGGCATGTGCTTCGTCGATGATCGAAGGCGGTACTTCGAGCTGGTCATCTTCCGATGACCCACGCCCCTTTCGCCCCGGGCGCGTCGTCGCGCACCGGCCAGCCGTAACGCGCCCGGCGCTGCTCCGGCGGCTCTCGCCACTGCAGTTGCGCACGGATGTCGCGCAGCACGGCGGGCTCCTCCGCGAAGTAGCTGTGCCCCAGCCTGAACAGACTGGTCCCGTGCACACGCACCGTGTCGATGCCCGGCAGCACCAGCACCGGCGGTGCGCCACCGGCACGGCCTTCCTCGGTCAGCCACTCGAGCGCTGCGATCGCCTTGTCCTGGTCGGCCACATACAAGGTGGTGCGCTCGGCCACCATCGGATAGACGCTGGCCAACTGCCGGAAAAGATTCGCGTCGACGTCGGGCGCTGACAGGAAGATCTGGCCGAAGCGGGTGCCCGAATGCAGCGCCGCCTGGGTCGTGGCACGGTACATGGCGCGCAACAACCCGCGGTTGCCCATGCTATGGGCAATGATGTGCACGCGCCCCTTGTCGGCGAGCGCAGTCACCCTCACCAGGAATGCGGCGATGTGCTCCTCGCTCGCTTCGATGGACGACAGGTCACTGACATAGGCGCTGACGGTGCCGCGCGAGGGCCAGCTAAAAAGCGCCGTGATGCCGGGCACCTTCAGGTCGAAGCCCAGTTGCGCCGCGCGGGCGGTCGCCTCGTCGAAGCTTGTGTTGAAGCCGTGGATGTAGACGAGCACGTTTCGATCGTTCGGGTCAAGTCCCGCAAGGAAATTGCGCACGTCCTTCGTGAATGCATCGGGCGCCAGCACTGTTGCCGGGTCCACCTTGATGCGATCGTCGACACCCAACAACAAGCGCCGCCACAGCGGCGAGCCGAGCTCGCCGGGTCGGTGCGTGGACGGGATTCGGACGATGCGCTTGCCGAAATGCGTGTGGTCGTCGAAGTCGCTGCCGAACCCCTTGCCCGGGTCGGAGGCGTCGAGCGGCTTTCGGTTGGTGCCGAACCATACGGGGTAGCAGGTGCCGGAGAACTCCGGCGGGCAAGGCATGTCGCTGCCCAGGCTGCGCATGCGAGGCGTCTCGGGCGCAGCGGCTGCGGGTGGTGTGGCCGGCTCGGCCGAGTGGGTCGGCGCTTGGGGCGCAGCACAGGCGGCCAGCGCGAGCACCAACCCCGGCATCACAGTTCGAACGGAGATCATCGCCCGGCACCTTTGACTGCGTGCACGACACGCCTGACGATGGTACGCCGCGGCGGTGCCGCATGGCGCTCAATGCAGTGTGCGCGGCTCGACGGCCGGCAGCGAAAATTCGCGGCCGATCACTGTCCGTGCGTAAAAATAATTGAGCCGCGCGCGCGTGCTCAGCGCGTCGATGTCCACATGGCCGCCTTCGTCGCAAGGGAAGTAAAAGGCCTGATTCGCCTGGTTCAGTGAGTGGAAGCACAGTTCATATTCAGCGGCTTCGCGGGCGACTGTTGAAGAGGTGTTCATGGTGTGCTCCTGGGCAAGGGTTCGACTACACCCTTGGGTTGCACACTTTTCGATAACGGTTCAAATGCAAGGCTCAACGCACCGTGCTGCAACCACCGTTCGGCCCTTGCCGGAAGCAGAAATCGCCGGTGAGGCTTGAACTCTCCCAAGGCACCTGAACGCGCCCGGTCTCTCTTGCCACGCTCAGGCGCACCTGCTTGAACAGCATTTCAACCGGCAGCCCGGGCGACTGCATGAAGCCGAGCAAGTGCTTCGTATAGAGGCTGTTCTTCTCGCCCGGGTTGTCCAGCGCCACACCGCCGGGCGCAGTCGAAAACGCGACCATGGAGCCCAGCGGCGCCTCGACCGGCGCAAGGCCTGCCGGCGTCGCGCCGCGAAACTTCAGGCGGCGGCCGTCGGGGCCGACGATCTCGGCGCCGGAGAAGGGGTTGTTGCGGCAGGCGTCGAGGATGACGATGTTGATGCCTTGCTGCATCGAGGCAAGCCGTTCGAGCAGTTCGTTGAGATCGGCACTCTTCGCCGCCACCTCGTCCTCGGCGCGGATCTCGGTGTCCACGGGCAACAGGTAATTGCGGCCCTTCACCTGCACCCCATGGCCGGCATAAAAGATGACTCGCACACGCGCTGTGCGGGCGCTCACCGAAAACTGGCGAAACGCTTCGATCATGTCGCGCAGCGACGTGTTCTCGCGCAGCGCGACCTCGAAGCCGAGACTGCGCAGCGATGCAGCCACGGCCTGCGCATCGTTGGCGGGGTTCTTTAGCGCGCCCACCCGATAGGCGCTGTTGCCGATGACGAGCGCAACGCTGCGTTCATCGGCTTTCGATGCCGACGCTGCACCGGCCTGCGCGAGCAAGGTCGGCGGGGCTGCCCATGCCGACGCGCCAGAGGCGGCGAGCATCAGTGCCGCGCAAAGACGACGCCGTGCGGGCTGCATCTCGGTCATTCCTGTGCGGGCAGCGCATCGACAACTGCGACGGCGTCGACGATCGGGCTCGCCTTCAGCTTGGCTTCGACGGTCGACTCCTTGCTGGCGGGAACGCGCACGTAGTAGTCGCCCAACTGGCCCGGTCCAGCGGCCAGGCTGCCCTGCACTTCGACGAGAAGAATGCGGATGTCGGCTTCCTTGGCATCGGGCTTGAAATTCAGCTTCAGGTAAGGGCCCTTGTCGGTCACCTTCGGTGCGATGGCGCGAAGCTGGCTGCTTTCGTCGCCACGGTCGAACATCAACTCGACGATCACCGCGCCCTGCAGCGCGACGACGGCGAGCGCGCCGATGAAAGCGGGCCGCAGCATCGGTTGCGGGGAGATGGATCGAAAGAACTCGCCCACTCGCTCGAACAATGTCGGCGCCGCAGCGCGACGAGCGAGCTGCGGCGCGGGCCCTTCGGTGCGAATGCGGTGCAGCGCGCGTTCCATCCCGACTTCGCTCGACACCTCGGGCACGTCCTCGCGAAGTTTGGTCTGCAGCGATTGGTACCAACGCAGTTCGGCGGCGGCGGACGGATGCTTGCCCAGGTATTGGTCAACCCAGGCCCGATCGGCCTCAGGCAAGGTGCCATTCACGTAGAACGGCAGCAGTTCATCAAATTTCGATTTCATGGTGCAGCTCCAGCAAGCGTTCCGCCGCCTTCGCTTTGCAGCAGCAGCTTCAAACAGTTCTTCAGTTTCTGGCGCGCATGGAACAAGCGAGTCTTCACTGTGTTCTCCGGGCAGGCCTGAACCCCGGCGACTTCGGCCAGGCCCATGCCTTCGTAAAACACGAGGTGGATGCACTCGCGGTGCTCGTCGGAGAGCTTGTCCATGCAATGCCGCACGCCTTTGTGCCGTTGCTGCTGCGCGAGCATCTCGAAGGCCCCCGCCTCTTCTGACGGGACAACTTCGGCGACATCGGCAATGTCTTCGTGTTTATCGTCGGGCTTGCGCGAGCGGAACGCCATGAGCACCTTGTTGCGCGCTATGCCGATCAGCCAGGTGCTGAACTGCGCATCGCCGCGGAACACGCTCGGGCGGCGCCAGACTTCGTAAAGGGTATCAGCCACGATTTCTTCTGCCTGTGCGGGATCGCCGTGCTGTCTCAGCACGTAGGCGTAAAGCCGGCGCGAGAACGCGCGGTAGAGCTCGCGGAAAGCCGCCTCGTCGGCGTGCTCAATGCGACCGAGCAAACGCAATACCTCTTCGTTGTCCATTGTTGGCGCGCCGCGAAGGCGTGAGGCAAGTGGAATGTCATGGTAGTTTGCCTCGAATGGGAAGCAGAGATTCAATGGTTGTCGGGTCGCTGAATCTGGGAGTCACTCGCCGCGGAACTGCACGCGACGGTTCTCCGACGCGTGCGGATCTCGGCCCGGCAGCGGCAGGAACTTGCCCAGGCCGACGGCGCGCAGCCGCGTCGGCTCAATGGAATGCATTGCCACCAGGTAGCGCTTGACGGCATAGGCGCGGCGCTGGGACAGCTGTTCGTTGTAGATGTCCGAGCCGGTCGCATCGGTGTGGCCCTCGATGACCACGTTCTGGATGGCCGGAAGCATGCGGATGCCTTCGGCCAGTGCGTCGAGTTGCGGACGGGCCGAGGGCAGTATGTTGGCCGAGTCGAAAGCGAATTGCACCGGCAGCGACAGTGCCGACACGCGCGGACGGGCCACCGGCTTTTCGGACGGGCTGGTGTCGGTGGTCGCCGCAGCGTATTGCGACTGCGCAGGCTGCGGCTGCACGGCTTGGGCCGACGGTGCATCGTCGAGCAGCCGGATCGAGCGCATCTTCATTGCCGGTGTGGCGTTCTCCGGAGAGGCCAGGATGGCAGCCACATCACTCGGGTCGACCGCGTCGCCGGCACGGTATGAGCGAACGTCCTGAGCCATCGCCGCACCGGCAACGAGCGCCAGCAGCAGGGGGGCAAGAAGATGTCGGCGGACCATGGTGTTCTCCTGGTTTAGGGGGGCACTACTGGGTTGCAACGGGGGCTGGAACGGTTCAATTTTTAGCTTCCGCTCCCCTGTGCGGGGGACACAGGCGGGAAGCAGTTCCCCTCTGTGCATCAATTCAATGCCCGTTCGGGTCTGTCGAAGTGTCGAAGGCAGCCTTTACCGGGGGGGTAATGGGCACTTCAACGGGCACTTCAACGGGCACTTCAACGGGCAAGGCCCTCTTCGGGGCTATGGCAAGGGCTGAATCTCTCCGGCCCCTGTCACCAGCCGTGTCACCACGGGTCGTCCGCGGTAGAGAACGTCGCCGCTGCCGGAAATGCGCGCGTCGAGTCGCTCGGAGACCGCCAGGCGCATTTCGCCACTGCCCTCGATCGCGACATCGGCCCGACGGCTCGCCATGGGCACGGCGTCGTATCGCGCGGAGCCGGCAATGACGATGTGCTGGGTGTCCACCCGACCCCCGCTGATGGTGATTTCTCCCGAGCCGTCCAGCCGGGCATCGAGCGCGCGCGCATCCAGTTTGTCGAGTCGACATTCTTCGCTTCCCGACAACTGAAGCGACAGCGCAGGAGCTGACAGCGGGCCGATGCGCACGCTGCCCGCTCCGCGGGTTTCCAGCGAAGACAAGGATTTGACTTCCACTCGGAATCGAATCGGCAATCGGGTTTGAACGGAACCAGGCCCGAAGCGAATGCGCAAGCGGCCGCCACGGACTTCGGTCACGATCTTTGCCAACACGACTGCCTCCGCTTCGATACTCAGGTGCTCGCGGCCCGTCTGCTCAATCAAGAGATCGCCGTTCGCCTCCCATGACACTGTGTCGAAGCCGCTCACGGCGCGCTCCTCGGTTGCGAGCGTGGCCGCTCGGCAAAGCTGCGAAAGCGAGAGCCCTGCAGCGCCTGCGAAGGCCATCCATCGACGGCGTGAAATCGTATCCATCGCAGACCGAGCCTCAATGCTTGGGCGGCACGCTGCGAATCAGGCAGGTCGCGTTCCCGGTGTCGGTGACGTAGACCGCCTGTCGGTTGCGGTCCGTGCCGCGCAGCTTCAAGCCGGCCGACACGTCCGCGGGCAGCTGCAGATCGCGTTCCTCGAACAGCAACCTGCCGTATTGCCAGCAGCGCACCAGGTACATCGTTTCCCCGGAGGATGGCGTCGTACGGGCGGGGGGCGCTGCATCGAGCGGATTGCGGCTTTCGTCGGCGGCAAGCACCACGGTTGACAGCAATAACGAGGCCAGAACGATGGGGACGAGCCCGCCGCGCTTACTTGGGTTGGACATGGAAGTACTCCTGGGCCAGAACGCCTTTGGTCACCCCGACGAAGACATCGCGCACCTGCTCCAGGCTCTTGGCCGGCAGCGGCTCGAAGTCTCCACTGTTCAGTGCAGGCGGCAAGTTGGGCAGCACGTCGCGCTCCGTGGCGAAACACGCCACCGTCTCCGGCACGGCACGCTTGTTCATGCGGATGTCGAATCGCATCGCGCCAGGAAGCTGCACGCCCTGGGTGGCGTCGACACGGGAATCGTGGTGAAAGCGGTTCGGGAAGAAGCGGCTGATCTTCTGGTTCTCGTCCTGGTGGAAGCAGTACACGTAGGCATCGCGATTGGGTTTGATGCTCAGGCGCACGGCATCGCCGGCGGCAAAGCTGCGGACGTTGTCAACCGAGCCCACTTGCAAGGAGAGCGGGGCGACCGTGGCAACAGCGTTCGGTGCGGCGGATGGTGCCGCGGGTGTCGCTGCGGGTGTCGCTGCGGCAGCTGGAACGGGTTCGACGCGGGAGGCGATCTCTTCATGCTTGGCTGCGATGTAGGCCTGGAAGAAGTCGAAAGTCAGCTTGGGTTCGCGCGACAGGCCCAGTGCTCCGCGGTAACGCGCCACGGCCTCCTTGATTTGCGGGTTGACGATACCGTCCACCGGGCCGTCGTAGATGCGGCGGATGCGCATCTGCTGCTGGAAGTAGCCAATGATCTCGTTCGGGTTCGCGGCCATCCCCTCGTACCAGTCGCGCATCTCGCCAACCACAGCTTCATCCTGGTCGCTGGCGCCGATGCAGCTCCAGTAGGGCACCTTCGCCAGCCGGCCGAACAGTTCGATCGCTGCGAGTTCCACCAACGAGCGCACGGCCTGCGCCTGGCCTTCCTGGGTCGCGGTGGACAAAGAGAAGTTGATACCGAACTTGCGAATCTGCGCTTCGCCGTCGAAGCCCTTGCCCTGCTTGAACAGAATGACGGAATTCCGTGAGCCAACGCCCGGCAGCACCGACAAATCCTGCGTCGACAGCATGGTGAGGTCGATGCCGAGGATGGATGCTTGCGCTGTGGCGGCTGCGCTCAGTGTGAGGTTGGTGCCGAAGCTGACGCCCGCATCGAGGTTGCGGCGCACGACGGTGTCGTCGAACTGACTGATCGAGCCGCGCAGTGCAAACGGCGGGATGACAGCGTATTGCTCGCGGCGCAGCGCCTGGTACAGGAAGCCGATGGTGTTGCCAGAATCCTGGCCATAGGCGACGAGCCGCACGGCGCGGCTGCGGCGCGTCATGTCAGACACCGCCGAGATCAGCATGTCCTTGGTGCCCGTGTTGATCTTCTTGGTCTGGTCGGTGAGGTCTTCGACGATGACCGCAACGTCGCGCACGCCGAAGTCGAGCAGCAGGCTGTCCATGCAGCGCAGGCCACTCGAGAAATTGGTGATCGATTTGTAAGGTGCAGTTGTCGGACCAATCTTGGCCTTCTCGACCTTTTCAGCGACAACCTTGTCGGAGTCGAGCGACGCGCAACCGACGAGCGAGAAAGTCATCAGCGCGACAAGGCCTTGGGTGGCGCGGCGAATGAATGGAGCGTTCATGCGGGTCTTTCGTTGCGGACAGGCTGCCGCGGCGGCCGGATGTTCGACAGGGTGTGTAGCGCAGGGATCACTTGCACTTGTTGTTGGCGTTAATGACGTCGCCGGTGATCACGACAGTGATTTCGCGCGGCTGGAAGCCCGGCTTGCCTCCGGTCACGACGTTGCCGATGTTGACGTTGCCGCAGTCGGCGGGATCGCGCAGGCCGTCACTCGCCACGGTGGCGCCTTCGCGGGCGACAGCGGACGCCTGGCCGCGGCTCCTTGCGCGCTCGAGGGCGAGCTTGGACAAGATCGCCGGGTCCATGTCCAGCGGCTCGGCGAGGGCGGCGGCTTGCACGGCAGCGCAGGCCAGTGCAAGCAGCGCCACGATGGTGGTGATGAGAAGATGGCGTTGCATGTTCAGCTCCCGGTGGCTGATTGATCCGCTGCGTTCAGCGAGGCGGGCCGAAGCTTGTGGCTTCGGCCCGGGTGAAGCTGGCGATTACTCGATCACGCCGACCTTCATGCGCTGCGTGTTGTTGGTGCCGCTTTGGATCTGCGACACGCGGTTGGCCGTCACTTGCGTGAAGTGCGTGCCGACGTCCTTGTCGATCTTGCCCAGCACCAGATCTTGCGTGTTGCCCGTGCCGGTTTGCGACTGGGTGATGTTGGTCGCGTTGACCCGTGCTGTGCCGCCGCTGAACACGCCGCCGTTGACGGTGCCAAGCTCCAGGTTCTGCTTGTTGCGGGTGCCGGACTGGGTCTGATTGATGTTGTCCATGTTGACCACCGAGGTGTCAGCCATCGCGGCGCCGGCGGCAAGGACGAGGGAAGCGAAGAGAACGGACTTGATCGATTTCATGAAGAGCTCCAAAGAATGTTGAGTTGAGGTGTCTGGCTTGACGTTTCTGCCTGAGCCGTACCTTCAGTTGCGGCGCTCTCGATTCCGGTTCAAAGAAATTTCGATCTGCTTTTTCTGGCCGATTTGCTGTGCGCTGGAAGCGCCCAGGCCGCATGACTGGTCGCGACCCTCACCCTTTCACGCACACCACCTGCTTCAAAGTGTGGACGACCTCCACCAGATCCTTCTGTGCATCCATCACCGCATCGATGTCCTTGTAGGCCATCGGGATCTCGTCGATCACGTCCTTGTCCTTGCGGCACTCGACGCCTTCGGTTGCCATGCGCTGGTCGGCAAGCGTGAAGCGGCGCTTGGCTTCGCCACGGCTCATGGTTCGGCCGGCGCCGTGAGAACAGCTGTCGAAGCTCTCGGGGTTGCCCTTGCCGCGCGCGATGAAGCTGCGCGCGCCCATGCTGCCGGGAATGATGCCCAGCTCGCCCTTTTTCGCACTCACCGCGCCCTTGCGCGTCACGAAAACATCTTCGCCGAAGTGAGTTTCCTTCTGCACGTAGTTGTGGTGGCAGTTCACCGCTTCAATGTGGCTCTGGAAGTTCTTGTGGATCACCGACTTCACGGCCTCGATCACGCGGCGCATCATCACCTCGCGATTCAATTGCGCAAACCTCTGCGCCCAACTCACGCTGCGCACGTAGTCGCCGAAGTAGCGAGCCCCTTCCTCGAAGTACGCCAAGTCGCGGTCAGGCAGATTCGCGTTGTTGCGCAGCGCATCCTGCTTCGCGAGCTCGATGAACATCGTGCCGATGAAGTTGCCCACGCCACGCGAACCCGAGTGCAACATGAACCACACCGCGCCCCCCTCGTCGAGGCAGACCTCGATGAAGTGGTTGCCGGTTCCAAGCGTTCCAAGGTGATTGCGGTTGTTCGTCTTCGCGAGCTTCGGGTAGTTGCGGCACAGATCGGTGAACTCAGGTTCGAGCTGCGCCCAGGCCGTGTCCACCGCACCGGGCACCTTGCTCCAAGCCCCTGGGTCACGAGCGCCCGGTGCGCGGCCGTGCGGCACGGCGCGCTCGATCGCAGCACGCAGCGGCGCCAGGTTGTCCGGCAGGTCTTCGGCGCGAAGCGTGGTCTTGCAAGCCATCATTCCGCAGCCGATGTCAACCCCGACCGCGGCAGGAATGATCGCCTTCAAGGTGGGGATGACCGAGCCGACGGTGGCGCCGATGCCCAGGTGCACATCGGGCATGGCCGCAATGTGCTTGAAAACGATGGGCAAGCGCGCCGCGTTCGCAAGCTGATTTTTCGCCGCGTCTTCCACCGGCACGCCGCGGGTCCACATCTTCACCGGCACACCACCGGGGACATCTTCTGTGCTGTAGTTCTGTTCCATGTTCATCTCACTTCAAGAATCACGGAGCTCACTCCTCACCCGTCACCCCCAGAAAGTGATCCAGCATGTGGAAGTGATCGTCCAGGAATTGGTCTTCGAGCGAAGCCAGTTCTTCAATCGATACCCACTCGACCGAAGCAGCATCATCGTCGGCCCTGACCTCGGGCAGTTCTCGCTCGCCCAGATCGAAGAAGTGGGCGTGGGTGATCGTTCTTCCGCGCTGACTGCGGTCGGGGTGATCGAACACAGCAGTGGCCTTCAACGCATGGCGCATCGACATGTCGAGCAAGCTCAGGTGAGTCTCTTCCTTGAGCTCGCGAATCGCTGACTGATAGGCCGTCTCTCGCTGTTCGATGAAGCCGCCGGGCGCTGCGAAGAGCCCCTTGCCCGGCGCCTGACCGCGGCGAATGAGCAACACGCGGTCGTTGCACCTCACGATCGCATCGACCGTGACAAAGATGGGCGGATACGGCGCTGTGGACCACGCTTCCTTGTAGCGCTTGAGCATCTCCCACTCGGTCGCGATGTATTCGAACCATGGCAGTGCGGCCCAAGCGCGCAAGAAATCGAGCGTGCTCCCTGGCGCCTGGCTCACGAGCGCAGCCACGGCGGCTTCGACGTTGCATCCAGCATGGCCGAAGAAGGCATCGCGCAGGGATGTCGCGTCCACCGTGGACACGCGGCCAACGCTCACCAACCGCCAGCCCGAGAAGCTCTTGAGGTATTCGCTCGTCGGGTCCTTGAAGTGGCCGATGAGCACGATGGAGTGCGACTTCCCCCCACGCGCTGCGAGTAAAGCGTCGACGCCGCGCCGCACAACCGCGGTCCATCGGGTCTCATCGTAGTAGTCACGCACCGGCAGGAACAATACCCGCGCTCGATCCGATTCAGGCAAGGCGAGTCGGATCATCTCCGCGCGCTCTTCCCACGTGAACGGATTCTTCGGCGACCTGGCCTGGAACGCAGATCCGATCACGATCACACACAGAGGTGCCGCACCCAGCGCTTGCTTGAGCAAGGCAAGATGCCCGTTGTGAAATGGCTGGAAGCGTCCGATGTAGACCGCGACGTCATGCTGCTCTATGTCTTGGCTCACAGGTGGGGTCCTCAAACGTATTTGGCTGCGATAGGCATTTTCCGGCCGGTGGCGAAGGCGCAGGCGCTCACGCGGATGATGTGTGTCGCTTGCAGGCCTGCACGTTGAAGACTTGGCGCAGATAGGCCAGGAATGTCATGTCGTCGCACAGCGTCTTGCCAGGGCTGTCGGACAGCTTGGCGACGGGTTGATCGTTGCAGCGCGTCAGCTTCATCACGATATTGAGCGGCGTGAGCCCGACGTCGTTTCCGAGGTTGGTTCCGATGCCGAAGCCGAGTTGTGTGCGGTCGGCGAAGTGCCGGTACAGCGCGATGGCCCGCTCGATGTCGAGCCCGTCCGAGAACACGAGCCGCTTGGTGTTCGCATCGATGCGCAGCTTGGCATAGTGCGCCAGCGCCTTTTCGCCCCACACCTGCGGGTCTCCGGAGTCGTGACGCAAGCCGTCGAAGAGCTTGGCGAAATACAGGTCGAAGTCGCAGAGGAAGGCGTCCATGCCGACCACGTCCGTGAGCGCCACGCCGAGATCGCCGCGATATTCCTGAACCCAGGCTTCGAGAGCAGCCTTTTGAAAGTCGCGCAGACGCACTCCCAGTGCCTGGTAAGTCTGCAGGTATTCGTGCGCCATGGTGCCGATGGGCACGAGGTTGAGATCCCTCGCGAGCAGAACGTTCGACGTGCCCTTGAAGTACTGCGGCACTTCGCGCTTGAACGTCATGACGACTTCTCGCTGCCAGTCGGCTGCGAATCGGCGGCGCACGCCAAAGTCGAAGAACTCGAAGGGATTGCGCCTGGCCGGTTCCTTGGAGAAGGATCGCAGCGTGTCGATCTTGGCCTGCAGGCGACGGCGGCCCTCCTGCTTTGCCTCATCCTTGTCGAAGCGGCGGAAGTACAACTCATTGACCAAAGCAAGCACGAAGATCTCGAAGGCCATCACGTGTACCTGCGGCCCGCGCGCCACGATCTCGAGCTTGTCGCCCTCGGGGCGTGCAGTGATGAAAACACGTTGGAATCGGAAGATCTGCAGAAAGTCGACAAAGTCCGACTTCATGAAACGCAGGCCACGCAGATACGTCAACTCATCTGCAGCGAAGGTCAGCGTGCACAGGTGATCGAGCTGCTCGTTCACCTCGCTCGCCAACTCGCTCAGCGGATAGGCGCTCTGGTTGCGGCAGACGAAGGTGTATTCGGCCTGCGTCTCGGGGTGCCGGTGCAGCATGGTTTGCCACATCGTGAACTTGTACAGGTCTGTGTCTAGCAGGCTGGTAATGACGGGACGCATGGTGATCCTTCGGTCGGGTGCTGTGGGCTCAGCCTCTCAGCACGAATCGTTGGCAATCAATTGGGGCAACACGTCGGCGCACGTTGCGAGCTGCACGCCCTTGGCGCGCATGTCGGCCAGGAAAGCCTCATGCTGCGCCTCGAACCCACCCACCGGGCTCATGCAGTCGGTGAGCAGCACGACGCGCTCGGGGCGCTGCCCGGGCAGATGCTGCACGATGTGCTCGGTGGTGGCCTTGACACAGTGGCTGCTGGCTTCACCGGCGATGAGGATGGTGTCGGCGGTGTCCAACTGCTCGATCAACGCCTGGTTGAGTTGTGTGTCGGGGTCTTCATCGTCGGGCACTTCAGCCAGCACGGCGCTGTAGTGCTCGGTCCAGGGATTTGTGCCCTTGGTCACCTTCTGCACGATACCGAGTCGACGCTCCTCCCATACGTTGTAGGCCGCGCGCACATCGGCGTGGACGTTGTGGCCCCAGGTGCCGATTTCGCAGTGCACGGGCCACACCATCAGCGTGTAGCGACCACGGGCTTCAAGTGCATCGAGGTAAGCCAGCGCTCGGGGCAACGCAGAGGGGGCGCGCGGCATGAAGTCGCCAGCGCGGACCTGATCTGCGGTGATGGGCGTGAAGGGGGCAACTGCTGCGCCCTGCCCGGTTTCCCAGAAGGTCGGGTGCGCGATGTCGAAGCGGTGGTGAGAGTCGAGCGTGACGGTGATGCCGCTGATGCCGGCAGTCCCTGCTCGAATCAAATCGGCGATTCGCAGCATGTCGGCATGGGCCCCGGCAACGGGCAGCGCCGGAGCGACAGGGCCAGCGGCGACCGGATCGGCGGGTCGATAAGCTGCCGGCAGATCGCAGAAATCGTTCTGCGGATCGATGATGAGGAGCTGCATCTTGCGCTTCATGAGATCTCCACTGGGTGACGTGAATGAACTATAGGTTTGTTAGACGCGGATTGAATTCGCGCACATGATGTGCACGGCGAGCGCGGCCGCCACGAGCCGGATCGGTATTTGAGGTCCAAACACGATTTGATTGCCTCCTCGTCGGCATATGAGTACAGTCGCCAACTGGGCGGCCAGGATGCAACGCATACCTTAGATGCCGCTCAGGGAGGCATGACATGAGCGACAGCTTCACCCGCAGCGGCGAGCTTACGGACATCGCCAGCTATCCGTCCTGGGCCCAGGACATCGTCGCGGAATGCGACCCGGCTCGACGGCGAGTAGCCGCTCATGAGATCTTTCTCCTGATGCGCGACGCAAAGGTCTCGCCAGCACCGCTCGCCACCTTCTTCGTCGGCGTCTGGCCGGTGATCGAGCAATTCCCGCAATACATGGCGATGAGCCTGCTCAAGGTGCAGTGCGGGCGCGCGCGTGGACATGATCAGGCGCGGCGCTACCTGATCCACAACATCCGCGTGGAGCTCAACCACGCCGACCAGTGGCTCGAGTGGGCGTCCGCCAGCGGTGTGAGCCGCGATGATCTGCTGCATGCGCCGGCGCCGGCCGAGACCACAGCACTGTCGCACTGGTGCTGGCACACCTGCGAACGCGACGCACTGGCGGCGGCCATGGCTGCCACCAACTACGCCATTGAAGGGGTCACCGGCGACTGGGCCGCCCTCGTGTGCTCACGCGACACCTATGAGGACAGCTTCGAGCCGGCCGTGCGCGCCAAGGCCATGAAGTGGCTGAAGCTGCATGCGAAATACGACGACACGCATCCGTGGCAGGCGCTCGACATCATTTGCACACTGGTCGGGACGAACCCGAATCGGGGATACCTCGACCTCATACGGTCGCGCATCATGTCGAGCTATGACTACATGCGAATGACACTCGACGCGTGCTTGACCGCGACGGCGGTGCCGCGCCTGATCCGGTATACGGCTGGCGAGAGCCACCCTCTGGAGCGCCTACGCGACTGAAGTGATGGCAAAACAGCGCCGGCATTCCTGGCCCGTCGTGGCGGCATTCGTCGCCGCGATCGGAGTACAGGTCATGCTGACCACGGCAAGTATCGAGGTCCAGTCCGCAGTCCGCTCGTATGTCTCGGGCGAGAGCCTGTATTCGAAGGGGCAAAAGGACGCGCACATCGGACTTCTCGACTTCATGGATCGTCGACGCGACGAGGACTACGGTCGCTTCCTTGCCGCGCTTGCCATCCCGCTCGGTGACCGGGCGGCGCGCGAGGCGCTCGAACAAAGCCCCCCGGATCTTGAAGCCGCCCGGCGCGGATTTCTCGCGGGGGGCAACCACCCGGACGATATAGGCGGCCTCATCTGGCTGTACCGCTGGTTCAGTAGCTCACCCCTGATGGTCGAGCCGATCGCGACGTGGAAACGCGGCGACGAGGCCATCGATGAGATGCGTGCGCTGGCCGAGCGCATCCATGGCGTCGTGACCGCCGGCAACAGTCGCGCCGTGGAGCTGCCAGCGCTGCGAGTGCAGGTGCATGCACAGAATGCGCACCTGACCGAACTGGAACGCGAGTTTTCCGCGCGGTTGGGCAATGCATCGCGCGCGGTGCAGCAGTCGCTGTTCGTCCTGAACCTCGCGGTCGCCTTCGCCCTGAGTCTTGGCGGGCTCTGGTTTGTGCGCCAGAGCTTGCGCGCACGCGCCGTTGCCGCGGCCGAGGCCCATCGCCAAGCGCATTCGCTACAACAGCTGATCGATGCCGTCGCTGATGCTGTCATCACCGTCGACACACAGGGTGACGTGGTGCTCTTCAACCCCGCCGCCGAACGCATCTTCCGCCGGCGATCCGAAGACGTTGTCGGGCAGCCATTTGCGGAATTGTTTCCGCCGCAACTGCGTGACTTGTATCAGGGACGCTTGCCGACTGTC
This sequence comes from Rhizobacter sp., assembly GCA_021153565.1. Classification (GTDB taxonomy): domain Bacteria; phylum Pseudomonadota; class Gammaproteobacteria; order Burkholderiales; family Burkholderiaceae_C; genus Albitalea. Next base: position 29,419 of record JAJKJU010000080.1, read on the forward strand.
GCGGATCGTTCGGCCGCATCCGGCACGCCGGGCGCGGTATGGGATCTGTCGGGCATGCGAGGAGACGGCGAGGAGTTTCCAATGGAAGCTTCCATGTCGCGACTCGAAACCGAGCATCAGGGCGTTCTGGTGACCGTGGTGCTGCGCGACGTCAGCGAGCAGCAGGCGGCGCGCCGCGAACGGCAGGCACGCGAAGCCCTGGAAGCCGCCAACCGCGCCAAGACTGAGTTCCTGTCTCGCATGAGCCATGAACTTCGCACGCCGCTCAATGCCGTGCTGGGTTTCGCCGAGTTGCTGGCCACCGATGTAGCGCGGCCACTGCAGCCTCAACAGCTGTTGCGCGTGGAGTACATCCGAAACGCGGGCGCGCATCTGCTCGCGCTGGTGAGCGACGTGCTGGACATGTCGAGGGTAGAACTCGGAGGCATGGCCCTGTCGCTCGGTCCCGTCGACGTGCGTGGCGTCGCCGACGAGGCCGTGGCCGTGGTAACTCAGCTCGCCTTGAGCCGCTGCATCACGCTCGTGAACAAGGTATCGAAAGAGGCGGCGGATGCCGCGGACACCTGCGTGCTTGCGGACAGTGTTCGCCTGCGTCAGGTGCTGATCAACCTGCTGAGCAATGCTTTGAAGTACACCGAAGCGCTAGGTCAGGTGGAACTGTCGCTTGAAAGCTCCGGAGACGAGCGCACGCTGCTCGTTTCGGACACGGGCATTGGCATGACCGCCGAGCAGCTCTCCCATCTCTTTGAGCCGTTCAACAGGCTGGGCGCTGAACGCTCAACTGTCGAGGGCACCGGCATTGGCCTCGTGCTCACGCGTCACCTGGTGGCGCTGATGGGCGGAAAATTGCAGATTTCGAGCACGGCGGGGCAAGGCACCGTCGCACGGGCCAGCTTCAAGAGCGCATCCAAGCCGCCCGCTGCAACTGTGTCGCGGGGAAATACCGCCGTGGTAAGAGCGAAGTCCGCGCAAATCGACGTGCTCTATGCCGAAGACAACGAAGTCAACGTCGAGCTTGTACGGCAAGTGGCGACCTTGCGGCCCGGTGTGGCGTTGCGCATAGCCACCAGTGGTGCACACGCGCTTGAAATGGCGCGGCTCGACCCCCCGGAACTCATGCTTGTCGATATGCATCTGGGCGACATGACGGGGACCGAATTGGCAGCGGCCCTGCGCCGCGACCCAGCAACGGCCGGTATTCGTCTCGTTGCGCTGTCGGCCGATGCACTACCGCAGCAGATCAGCGACGCGATCGAGCATGGATTCGAGAGGTATCTGACAAAGCCCATCAACTTCGGCGAACTCCTGCAGGTGCTCGACACGCACGTAGCGCAGGAGAGACGGGAACAAACGGTATGAGAGGCTGAGAGTATTTCGACCGTGTCCGAGCAGCACGTCAAAAGGCGCCTGATCCAGGTCTAGGCGCAAAGCGCAGCCATAGCTTGGCTATGGCGAGCATTTGCAACGACGAGCAGGGGGCTTTTGGCGTGATGAGCGGGCATGATCGAAAAACTCTCA
>JAJKJU010000081.1 GCA_021153565.1 Rhizobacter sp.
GGGATCGTTGATTCAAGATCTCTGAGGGAGATCTTCTACGGCACATCGCGCTGCTTGATCAATTCCGCAGCCAACGCCATCAAGATTCTTGGCCGTGCTCAGCATGGCGCACTGCGCACCCAAGCTAAATCCGAAGGGTGACCCCAACAAGTACCTGTCTGACAAGGGCGCGCCGTGGAAGAAGTTGGCCAACGAGAAGCCGAAGGGCGAGACGATTCAGTATGACAAGCTGTTGAACGCCTGGAAGGAAGGCAAAGTCCGCTGATCGCCATCGATCGGTTTGACTGGACGTGAGCGCCCCACTGTCGAGCCGGCGTTCTTGAAACCCTCGACGAAAAAACGTCGGGGGGCTTCTTCTTGGTTGGTCACCGAACTCGGGGGCAGGCAGCCGTTGGCTTGAATTGCTGCCCCGTTCGTTGGAACTCCCCAGAGCTGGATAGCCGGAACGGATCGCGCGTTTCTACAGCGGAACTTTGACGTCGGCCAGGACGCGCTTGACGCCGTCGAGGAATTTCACTGCGTGGTCGCGTGTGCCCTGTTCGACCGCACTCCAGACACGAGGCGGAAAGTTGCTCGGCAAGACAATTTGAACCCGGGCAAGTGCCGCATCGACCCCTTCCACCATCTCCACCATCTGCCCCCACATCCCGGCGATGCCGCTTTTCTCGGCAAGCCCGAACCAATGCTCCGTCCGGATCTCGAGCAGCTTGTAGTGCGCATTTTTCGAACGCACAGCCATCGCAAGTGTCGCCTTGTGGCGTGAGATCTTGTTCGGTGCCTCGCCCATGACGGGCCATGCCGAGAGGATGTCGTAGAGCGGTGTCATTGCGAAGCTGCCGCCACGCCGGTGGAAGATCGAATAGTTCTTGGCATGGCCATCGATGGCCGCGAGCAGCCAGAACGCCAGTTGGGTGCGGATGAAGCGGCTGCGATCGAGCTCGCTTTGCTCGCTGGCTGCCAGCAGTTCGAGGCTGGTCCGCATGGACGGGCCACCGTCTTTTTCATATTTGTTGTCGGGAGAGGTGCCGGTGGCTTGGCAGAAGTCTTCTTGAGGCAGTCGGGCGATCCAGGTGCCGGTTTTCGGATTGAAGCCGGCTTGGTCTTCTTCACCGGCGCTTGCAACACCTTGCCACCGGCGGTCGAAGCGCTTGACGACGAGCGCCTTTTTCTTGCCGAAGGTGGCCATTTCCGTCTCGGCCGACGTCAGGCCTAGCTCGCGAACGATTTGTGCGCACAGCCATTCGTTTTCGACCGACTCGGACATGTCGATCAGTCGTCCACCGATGAGGCCGAGCGGCAGCTTGAGGATGTGGGTGGTCGGGGTGGCGCCGTGCGGACGCCGCCAGATGTCCCCGAACTTGAGCAGCGCGGTTTTTTCCTGGGCGCCCGCGATGGAGATGCGGAAGTCAATGTCGTCATCGGTGTCGCGCATGCCGAGTGGTGTGTCGGAGGTGACGCCATTGAGGATGCGCTCGACAGCATCGTCCGTGAGGGGCTCGCTTTCAATGCGGTCCCACCCATCGGGGCTCATGTTCGTGGGCAGGAGCTGCACGGCGCCCACGCAGTCGCGGCCGATGGCCGACAACAGGTCGAAAGCTTCGGTTGATCGGGCCTTGAAGCGCGAGCGCAGGCGCTTGCGGATCTGCTCGTTGTCCGGCAAGAGGTTATCGAAGTAGTTCTCGACCGCTGGCCCGCGAATCTCGCGGCCTGCGGTGATCGGCAGCGACAGCGACAGTGCTCGTGCCGCCGGCGAGCGTAGCCACGATTCTTCGTAGGCAAACGCGGGGTTGCCTGAGCGAGTGGAAAACCAGACGCCGACCAGTTCCCCATTCATCCAGACGTTGAGTGCATCGCGCATCACCAGTCGCCTTCGCCGGCCTTGGGCAGCCCATTGGGTACGGAGGGTTCATTCGCCTTGAGCTCGGTGGCGCCCATCGGGCTCAGCGACATCTGGACGCCGAGGGCCGACAGCAGTTGGAGCAATTGGTCCACGCTGATCGATGTCGGATTGGCTTCGATGCGCGCGATGCGTGCCTGCCCCACACCCAGAACCTTGCCCAGCGCCGTCTGGCTCAAGCCTTTGGCTTGGCGCAGTGCACGCAAGTGAGCTGATAGTTGAGCAGGGGTCAGGATGAAGTAGCTCATTGGTGCAGCGTATTCCTCTTTTGGCATATATGTCAAATATTGCCAATAAGGAATATGTGTAAACATATGCCTAAATTGGCATAAATTGCGTCCCCACGCCAAAGGTGATTGCGCGCATTCCTCGAGCCGTTTCAGCGACCACTGCGGTACGCTGTCGCCCCAAGACCAACAGGACGCTGTCATGAAAAATCTCCCAGCACGCGAAAAACTTGACCTGGCCGAGAAGGTTGCCCTCTACCTCGTACTCGTCGGATCGCTCGACAAGACCTCTCCTGTCGAGGATTACGACCGCGCCAACGAACTGAGCCTGGAGCTCGCCATGCTGCTGCCGAGCAACCTGTACCGAAACATGGTCGAGGCAGCGGCGCACCCGAATAGCAAGGTCAATCCGGCGTCGGTGGCGATATCGATGCGGTCCGAACTGATTGCGCCGGACGAGGGCAACCTCCAACCGGAACAAGTCGCCTTCCACGCGCCCGGCGCGGCGATGGAGCGTCCCAAGGGCAAGGCGCACTGAGAGTGCTGAGAGGATTTCGATCATGCCCGCTTATCACGCCAAAAGACCCCTGCTCGTCGTTGCAAATGCTGGCCATAGCACGAGCTATGGCTGCGCTTTGCGCCTAGATCAGGTGCCTTTTGACGTGCTGCTCGGACACGCTCGAAATACTCTCAGCCTCTGAGAGGCTGAGAAGCTCCAGCGAACCTCGCACGAGAGAGCTCGAACCATGGCCCCGAACAGCATCTTGTCGTGCATTGCGATCACTGCATCGCTCGCATTGACCCCGTCCGTGTCGACCTTCGCGCAGTCCGCGCCCGACGGGCCGATCACTTCGCTGCCGTACTCGCCGAGCCTCGACCTCACGTCGATGGACAAGACCGCAGAAGCCTGCATGGATTTCTATCGCTACGCCTGCGGCGGCTGGGAGCAGAAGAATCCGATTCCCGCCGACCAATCGAGCTGGAGTGTCTACGGCAAGCTGCATGACGAGAACCTGCACTTCCTTTGGGGCCTGCTGAACGAGGTCTCGGTGGCGCGCCTTGATCGCACGCCCTCAGAGCAGAAGACCGGTGATTACTTTGCGTCCTGCATGGATGAGTCGGCCATCGACGTCGCGGGCGCCGACCCCATCCAGCCCGCGCTCGATAGAGTCGCCAAGCTTACGAAGACGAAGGACGCGGCCCGGCTCACCGCGTGGCTGCACCTGACGGGCACCGACAACGCAATCTTCCGGTTTGCCTCCGAGCAAGACTTCGCCAACTCTTCGCAAGTCATCACGACGGCGGACGCTGGCGGCCTGGGTCTGCCGGACCGCGAGCAGTACTTGAAGACGGATGCCAAGTCCAAGGACATCCGCAGCGCCTACCGCGCGCATCTCGCGCGCATGTTTGAGCTGCTGGGAGACTCGCATCAAACGGCCTCTGCCAATGCCGACACCGTGCTCGCGATGGAAACCGATCTGGCCCGCTCGTCGCTCAAAAGCGAAGACCGCCGCGATCCGCACAAGGTCTATCACAAGATGACGCTTGCGCAGCTCAAGAAAATCGCGCCGAACTTCGACTGGCCGGTTTATCTCGAGACCCTTGACGTGCCCGTCGAAGCGGCCATCAACGTCGCCCAGCCGGCGTTCTTCAAGAAGCTCAACATCATGCTCGGCAAGCGCTCGCTGGCCGACTGGAAGACTTACCTTCGCTGGAAGATTGTCGACGCGCAGGCGGCCAATCTGTCCAGGCCATTCGTGCAGGCGAACTTCGATTTCTTCTCGACCAAGCTGCGCGGCATCGAGAAGATGCCCCCGCGCTGGAAGACTTGCGTGCGCGCGGTCGATCGAGACCTTGGCGAAGCACTCGGCCAGGTATTTGCCAAGCGCACCTTCGCGGCCGAGACCAAGCAACGAGCCGCGGACATGACGAAGGCGATCGAGCGCGCCATGGAAGCGCGCATCGCGACCCTCGACTGGATGAGCGCATCGACGAAAGCGGCTGCGCTCGAAAAGCTTCGCACCCTCGTCAACAAGATCGGATACCCCGACAAATGGCGTGACTACGGTGCACTTGAAGTGCGCCGTGGTGACCATTTCGGCAACGTCCAGCGCAGCCAGACCTTTGAGTCGAAGCGCCAGGTTGCCAAGGTCGGCAAGCCTGTGGACCGCAATGAATGGGAGATGACGCCGCCCACCGTCAACGCGTACTACAGCCCCCAGATGAACGACATCAATTTCCCGGCAGGCATTCTTCAGCCGCCACTTTTCGATCCCAAGCTGGACGATGCACCCAACTTCGGCAACACCGGCGCCACCATCGGCCACGAACTTACGCACGCCTTCGACGACGAAGGACGCCAGTTCGATGCGAAGGGCAACCTGCGTGACTGGTGGACGAAGAAAGACGCCGACGAGTTCACGAAGCGGACGTCCTGCATCGTCGACCAGTACTCAGGGTACACAGTCATCGACGACATCAAGATCAACGGCAAGCTGACCGTCGGTGAAGACGTGGCCGATTTGGGCGGCACCATCATCGCGTACCTGGCGTGGAAGGCGACCACGGCCAACCAGAAGCTCGAGCCGGTGGACGGCTTCACGCCCGAGCAGCGGTTTTTCATCGGCTACGCCCAATGGGCCTGCACCAACGCACGGCCTGAAATCTTGCGCCTGCGCGCGCTGACCGATCCGCACTCGCCGGCGCGATATCGCATCAATGGCGTGGTGGCCAACATGCCCGAGTTTGCACAGGCGTTCATGTGCAAGCCCGGCCAGCCCATGGTGCGCGAGAAGCCCTGCAAGGTGTGGTGAGACGGTCGTGTTCATTGGAGCCCTGTTCGCGCTGGCTGCGGGCCTGATGTGGGGTTTGGTCTTCATTGCCCCGCTGATGCTGCCGGAGTACCCTGCGGCATTGCTCTCGTTTGCACGCTACCTGGCTTTCGGCGTGATCGCCGTTCCCCTCTCCTGGTTCGATCGCGCAAGGCTCGCGCAATTCACGCGCAGCGACTGGACAGAGGCGCTCAAGCTGTCGACGGTGGGCAACTTGCTGTACTACCTGTGTCTCGCCGCCGCGATCCAGCGTGCGGGCGGGCCGCTGCCGACGATGATCATCGGCACCTTGCCGGTGGTGATAGCCATCAGTTCCAACTTGCGCGATGCGAAACGCGATGGACGGCTCCCCTGGCGCAAGCTCGCAACCTCGCTTGCCTTGATCGGAATCGGCATCGCGCTCGTGAATCACGTCGAGATCGACCATCTGCGTGCGCAGAACCATGCCGACATCGGCAGCTATGTGTGGGGCGCGCTTCTCGCCATCGGTGCTCTGATCTGCTGGACCTGGTACCCCATCCGCAATGCCGATTGGCTGCGTGCCCATCCCGATCGCAGCCCGCGCACGTGGGCGACGGCGCAAGGTCTCGCGACGCTTCCGATGGCTTTCTTGGGCTACGCGGGGTTCTGGATATGGAACAGCGTCAGTGGGCAGGCGTTTTCCATGCCGCTCGGACCGACGCCTGCGCTCTTCGTTGGCCTCATGCTCGCCATCGGCCTGCTGGCTTCATGGCTGGGCACCATGTGCTGGAATGAAGCCAGCCAACGCCTGCCGACCACGCTGGCAGGGCAGTTGATCGTCTTCGAGACGCTGGCGGCCCTTGCCTATGCCTTCATTCTGCGGGGCGCGCTGCCTGCAAGCGCTACCCTTGCGGGCGTAACGCTGCTCTTGGCCGGGGTCATGTGGGCACTGCGCGCCAAGCCCGTCCCGCTCGTGGCCAAATCCTAGAGGCTGAGAGTGTTGATCATGCCCTCATTCGCCCAAAACCCCCGGACGCTTTTGAAAAACTCTCAGCCCCTGAAGTGCGGAAAATTGCCTGCGTGGAGCTGTAAATTCGATATGTCGCGCAAGGAGGTCAGAACTCCTTTGCCAAGATCGTCCCCAAACTTTGTTGCCATGCACCACCTGGAAGGACCCCGTTACGTGAATCGCCAACGTTCCCTTATCAACGCGAGCGTGCTCGCAGTTCTTGCTCTGACCCTCGCTGCCTGCGACAAGCCGGCACCGACTTCGGAGTCCGCCACCACAGCGACGCCGGCCGCATCCAGCGCCTCGGCCACAACGGCCAGTCCTCAGTCTTCGCCGCGTGACGTTTACGAAGCCGCATCCAAGGGCACCGGCTTCACCACCGGCCCGGTGATGGCAGCCAACACGGTCTACGTCTTCTTCGACCCCACTTGTCCACATTGCGCCCAGTTGTGGACGAACGCCAAGTCGTTGTCCACCAAGCTGAAGATTGTGTGGATGCCCATCGGCCTGCTGCGCAGCTCGTCGGCGCCTCAGGGCGCAACCATTCTGGCCTCACCCGACCCGGCGGCCGCAATGAACGAGAACGAGACCAGCGTGCTTGCCCATGGTGGAGGCATCACCGCCAATCAGAGCGTGGGCGGCGAAGTCATCAAGAAGGTCCAGGCCAACACAGACATCTTCAAGCAGCTCGGCGCAGAAAGCGTGCCGCTGATCGTCTACCGCAACAGCAAGAACGGACAGTTCGGCAAGCACGACGGGGCAGTGACAGCCGAGCAGTTGGTAGAAATGGTGGGGCTTTAACAAGCACCTGAACGGAAGGCCTCGCTAGGCTAGAAGGCAAAAAAAAGGGACCTTTCGGTCCCTTGGGAATGCCCGCTTCGGCCTTTTGTGCTGAATCGCACTTCGAAGTGCCGCGGCGCCACGTTGTGGGTCGCCTCCCCGCGGGGAATGAAAAGAATTGTCTTCGTTGGAAGAGTCGTCGTCCTGAGAGTGGTATTAAACGTTCTGAAAATCACGCCCCTGCATGGGATTTGGGACGTTTGAAACAGACCGGAATCCTGTCATGAGGTCCCCGGTCGAAGACCGTCCTGCCCGAATTGAGCACCCGCCTCCTGAAAACACTGCCCCCGGAGTTCCCTGCAAATGCGTTTTTCAAGAGTTTCCACCTGCATCCTGGCCCTCTGGGCTGGGACAGCGCTCGCCGATCCGAGCCCGAAGCAGGCGGCGGCTTGTGTGGCGGCACTGCATGCCCGAGCCGAACCTATGGCCAAGCGGATGCGCGAAGGCGATGCGGAAGCAGAAGTGCAATTGCTGCCGGTCGTGACGGCCTCGTTTGCCTTCGTCGGCTCCGTCTACAAGCAAGGCGTGCGCGGCCCTGAAGCCGATGCACTGCTGAAAGCCGCTGAAAAGGCGCAGTCCACCGTGTCGCCAGACGATCTTGCCCGCGCGCAGGACGCTTGCCAGGCGCAGGGCCAACAACTGCTCACGCAGGCGAACTATTTCGAGCGTCAGTTCGTTTCGCGCGCTGCCCGCCAGCGCATCGACAAGCTGCGCGGCTCGTCTTAGGCTTAGGCCTGCTCTCAAGCTTCGGTGTTCGCCATGGTGCCGCGACACGCCGCCGCCCCGCACCGGCATGGGTAGTCCGCCGGCTCTGAATCGCCCACGTCGAGGCGATAGTCTATGAAGAGTTCTTCCCCGCGTCGAACTCGCCGTCGTGTGTGGATCAGGATTTGCAACTGACCGTCCTCGTCGGTTTCTTCGCAGGCCTCGCAATTCGGCGCACACGAGTGGTTGATGTGCCGGGTCGCGTTGCCGCCTTCCGCGCCGTCGATCAGCGTGCCATCGGACAGGCCGAAGACATAGGTCAGCTCTTGATCCCACTGCCGGTCGTTCTCCTCTTCCGGGGCATAGCGCCGCCCCTCGTAACGGCCCACGAGATGGCCACGTGGCATGCCGCACAGGGCGAAGGTGCCGATGCCGTGGATGTCGCTGTGCCGCACTTCAAGTTCAGTGTCTTCGGCGATGGATGAGAGCTTCGTCTTGGTAATCATGTCTATCGAAAGATAAAGGCCAGGCCATTTGCTGCAAGCAAGATGCTGCTTGCGCTCGATGGTCAGGGAGTTGATACACGAAAAAAATAATGAGCGATTGATATGCCGGCAGGCTCGTCCCGATTCTGCAAGCTCCGTTCCAGAACGAAGCCGAGATTCGTGCCTTTCGGGCTACCAAAGCGCTTCGTCCACGACCTCCACCCAATGCCTCACCGGCGTCTGCGTCCCGCTCTGCAAATGCTGGATGCAGCCAATGTTGGCCGATACGATAGCCTGTGCCTTCAAGGGTTCAAGCTGGCCGAGCTTGCGGTCGCGCAAGGCATAGGCCATCTCCGGCTGAAGCATCGAATACGTTCCCGCCGATCCACAGCACAGGTGACTTTCTCGTGGCGCGACTTGCACGTCGAAGCCGAGTTCGTTGAGTGCCGTTTCCACACCGCCTCGCAATTGCTGCCCATGTTGCAGAGTGCACGGCGAATGGAAGGCGAGGCGCGTGACCTTGCGGCGACGAACCTTGTTCTTGAGCGTTGGCATGAGACCGGGCAGCAGTTCACTCAAGTCCTTCGTGAGCTCCGAAATTCGCTGGGCCTTGTCGGCATACGCCGGGTCATGGGCCAACGCACGCCCGTAGTCCTTCACTGTCGCGCCGCAGCCCGACGCGTTCATCACGATCGCCTCGACCTTTCCCGACGACACGGTGGGCCACCATGCATCGATGTTGCGCCGCATGTCGGCGAGACCGCCCTCGTGGTCACTCAGGTGTAGCCTGATGGCTGCGCAGCAGCCTGCCTCGTCGGCCACCAATGTCTGGATGCCGGCCGCGTCGAGCACGCGCGCAGTTGCGCTGTTGATGTTGGGCATCATCGCCGGCTGCACGCAGCCCATCAGCAAGAGCACGGCACGCGGGTGCGACCGGTTGGGCCAGCGATGCGTCTCTTCTCCTGCCTTGGCAGGAACCTTGTTTTGCAAGTTCGCGGGCAGCAGGGGCCGCACCAATTGGCCGACTTTCATCGCTGGCGCGAAAAGAGGCGATGTGAGACCTTCTTTGAGCAGCCATCGAACGGCCCGCTCGCCCGCAGGCCGTTGCACGCGCTCTTCGACGATGTTTCGCCCGATCTCCACCAGTTGTCCGTACTGCACGCCCGAGGGGCAAGTTGTTTCGCAATTGCGGCAGGTGAGGCAGCGGTCGAGGTGCAATTGGGTCTTGCGCGTGGGTGCATGGCCTTCGAGCACCTGCTTGATGAGATAGATTCGTCCACGCGGCCCGTCGAGTTCGTCGCCCAGCAACTGGTAGGTGGGGCAGGTGGCGGTGCAAAAACCGCAATGCACGCACTTGCGAAGAATGCCTTCCGCCGCTTCGCCTTCAGGCGTGTTCTTGAATTCAGGCGCGAGTTGGGTTTGCATGAAGACTCAGTCTCAGAGCCCGGTATACAGACGGCCGGGGTTGAACACACCGGCTGGGTCGAAGGATTTCTTGAGATTGCGGTGGATGCGCATGAGCGCCGGCGCGAGCGGTGCGAACACACCCGCCGACTTGTCCTTGCCGAGAAAGATCGTCGCGTGGCCACCCGCCAATTTCACCGCCTCGCGCACCTGGGCTGCGGCCTGTGCGCTCACAAGCCAGCGCTGGGCTCCGCCCCATTCCACGAGTGTCTCGCCGTGTAGTTTCAATGGTGGTGTGGTGCTCGGTACCGACAAGCGCCAGAGCGTCGCGCCACCGTCGACGGCCTTGCCTGCATGCGCGAAGAACTCGTCGGTATGATCGCGAAGCCCTTGCCAGAACGGTGGACCCAAGTCGGCTTCGATCAGGTCGCCGCCCAGGGCATCGATGGCCGCATTGACCGCCGCGAACGCACCGCGCAGCCGCACCACGAGCGTGTCGCTCCACCAGGCACTCGCGTTGATCGGCAAGGGCTTTCCAGCCCATTCGTTCAGACGCTGCAGCGCGGTGGCCTCGTCAATCTGGAACCGCACCGTGGCGCTCGCGCTCGCCATCGGCAGCACCTTGAGCGAGACCTCGAGGATCACGCCCAGCGCGCCCATCGACCCGGCGAGGAGGCGCGAAACGTCGTAGCCTGCAACGTTCTTCATCACCTGGCCTCCGAAGCTCAGCACGTCGCCGCGACCGTTGAGCAGCGTGGCGCCGAGCACGAAGTCGCGCACCGATCCGACCGCGGCGCGCGACGGCCCCGACAAACCTGCGGCCACCATGCCGCCGACGGTTCCGCCGCCGGGCGCGAAATGCGGCGGCTCGAAGGGCAGGTACTGGCCGCGTTCGGCGAGCGTCGCCTCGAGCTCGGCCAGCGGCGTCCCGCAGCGTGCAGTGATGACGAGTTCGGTTGGTTCGTAGACCGAAATGCCTCGAAGTCCAGTCGTGTCGAGAATGGCGCCTTGCTGTTTTTCTCCATAGAAGGCCTTGGTGTTGCCGCCGCGAATGTCCAGGGTCTCGGCGTGGGTGCCGGCCGATTTCACCTGGTCGACCAATCGCCTCAGCGCGGGGTCGGTGTCCGGCATGTCAGTCTTCTTCAGAAGCGAGGGATGTCAGCGAAGGGCAGCAAGCCGCGATGCACGTGCATCTTGCCTCCTTCCGCGCAGCGCGCCAGGGTGGGAATCACCTTGCCGGGGTTGAGCAGCTCCTTCGGGTCGAAGGCATGTTTCACGCCGAGCATCTGTTCGCGTTCGTTGGCCGAGAACTGCACGCACATCGACATGAGTTTCTCGACGCCCACGCCGTGCTCGCCCGTCACCGTGCCGCCCAGGGCCACGCTCGTTTCGAGGATGTCAGCGCCGAACTGCTCGCAGCGACGGAGCTGGTCGGCGTCGTTCGCGTCGTAGAGGATGAGCGGATGCAGGTTGCCGTCGCCCGCATGAAAGACGTTGACGCAGCGCAGGCCGTACTTCTTTTCCATCTGCGCAATGGCGATCAGAATGTCGGCCAGCCGCTTGCGCGGGATGGTCGAGTCCATGCACATGTAGTCGGGGCTGATGCGACCGCTGGCCGGAAAGGCATTCTTGCGGCCGCTCCAGAACTTGAGCCGTTGCGCCTCGTTCTCGCTCACCTGGATGCCGTTCGCACCACTCGAGCGCAGCACGTCGACCATGCGCGCGATCTCCTCGTCCACTTCCTCGGGCGTGCCATCGCTCTCGCATAGCAGGATGGCTGCGGCATCGAGGTCGTAGCCAGCATGCACGTAGGACTCGACGGCCGCCGTCATTGGTTTGTCCATCATTTCGAGCCCCGCGGGGATGATGCCGGCGGCGATCACGTTTGCCACCGCATCTCCTGCATGCCGGATGTCGTTGAAGCTCGCCATGATGCAGCGCGCCTCCTGCGGCATCGGAATGAGCTTGACGGTGACCTCGGTCACGACCGCGAGCATGCCTTCGCTGCCGACCAGCACGGTCAACAGGTCGAGGCCAGGCGCATCGAGCGACTCGCTGCCAATGTCCACCGCCTCGCCGTCGGCCAGGAAGCCCTTCACGCGCAATACGTTGTGCAGCGTGAGTCCGTACTTGAGGCAGTGCACGCCACCCGAGTTCTCGGCCACGTTGCCGCCGATGGTGCAGGCGATTTGGCTGCTCGGGTCGGGTGCGTAGTACAGGCGATGTGGTGCGGCGGCCTCGCTGATCGCGAGGTTGCGCACGCCGCATTGCACCCGCGCCGTGCGCGCGTGGGGGTCGAGCGAGAGGATCTTGTTGAACTTGGCGAGGCTGAGGGTCACCCCCCGCCGATGTGGAAGCGCACCGCCCGACAGGCCCGTTCCGGCGCCTCGAGGCACCACTGGCACGTCGAGCCGATGGCAGGTGCGAAGCACGGCGGCGACTTGCGCTTCGGTCTCGGGAAGAGCCACGACCAGTGGTTGCTGGCGATAGGCGGTGAGCCCGTCGCATTCGTAGGGAATGGTGTCCTCGGTATGCCAGAGCAAGGCATGCTTGGGCAGCACGGCGCTGAGTTCGGCCACCACCTGGGTGCGACGTTGGACGCGGTCGGTGACGGGGGTGGCAGAGTCGTTTCGCAGTGGGGCGTTCATAGGCAGGTCCCCGGGCCTCTCAGGCTGTGAAAACAGTCAGGACGCCCGTGTACCCGTAGAGGTGATGCCGTGCTATCTCGCCGCTTGCGAAAAACCCGACCAGCGGAACATCGCCCAAGGCGTGCCTCACGATTGCAAGCTCCGCCGACGGCGCACCGAAGTGTCCGCCGCCTCGTCCGGCACAACTCACGTACACCGCGCCCGCGATCCGCTGCGGTGCCTGTTCGATGCCGGTTCCCTTCAAGGCAAGCGCCGTCTCCAGCGACAAGGCTGCCGGCGCCAGCTCCTCCCGGATCTCGCTGCAGATGCGCACCAGGTCGCGCCTCGCCGCCATCGTGTTACGGCTGCAGAACGTGAGTTGCGTGCCTACCGGCGCGACATCGCCGATGGCGATGCCATTGCGCGCCGGATCGAGTCCCACCAGATGCCGCACCCGCGTGTCGTTGCCGAACTGCCCGGCCCGCGACAACGCGTTGTCCTGTGAATCGCTCAAACCCACGAGTGTCTGGCGCAGCCGGGGCAGGGCTTCACGAGGCTCGCGGTCGTTGATGTCCATGTCGCGCAGCAGGCAGTCGAGTGCGGGCTCATCGTCGAGGGTGAGCACGACGTTGCGCTGGGAGGCAGTGACGCGCCGCACTGGCCCAACCGGCTGGCAGCCCTGAGTCACGCGCGACATCATCGCCACGTCTGCGCTGAAGGCAACCCCCGACAAGCCGCCTTCGAATACGCCGTCGGCGATGTGCGCGCACCGTGCCGGCCAGCGCTCACCGGGCGGCACGTCCGCCCGCGCTGACGCCAGGCCGCCGAAGAGATAGCCGGTCGATGTGCGGTCCGCCAGCTCGCCGATCAACTCAGACAGATCGCTCGTGTTCGGGTCAGCGTGAACCTGCGCTGTGGCCGCATCGAAGGCGCCGAGCGGGCGAATGCCCGAAAACACCTTGAAGCACTCGCGCGGGATGTCACCCAGCATCAGGGACACCGCAGGTTCATCGAAGTACTCGACTCCGTTGCCCGAGATGCCCACGCCTACCGCACCGACCCAGGCCGTGCCCGGCCAGCGCCGTTGCGCGTCCGCAAGAAGCGCTTCGGCCTGCCCGCCAAGGTGATCGGTCAGGTAGAGCCAGCCGATGGTCGGCTGACTGATGACCGCGTGGACACGCTGCGCCTCGATCTGCGCCGCCGCCTGGGCGAGGGCCGTTTTCCCGTCCGCGTGCGTGGCGTGTGCGTGCAGAAACAGTTTCATGGCCGGCGCCGTGAGAATTTAAGTATCTAGGTGGATTTGCGCTTGCGGGCGGCCGTGGTCGACTTGCGCGCCACGGGGGCGGGCGCGCTGACGGTTTTCTTGATTGTCTGTTCGGCCGCGTCGACGCCTTGTTTGACCATCGCCGTTGCAAGGTTCTTCGCGGCGTCGGCAGCGGTGTCTTTCATCGCGGCGGTGGCAAGTTCAGTGAACTGCTTGGTCAGCGCGCCCCACCACTGCATCGGGTCGACGGGCGACGTGCCGGTGTCGGCCTTCGCCGAACGGGATGTCTTCTTTGCGGCCGTCTTGGCTGCAGGCGGCGGGGGTGCCTCGGCCTTGTCCGCCGCGGGCGCCGCCGTGTCCGTTCCCGGCATGCGGATCTTGAGCGAGTCGCGCAGGTCGTCCATCTGCACGTTCATGGTCTTGAGGGTCGACAAGGTCATTCGCTGCACTTCCATTGCCTGGATGGTGGCGCCTAGCATGCGAGCGTTCTGCTCCAGCCAGAACTGCACCGTACGCAGCTCCTCGATGCGCCTCTCCAGTTCCTCGGGATTCAGCGTCGGCGCGATCCATTGCCCGATGTTGGGCAAGGCAGAGCCGGCGTTCTTTACTAGGTCCTGAAGAAAGTCGAAACCGGGGACTAGCTTGGTGAAGGCAGGCGCGTCGGCCATGAAGTCTCCTTGCAGTCGTTATGCGACTCATTGTGCATGGGTTGTGGCGCCCTTGGCAGATGCGACCCCGACCTTCGCGCAAGTATCACTGGTGCAGTGATTCACTGCTCTGCGGAACTTAGGACATGGCCCGAAACAACTTGCCGTTTTGGGGGTGCTGGGCGGGCGCGCTGCGGCGTTGCTCCGCACTTGTGTGGCTCGCCACACGGCGCTCGGAGCGCCTTGCATCGCATCCCGCCCAGCGCCCCCAAAACGGGAACTTATTCCGGGCCATGTCCTTATTCACTGCCTCGCGAATTCGACCTTTTCCACCTTGTAGCCCCGTTTGGCCAGAAGTTGTGGCAGGCCCAGCGGCCCGATCATGTGCAGGCTGCCCACAGCGGCGAACACGCGCTTGCCGCCGACATGCAGTGCGTCGATGCGCTGCGCCATCGCAGGGTTGCGGTCGTCGAGCAATCGCTTCATCAAGGCGCGCTCGGAG
This sequence comes from Rhizobacter sp., assembly GCA_021153565.1. Taxonomy (GTDB): domain Bacteria; phylum Pseudomonadota; class Gammaproteobacteria; order Burkholderiales; family Burkholderiaceae_C; genus Albitalea. The sequence continues at coordinate 14,400 of JAJKJU010000081.1, forward strand.
TCGGTGGACATGCACTGGCACCACTCGTCGTAGCGATCGAGCTCGCCGTAGCGGCTCTCGGCCCACACGCGGGCAATGCGGCGCAGCATGGGACTCGCCTCACCGGTCTCCAGAGAATGAAGTGTTTGTTCGATGCTCTCCCGCGCTTCCTGCCGGGTGCGGCTGCGAAGCGCCGCCAGTTGCTGCTCGGGCGTCTCAAGGGAGATCACCGGCCGACCGAGCTTGTGGCCAAGCAGGGACAACGATCGATCGATCGCGTAGGTCGGGTCGAGCCCGTCGCGCCGGGCGGACATCGCCACGAGGGTTGTCGAAGCCATCTCAGCTGACATCAACTCCAGCAACTGCTCGGGCAGGCAAGCGGCCTGGATCTGCGTGATCAGTCGCGCCTTCAGCGCATCGTCAACGGCGTCCTGCGGACGAGGTGCCATGCCCGCGAAAAGGCGCTGCATGATGGCCGGGTCCAGCACGTCGAGCTCCAGCGCGACCACGTCGCTGTCCCGCATGGCGCTCATCAGCGTTGCACCTGGATAGGCCCAGTCGTGCCTTGCAACATGAACGGTGCCGTAGAGGTAGGAGACCCGCCCGTCCTTCTGGATTCGCCACATGAAACCGCGATCGACCGCCGTCTGGGACGCGGCGTCCTCCAGCGCTGGTGGTTGTGCCGCCGGCGGGCAGGGCCGCGCGCTGTCGGCATGGGCATGAAAGCCGGTGCTCACCAGCAATGCGGCGATGAGCCATCTGAACGGGCGCCCTGCGATGAGATGGTGGATCAATTTCATTGCGAGAGCTTAAGTCCTGGTCCAGGCGCCGCGAAGGATCAGGCCGAGGCTGTGTACAGCGGCGCGATCTTCTGATCGATCGCGCCAAAGATGCTCGCACCATCCGATCCCTTCATCTCGATGCGGATGGTGTCGCCGAAGCGCATGAATTCCGTCTTGGGCGCGCCTGTCTCGATGGTCTCGATGGCGCGCTTTTCTGCGATGCACGAGTAGCCGCGCGACCAGTCCTTGTTGCTCACGGTGCCCGATCCGATGATGCTGCCCGCGCGCACATTGCGAGTCTTGGCAATGTGCGCGATCAACTGGCCGAAGTGGAAGGTCATCTCCGTCCCGGCGTCGCACAGGCCCACGCGCTTGCCGTTCCAGACGCTTTCGAGGTTCAGGTGCACTCGGCCACCCTTCCAGGCGCCGCCGAGTTCGTCGGGCGTGACCGCGACGGGGCTGAACGCGGTGGCGGGCTTGCTCTGAAAGAAGCCGAAGCCCTTGGCGAGTTCGGCCGGAATCAGGTTGCGCAGGCTGACATCGTTGACGAGCATCAGCAGTCGGATGCCTTCGAGTGCCTCGTCCGGGGTTGTGCCCATGCCCACGTCGGCCGTGATCGCCGCCATCTCCGCTTCGAAATCGATGCCGAAGCCTTCGCTCGGCACGATCACGTTGTCGCAGGGGCCGATGAAGTCGTCGCTGCCGCCCTGGTACATCAGCGGATCGGTGTAGAAGCTCTCCGGCACCTCGGCGTTGCGGGCCTTGCGAACGAGCTCGACGTGGTTGATGAATGCCGAGCCGTCGGCCCATTGGTATGCGCGGGGCAGGGGGGCGGCGCACAGTTTGGGATCGAAGGCGAACGCGTGGCGCGCCTTGCCGTGGTTGAGCGTCTGGGAAAGCTCTTCGAGCTGCGGCGAGAGGAAGTTCCAGTCGTCGAGAACCTGCTGCAGTCGGGTGGCGATGCCCGTCGCATAATGGGCCGTGCTCAAGTCGCGCGACACGACGACGAGTTGACCGTCGCGAGAACCATCCTTGTAGCTTGCGAGTTTCATGGTTGCCGAGGGCGTGTCGTGGGCCCGATGTTTTTTGATCCTCCCATTGTCGATGCTCACCGATCCCTCGCAGCTTTTGCCTCGCAGTCATCGGCGCCCGAGATTGCGCGTGCTGTGGTGTTCGGTGATCGTTGCTGCCGTGATGCACTGGTGCTTGCTGGGGACAGGTGATGTGGAAATCGGTGTGCTGGAGCCGTCTGGCACAGTCGCGGCGATGCAGGTGCGGGACGTGCCTGCCCCGATGCCTTCGCATGCTGTTCCAACGCCGGTTCCTGTCGTGCAGCGCTCGCATCCTCGGGCATCCATTGAAGGTGTGGCTGCCCCGTTAGCGGAACCGGCTCCGTCTGTCGCCTCATCCGGCGCGATCGAGACACCGAGCGAACTCGCCGCCATCCCCGCCGATACCGAACTCGTGAATGCCTTGGCCATGCCTGCCGGCCCCACCGAAGTGACGGTGCCCGTATATCGCACCGAGATGCCGCCGGCCGCAACCCTGCATTACGAGCTGCGCAAGGGATCCCTTTCAGGATCCGGTGAACTTGCCTGGAAGCCTGCTGCAGACCGGTACGAAGCTCGCCTTGAAGGCAGCGTCGCCGGCATGAACCTGATCACACAGATCAGCGTCGGTGTTTTTGATGCCAACGGTCTCGCGCCGCTGCGCTACACCGATACCCGTTCGCGCCGAGCCGCCAATGCTGCCAATTTCCAGCGCGACAAAGGAAAGATCACCTATTCCGGCCCGCAGGTCGAATACCCCCTCATCCCCGGTGCCCAGGACCGCGTGAGCTGGATGATTCAGATCGGAGCCATCCTCAACGCCGACCCGAAACTCGCCACTCCCGACGGAAAAATCTCGATGTTCGTCTCGGGCGCCAGCGGCGATGCCGACTTGTGGGTCTTTCGTTATGTGGGGGCGGAAACCCTGCGCAGCGATTCCGGCCCGTTGCACACGGTCAAATTTACACGCGAGCCGCGCAAGGTCTACGACAGGTCGGTAGAGGTGTGGCTCGCGCCCACGCGCCACCATCTCCCGGTGCGTGCCCGTTTCACCGCTACCGCGGGTGGCGACATTTTCGAATTGCTGCTTCGAGACATCCAGTCGCCATGATCCTGAGGATTTGGCCCGATTGAGACACATCTTCCGGCGGTAGACCCATGGCTTGAAATTTGCGTTGTAGGACTCAGCTTCCTGATCAAGGAGTTCTTGATGCAAATGCTTTACAACTCGGATAGTTTCGCGGTCGTGATGTTCGACGTGCCCAACGCGTCCGAAGAGGGAAGCGAGTCCGCCCTCAATCGCGGCGGTTATGAAATCGTCGACAAGTTCGCGCGGCGCGAAATCTTCATCGAAGGTGCCCTCGCGCAAAGTTTCAAGGAGGGTGTCGAAGCGCTCATCGAAAGCCAGCCCTCGGAAGAAGAGATCGACGAGTACCTCGGCCGGTTCTCGTCGTTGATGCAGCACCCCGTGATCCTGCATTGAAATACCGGCGAAATGGCCTCACGACGGTTCAAGCAATATCTCACGCGTGACCTGTAGCCGATCGGGCCCAGGATAAAAGGGGCTTGCTGCTTGGTGCATGCTGCGCCAAGATGGTTGTCCCCTTCCCGGAGGGTCCCATGGGCAAGAGCTTGAGCGATGCACGCGCGGTGTTGTCCCCCGGCCTGAAAGAGGCGCCGGTACTGGACCGCATGTGTTCGCAGTTCGTCCTCACGCTGACCATGCGCCACGTCGGCCGCTTCAACTTGCGTCGCGACTGGAACAGTCTGCTCTCGCTCACCGGGCGTCACCTGGTCTGGCCCACTTCCGTGCTCGCGCGACTGCGCGAATTCCTCAACGGTCGTTGCAAGGGCAATGAGCAGTGGAAAGGCCATGAGTCGCTGAGCGACGAGGTCTTCATGGCGCGCCACGGTGGCTGGCGCGGCCCCTATGAAGAAGCCACGCTGTTTTTCTACGTCGATGAATACATCAAGGACGCACCCAAGGATCTGCTCGCTGTCTTGGGCGCGACGGCAGACTGGCTCGATCGGAGTCTGAAAAAGGAGTCGACGCTCGTCGAGAAGAACATCGACGCATTGGCTGGTCTGCTGCAGCTCAACCCCGCCGAGCGCGCCTTGCTGCTCTATGGAACGCTGGCTCGTTACCAGCGCGACCTGCGCGGCTTGCTGGTTGAGTTCAAGGTCTCGAATGCGCAGGAGGCTTATGCCGCGATCGCGTCCGTGGCGGGTGTCAACGAGACCGAAGTGGCCGAAGCGCTGCGCGCAGGCTCGCGACTCGAACGCATCGGCATGGTCGAGAATCTGATTTCGGAACACAACATCACCGACCTCGCCGACTTGATGAAAGTGAGCGAGCAACTGCCGCCGGTGCTCATGCGCCAGTACGAGGGTCCGTCGGATTTGATGGCTGTTTTCACGCGGCCCGCAACGCGCAGCGAGCTGACGCCGGCCGACTTCCATTACGTGGGCGACGACCAGAAGGTCTTGACCGCCATGTTGCGCAATGCGGTCGCGCACAAGGAGCCGGGCGTCAACGTGCTTCTGTACGGCCCGCCCGGCACCGGCAAGACGGAACTCGCCAAGGTGGCGGCGCAGGCGGCGGGGCTCGAGTTGTACGAGGTGGAATACGCCGACCGTGACGGCAACTCGCTCAGCGGCCGCGACCGGTATCGCTCGCTGCAGATCAGCCAGGTTTTCCTCAAGGGCGGCAGCAACGTCGCGCTCTTGTTCGACGAAGTGGAAGACGTCTTCCCGCCAATCTCCACCGATGCTGCGCAGTTGATGGCGCGGCTTGACACCGGCGACGGTGCGCCCAGCGGCAGTGTGAGCGGCAAGGCCTGGGTCAACCAGATCCTCGAAACCAATCCCGTGCCGGTGATCTGGGTGACCAATCGCATCGAGCAGATCGATCCGGCGTTTCGCCGCCGCTTCCAGTACCACCTCGAATTGAAGAGCCCGCCGCCCGGCGCGCGCGAAGCACTTGTGACGCGTGCCTTGGCCGGCGTCCCCGTCTCCGAAGGCTTTGCAGCCAAGCTGGCCGAGCGCAAGGGCCTCACACCGGCACAGGTGCGAACCGCGGTCAAGTTCGCCCGCCTGGCGAACGAGGCCGGCCACGTCGAGGCGCTGATCGAGCGGCAGATCGGCAATGCAGACAAGGCGCTGGGCAACGGCCTTTTCGGGCGCGGACCGCGCCGCGTGGTCACGTCCTACGATCTCTCGCTCGTCAATACCGCGTCGCGTTTCGAGGTGCCCAAGATCGTCGAGGCACTGCGCCGCAAGGGTCTGGGCACCTTGTGCTTCTACGGGCCGCCGGGCACCGGCAAGACGGCGTTGGCCGAGCACATCGCGCACGAATTGCAACGTCCCTTGATGGTCCGCCAAGCATCGGACCTCGTGAGCAAGTTTGTCGGTGAGACCGAGCAAAACATGGCTGCGATGTTCGAGGAAGCCGAGGCCGAACAGGCGGTGTTGCTGCTCGATGAAGCCGACAGTTTCCTGCGGAGCCGGCGCATGGCCGAGCGCAACTACGAAGTGAGCGAGGTCAACGAGATGCTGCAAGGTATGGAGCGCTATGCCGGCATCTTTATCTGCACGACCAATCTCTTCGACGAACTGGATGAGGCGGCACTGCGGCGTTTTACGTTCAAGATCCGCTTCAAGGCGCTCACTGTGGAGCAGCGCGAGCGAATGTTCATCGCCGAGGTGCTGAACGGCGATGCAGCGGCGCTGACGGTGGAACAGCACGATCGGCTGGTCGAACTCGATCAGATATCACCAGGCGATTTCGCTGCGGTGAAGCGGCAGGTGGACATCCTGGGCGTTGGTTTCGCGCCGGACGAATTCCTCGCCCAACTCGAGACCGAACACAAGGTAAAACCCGAAGTCCGCCAGCGGCGGGGCATTGGTTTTCGTCACTGAAATCCACAGTGTGTGGCCTGGCGGCGAAACCGGTGCGGCAGGGGCTTGACGGCCTTTCTACAATGGTCAGATGAAAGCCATTCAGTACACCCGCGCCCAGTCGCTGCCAGAGATCCTCAAGCAACGCATTGCCGTCCTCGATGGCGCGATGGGCACAATGATCCAGCGCTACAAGCTCGGCGAGGCGGATTTTCGGGGCGAACGCTTTCGCGATCACGGGAAAGACCTGAAGGGCAACAACGACCTGCTGCAACTGACACGGCCGGACGTGATCCGTGAGATCCACGAGCAATATCTTGAGGCGGGCGCGGACATCATCGAGACCAACACCTTCGGCGCGACCACGGTGGCGCAAGAGGACTACAGCCTGGCCCATGTGGCCCGAGAGTTGAATGTGTCCGGGGCAAAGCTGGCCCGCGAGGCCTGCGAGAAATTCAGCAGCGCCGACAAGCCGCGTTTCGCTGCGGGCGCCATCGGCCCCACGCCGCGCACAGCGAGCATCAGCCCCGATGTGAATGATCCAGCCGCGCGCAACGTGACTTTCGACGAGCTCAAGGTGGCGTACTACGAGCAGGCATCAGGGCTGCTCGAAGGCGGCTGCGACCTGTTCCTGGTCGAAACCATCTTCGACACGCTCAATGCGAAGGCCGCGATCTTTGCGCTCGATGAATTGATGGAAGACAGCGGCGAACGCCTGCCGGTGATCATCTCGGGCACGGTGACCGACGCATCGGGCCGGATTCTCTCGGGGCAGACGGTCAGCGCCTTCTGGCACAGCGTGCGTCATGCCCGGCCGTTGGCGGTGGGGCTGAACTGCGCGCTTGGTGCGACCCTGATGCGGCCGTACATCGAGGAACTGGCGAAAGTCGCGGGCGACACCTTCATCAGTTGCTACCCGAACGCTGGGCTACCCAATCCGATGAGCGACACGGGCTTCGACGAGACGCCCGAGATCACCGGCAGCCTGGTCGAAGAGTTCGCCAAGTCGGGCTTCTTGAACATCGCGGGTGGGTGCTGTGGCACGACGCCGGCGCACATTGCGCAGATTGCACAGCGGGTAGGGAAGTATCAGCCGCGGTGCTTGCACAACGTGCCGTTCACGGGGTTGTTGGCCGCATAGGCCCATCCGGGGTTTCACCAGGGCTGCAGCGACTTGTAGCCCTAATCTGCTTCACCCCATCTGCAACACACGCTGCAGATTGAGCCTGATCTTCACCTCGTGCGGAGCCACGCCGCCGGTGATCTCGAACGCCTTCTGACGGATGTCGCGCGTCGAGGGTTCACCCAGCGGTGTTCCGTTGCGGCTGATGATGCAGGCCACTTTGGGTTGGTTCGCGCGCAGACCGCGGCGCAGCACGATTGCGACCTCGGTGCTTGCAAGGCGCACGTAGCTTCCCGGCGGATAAATCCCTACGCCCTTGATGATCGCAGCGCCCGCCTCATCGGCCTTTTTGTTCTCATCGAGGTAGGCCGCCTTGGCTGCGGCGATCGCCGGCATCGCCTGCCGCATCTTGCGGGGGCTCAACCGCGCCGCGAAGATGTCCGCGCGCTGGATCACTCGGGCCATCTGCAGCATGGGAGGCAGGTCTTTCAGCGGGCCGGCCGGCGAGGCATGGTGATGCTCCACAGCCCGAAGCCAGAGTTCATCCTTCACGCCCAGCTCATGCATCTGCGTCGCTGCCTTGAGGGCGTGACCGTCGATGACATCGCGCTGCCGCGGTGTCACAGGACCGTCCTGCAAGGCGAGCATGTCCTGCAATGTCGTCATCGCGATGTTCATCGTGAGCGCAGCTCGGCGCATCGATGGCCGCCATTCCGCCGGCCACGGCAGATTTCGCGCCGCAAGTTCGCAAATCGAAGTGACCAGCAGCGCATGCGTCACGCTGTACTGATGCAGCTCGCTTGTCGTGCTGTGGATCAGCGTGAGCAGGCCGGCATCGGTGTCCGCATCCAGCAGATCGAGCAAATCGCGATCGAGCTTCTCGACGCGCGAAGGGAAGTCGGATTGCGGCGGATCGTGCAGCAGCGAGCTTGCATGCAGCATGAGATTGTTCCACTCCGAGATGGGGTCGCCACCTGCCTTTCGCGCTGCCGTGCCGCCGAGTTCCGACACATCCGGCTGCGCCTTGGCAATCTCGCCCAGCAGCGCATTGCTGCGCACCATGGAATCGACCTTGCCCGCGAGCGCCTTCTTGAACTGCTCCGAGTCGTTCTCGTCGACGTAGATCCCGCGCGTGATCAACTGCTGCCGCTGCGCCTCGGTCGCCACCATCGTGCCGCGTGGCACGAGCAGATGCCCCGAAGCGTCGCGCAAGGCGAACGGCACCGGGAACCCGATTTTCAGAACAGTGGACGGGAGTTGGATGACAGCCATAGAAAGGGCCAGCAAAAAGCACTTCTTGCGGCCTAACGCCGCGTTGCCCTCATTTCGGCAGTTCCGCACCCGACTTGAACCCCGGGCCTTGGGCTGCGCCCGTACAATTGCCGTTCGCCCAAGGAGCGTTGCGACAGCCGATCGGCTGCCAGGCTTGGGCCGATTCTTCTCAACGGCGCTCACCCGACCTTCTGGCCGCGGTGAGTTGCGCGGTCGATTCGCTGTTTGGACGATCCCGCTGCCATGACCACCGCCTCCACTTCCGTTCACGTGCCGCCTATGAAACTCTCGGGGCTTGAACCCGTGCTCATAGGCGATGGGTCGCTGTTCGTCAACATCGGCGAGCGCACCAACGTCACGGGCTCCAAGGCCTTCGCGAGGCTCATCCTCAACGGCGAATTCGAGAAGGCATTGGCTGTCGCGCGACAGCAGGTCGAGAACGGCGCCCAGGTCATCGACATCAACATGGACGAGGCCATGCTCGACAGCAAGGCGGCGATGGTCCGTTTCCTGCATCTCATCGCATCAGAGCCCGAGATTGCGCGGGTGCCGATCATGATCGACAGCTCGAAATGGGAGGTCATTGAGGCCGGCCTCAAGTGCATCCAGGGCAAAGGCATCGTCAACTCGATCTCGCTCAAGGAAGGCGAAGAAAGCTTCCGGCATCAGGCCAAGCTCCTGCGCCGCTACGGCGCCGCGGCCGTGGTGATGGCCTTCGATGAGAAAGGGCAGGCCGACACCTACGAACGCAAGATCGAGATTTGCGAACGGGCATATCGCCTCCTCGTCGACGAGATCGGCTTTCCACCTGAAGACATCATCTTCGACCCGAACATCTTCGCCATCGCAACGGGCATCGAAGAGCACGACAACTACGCCGTCGACTTCATCAATGCGACGCGCTGGATCAAGCAGAACATGCCGGGCGCCAAGGTGTCGGGTGGCGTGTCCAACGTGAGCTTCAGCTTCCGCGGCAACGACCCGGTTCGTGAAGCCATCCACACCGTGTTTCTGTACCACGCGATCAAGGCGGGCATGGACATGGGCATCGTCAACGCCGGCATGGTGGGCGTGTATGACGACCTCGAGCCCGATCTGCGCGAGCGGGTGGAAGACGTGGTGCTCAACCGCCGGCCGGATGCGGGCGAGCGCCTGGTGGAGGTGGCGGAGAGCGCCAAGGGCGCGGCGAAGGACGACAGCGCCAAGCTCGCGTGGCGCGCCAAACCGGTGGACGAGCGCCTGAGCCACGCCTTGGTGCATGGCATCAACGACTTCATCGTCGAAGACACGGAAGAGGTCTACCAGCGCATCAAGGCCGGGGGCGGGCGTCCGCTGCACGTGATCGAAGGCCCTTTGATGGCCGGCATGAACATCGTGGGCGACCTCTTCGGCCAGGGCAAGATGTTCCTGCCGCAGGTGGTCAAGTCAGCCCGCGTGATGAAGCAGGCTGTCGCCCACCTGCTGCCCTACATTGAGGAAGAAAAGCGCCTGCTGATCGACGCTGGCGGCGAGGCCAAGCCCAAGGGCAAGATCGTCATCGCGACCGTGAAGGGCGACGTGCACGACATCGGCAAGAACATCGTTACCGTCGTGCTCCAGTGCAACAACTTCGAGGTTGTGAACATGGGCGTGATGGTGCCCTGCCAGGACATCCTCGCGCGGGCAAAGGTTGAGGGCGCGGACATCATCGGCTTGAGCGGCCTCATCACGCCCAGCCTCGAAGAAATGCAGCACGTCGCCGCTGAAATGCAGCGCGACGATCACTTCCGCATCAAAAAGATCCCGCTCCTGATCGGCGGCGCGACGACGAGCCGTGTGCACACGGCCGTCAAGATTTCTCCGCACTACGAAGGGCCCGTGGTCTACGTGCCGGATGCGAGCCGCAGCGTGAGCGTGTGCAGCGACCTCCTGAGCGACGACAAGGCCGCGGCTTACATCGAAGAGCTGAAGAACGACTACGAAAAGGTGCGCGTGCAGCACGCGAACAAGAAGGCCACGCCGCTCGTTACGCTGACGCAGGCGCGCGCCAACAAGACACCGATCGATTGGGCGAGCTACGCCGCGCCTCAGCCCAGATTCACCGGCCGTCGGGTGTTCAAGAACTACGACCTCGCCGAATTGGCGCAGTGCATCGACTGGGCGCCGTTCTTCCAGACCTGGGACCTGGCCGGGTCGTACCCCGGCATCCTCACCGACGACATCGTCGGCGAATCGGCGCGCCGCGTGCTGAGCGACGGCCAGCGCATGCTCAAGCGCCTGATCGAGGGCCGCTGGGTGACGGCGAACGGCGTCATCGGTCTCTTCCCCGCGAACACGGTGAACGACGACGACATCGAGATCTACACGGACGAGGCACGCAGCGAAGTGCTGATGACATGGCGCGGCTTGCGCATGCAGAGCGAACGCCCAGTGGTCGACGGCGTGATGCGGCCCAACCGCTGCCTCGCTGACTTTGTGGCGCCCAAGGAATCGGGCGTGGCCGACCATGTCGGCCTCTTCGCGGTGACCGCGGGGCTCGGTGTCGACAAGAAGGAAAAGCAGTTCCTCGACGACAACGACGACTACAGCGCGATCATGCTGAAGGCCCTGGCCGATCGATTGGCGGAAGCCTTCGCGGAGCGCATGCACCAACGCGTGCGCACGGAGTTGTGGGGCTATGCTGCGGACGAAACGCTGAGCAACCCCGATCTCATCGCGGAGAAGTACCGCGGCATCCGCCCGGCGCCCGGCTACCCGGCCTGCCCCGATCACACCGTGAAGGGCGAGATGTTCCGCGTGCTGCAATGCGAGGACATCGCCATGGGCCTCACCGAGAGCCTTGCGATGACGCCAGCGGCAAGCGTGAGCGGCTTCTACATTGCGCATCCGCAGGCGGCCTACTTCAACGTCGGCAAGATCGGCGACGACCAGCTTCGCGATTGGTCCGAGCGCAACGGGCTCGACATCGCGCAGGCGAAGCGGTCGCTGGCGCCGCTTCTTTGATCTCGCGCTGGTGGCGATCGCGCGACGCATGGCCGAATCTGACGAACTTTGATGCGGCCAAGCGTAGTCCCGGATACATAGCCTGATTACAGGAGTGCGGGCTCGCCAGCCTGCACACTCTTACAAATGAATCAGGGCTGTGGGCAACGATCGCGAGTGTTCAGTCGTTCAAATGCCTGAGAGGCTGAGTGCGCAACAGCGCGCCAGCAAATGAACAAGGAAACATCAATGAGCACCACCCTCGAAAGTCCGGTGTCCGCCGGCACTGGCCCTCGCAACCTCTTTGCCCGAAACGCATGGCTTGCTGCCGGCGGCCTGGCTCTCACCGGCCTCGGGCTGGCTGCGGGCCTCGCGTGGCATCCGGCGCCGCAGTCTGAATTGCTTTCGGCCGGTTCGATGGAAGCGACTCGGGCATCGCTTGCATCCAATGAAGCGGTTGTCGACACGGGTGCGAAGGCCGGCGACAAGCTCGCCGAGAAATCGACGACGGGTACGCTGGTGCCGCTCGTCGCCAACAACGGCACGCAGGCACCGCCCGCCCGCGTCGCGCCCAATCGCAGCAGCCCGGCACATCGGACGTCGCCTGCGCAGTCGCAGCAATACGCAAGCGTCGGCAGCACGACACCTCTTGCGACGCAGCCTGCAGCAGTTTGTGCGCATTGCGGCGTGATCGAGGCCGTCCGGGAAGTGACAGTCAAAGGCCAAGGCACGGGCCTTGGTGCCGTGGCAGGCGGCGTGCTTGGCGGGGCAGTGGGCAATCAGATGGGCAAGGGCAACGGCCGCGCGGTAATGACCGTGCTCGGCGCCATCGGCGGCGGCTTTGCAGGCAACGAGGTCGAGAAGCGCACCCGCAGCGAACAGATCTATGAAGTGCGCGTGCGAATGGATGACGGCCAGGTTCGCACATTCCAGCAGAAGAGCGCCCCGACGCCGGGATCGCGGGTCACGGTGGAGGGCAACGTGCTGCACATCACCCACGGCAATGGCAGCGGCAACGGCGACGAGAAGATGATGCGCACCTCGACGGGCTCAAGCAGCTGACGTCAACACCCGCCGATATTGAATGGCCTCCGCGAGGTGGCCAATCTTCACGTCGGCGTCACCTGCAAGATCGGCGGCGCTGCGTGCCACTCGCAGCACACGATGGAAGCTGCGGGCCGACCATCCGAGCTTGGTCGCGGCGTTCTGAAGAAACTTGGACGCCGCGGTGTCGAGCGCGCAGTGTGCATCGATGCCGTCGCCATCGAGCGCCGCGTTCAGGCGGCCTTGACGTGTGCGCTGGCGCTCCTGGGCCTTTGCCACCCGCGCAGCCACCAATGCGCTGGTGTCGCCATCGGGTGCGGCGGCAAGCGTCTCGGGCGCAACCGCTGGCACCTCCACCTGCAGATCGATGCGATCAATCAAAGGTCCGCTGATCTTGCCCTGATAGCGGAAGATGCCATCGGGCGTGCATCGGCACGATCGCAAAGGGTTGCCGTGGTGTCCGCACGGGCATGGGTTCATGGCCGCGATCAATTGAAAACGCGCCGGGAATTCTGCTTGGCGCGCCGCCCTGGAGATCACGATGCGGCCAGTCTCCAAGGGCTCACGCAGCGCCTCCAAAGCTGCCCGGGGGTACTCGGCCAATTCGTCCAGAAACAGAATGCCTTCGTGAGCCAGGGAAATCTCGCCTGGTCGCGGTGGAGACCCGCCTCCGACCAGCGCCACCGACGAGGCTGTGTGATGCGGGCTGCGCAACACGCGCTGTGCCCAGCGCGACGGATCGAAACTCGCCGTGAGGCTCAATACCGCGGCAGATTCCAGCGCTTGTGTTTCGGTCAAGGGCGGAAGCAGCCCCGCGAAACGCTGGGCGAGCATCGACTTGCCAGTGCCGGGCGGTCCCACCATCAGCATGCTGTGACCCCCGGCTGCGGCAATCTCCAGCGCGCGCTTGGCACCCGACTGCCCTTTTACTTCACGCAGATCCGGATACGAGGGGGCCGCCGTCCTGCGCTCCGCGATCGCATTTGGCAGGCCCTGTGCCGCATCGCCGGGCAGCAGCGCTTGCACGACGTCGAGCAAGTGCTTGGCGGCCTGTATCTTCAGGCCTTCAACCAGCGCCGCCTCGCGCGCGCTTGCCTGTGGAAGCACCAGTGCCCGCGCCGAGCCGCTGCGCCGCATGGCGAGCGCCATGGCCAACGCACCGCGCACCGGCCGCAACTCGCCGGCGAGCGACAACTCCCCCGCGAACTCGAATCGGGACAGGCGCTGCGCATCGATCTGTTCGCTGGCCGCGAGGATTCCCAGCGCGATTGGCAAGTCGAAGCGGCCTGATTCCTTGGGTAAGTCGGCGGGCGCCAAATTCACCGTGATCCTTCGGTTATGTGGAAATTCGAGGCCGCTGTGGAGCAATGCTGCTCGTACTCTTTCCCTCGCCTCCTTCACCTCGGTGTCGGCCAAACCTACGAGCGTGAAGCTGGGCAGGCCGTTCGCAAGGTGGACCTCCACCGTGACTTCAGGGGCGTCGAGACCGTTCAGGGCTCGGCTGTGCAACACGGCCAATGACATTTGATTCCTGCTCTTTTCTTGAGGCAAACGGGGCTCGATTCTGACGAGGCTGCCCGCACTTGGCGCACCCCTTGCGGGTCACTCCGATGGGCGGGAAAGTGCACCAACAAGCGGCTCACCAAAAAGCAACACCAGCCTGACTGAAGGCCTTTTTGGTCGAAATTCGCACTCAACTCGGGCATAAATGAGCTTCAGCGGTGCGGTCAGCCTTTCGTCATCGCGGGCACAGAAGCTGCAGAGCCTGCCGCGCACCCTTTCTAAACGATCCCGGAGAGCCAATGAAGAAGACCCTATTGAGTGTGGCCGCCGCTACCGTGTTCACCTCGGTACCCGTCCTCGTGCATGCCGAAGACGCGAACCCCCTGTCATTCAACGTCAGCCTGACGACCGACTACCGCTACCGCGGCATTTCGCAAAGCCGCCTGAAACCTGCACTGCAAGCCGGCGCCGACTACGCATTGCCCAACGGCTTCTATGTCGGTACCTGGGGTTCGACCATCAGGTGGATCAAGGACGCCGGCACCATTGTCGGCGTGGACACTGGCAGCGCGCCGGTCGAAATCGACTTCTACGGCGGCTACAAGGGCGAAATTCAGAAGGACTTTACCTACGACATTGGCCTGCTGCAGTACTGGTACCCCGGCAATCATCTGGCGAACATCGCCAAGAACGCCAACACTCTCGAGATTTACGGCGCATTGACTTATGGTCCTGTGACCGTCAAGTACTCGCATTCGCTCACCCCCCTCTTCGGTGCGGTCACTTCAGCTGGCGACAGCAAGGGCAGCGGCTACCTCGACGTGAGTGCCTCGTTCGACGCCGGAAGCGGCTTCACGATTGCCCCACACATCGGCCACCAGAAGGTCAAGAACTGGAGCGACGGCTCCTACACAGACTACTCGCTGACCGTGAGCAAGGATGCCGCAGGCTTCACTTGGAGCGCAGCGGTTGTCGGCACTGACGCCAAGCACGATCCCAACGCAGTGTTCGCTTACCCGTCCCCCTCGGGCAAGAACCTTGGCCGCAACGGCTTGGTCCTCGCGGTCAAGAAGACCTTCTGATCTTTTTTTAACCTGGAGATGACCATGAAGATGGTGACTGCCATCGTCAAGCCGTTCAAGCTTGATGAAGTGCGTGAAGCCCTGAGCGCCATCGGCGTGCAGGGAGTCACGGTGACTGAGGTGAAGGGCTTCGGTCGCCAAAAGGGCCACACCGAGCTGTACCGCGGCGCGGAATACGTTGTCGATTTCCTGCCCAAGGTAAAGATCGAAGTGGCCGTGGACGACGCCATCGTGGATCGCGTCATAGAAGCGGTCGAGGTCGCTGCCCGCACGGGCAAGATCGGCGACGGGAAGATTTTCGTTTCGGCCTTGGAACAGGTCGTCCGCATTCGCACGGGCGAAACCGGTAAAGACGCGCTCTGAAGTCATCACACCAGAGAGAGACCACCATGAAAAAACTGATTGCCTCATTGGCTCTGGGCTTGTCGGCCCTGGGCTTCGGCGGCGCGAGCTTCGCGGCCGACGATGCCGCTTCGGCGCCTGCCGCACCTGCGGCAGCCTCGGCTGCTGCTGCCACCATCACGGCCGCGACCGCTGCCCCTGCGGCGTCCGCGGCCACCACCGCAGCGGCGAGCGCGTCGGCGCCCGCCGTCGCAGCCAGCGCACCGGTGCCCAACAAGGGCGACACCGCCTGGATGCTCCTGTCCACCGTGCTCGTGATCATGATGTCGATCCCGGGCCTTGCACTGTTCTACGGCGGCCTCGTGCGCAGCAAGAACATGCTGTCGGTGCTGATGCAGGTGTTCGTTACCTTCTCGATGATCGTGGTGCTGTGGGTGCTTTATGGCTACAGCCTCGCATTCACCGAGGGCAACCAGTTCTTCGGCGGCGTCTCTCGACTCTTCCTGAACGGGGTCTTCGACCCGATGAAGGGTGAGTTTGCCAACGCGGCCACTTTCAGCAAGGGCGTGGTCATCCCCGAGATCGTGTTCGTGGTGTTCCAGGCGACCTTCGCCGCCATCACCTGCTGCCTGATCGTCGGTGCCTTCGCCGAGCGCATCAAATTCTCGGCCGTGCTCGCTTTCATGGTGCTGTGGTTCACCTTCAGCTACGTGCCGATCGCGCACATGGTCTGGTATTGGGCAGGTCCTGACGCCTACACCAGCAAAGAGGTGGCGGAGAAAGTCACCTCGACTGCCGGTCTGATCTGGCAATGGGGTGCGCTCGACTTCGCCGGCGGTACGGTGGTTCACATCAACGCGGCCGTCGCCGGTCTGGCGGGCGCCTACATGATCGGCAAGCGCGTCGGCTACGGCCGCGAAGCCTTCACGCCGCACTCGCTGACGCTCACGATGGTCGGTGCCTCGCTGCTGTGGGTGGGCTGGTTCGGTTTCAACGCCGGCTCTGCCCTCGAAGCCGGCAACAGCGCCGCGCTCGCCTTCTTGAACACTTTCTCTGCCACTGCCGTCGCGGTGCTCGCCTGGTGCATTGGTGAATCGCTGCTCAAGGGCAAGGCCTCGATGCTTGGTGCCGCTTCCGGTGCCGTCGCGGGTCTCGTCGCCATCACGCCTGCCGCCGGCAACGTCGGCATCATGGGTGCGCTGGTGGTAGGCGCCGTCGCCGGCTTCGTTTGCCTGTGGGGTGTGACCGGCCTGAAGAAGATGCTCGGCGCGGACGACTCGCTCGACGTGTTCGGTGTGCATGGCGTCGGCGGTATCGTCGGTGCATTGCTGACCGGCATCTTCAACCACCAGTCGCTTGGCGGCCCGGGCATGGTGACCGACTGGGTCACCGCCACGGTCGGCTCCAACGGCATCTGGGCGCAGTTCATCATCCAGGCCAAGGCTGTCGGCGTCACCGTTGTGTGGTCCGGCGTGGTCGCAGCGATCAGCTTCAAGCTGGTCGACCTGGTCATCGGCCTGCGAGTCACAGAAGAAGAAGAGCGAGAAGGCCTGGACATCTCGTCACACGGCGAGACGGCTTACAGCAAGTAGGCACCAACACTTCTGCTGATTGGAAAAAGGCCGCCCCCGAGTGGCCTTTTTCTTTTGGGGCGTCAGGCGCACCGACTGTGACGCGAAGGGGCTTGCGACAGGCGATAGGCACCCCAAATGCCTAGAATCCTTTGAAACTCCAAACGCCCTGCTGCCCGGCAGGGCGTCCTCTTCGGATTCCCCCCATGGTTCCTCACCTCATCACGGCGCTTACCGGCCCGATCAACGAACTGGAGCAGCGCATCCTGGAATCGCTGCCCGCCATCGAGCGTTGGTTCCGCCTGGAGTGGATGGAACACACGCCGCCGTTCTACACGTCGGTGGACGTGCGCAACGCCGGCTTCAAACTCGCGCCGGTCGACACCAACCTCTTTCCGGGAGGCTTCAACAACCTGACCCCCGAGATGCTGCCGCTGGCAGTGCAGGCGGCCATGGCGGCGATCGAGAAGATCTGTCCGGAGGCGCGCAACCTGCTGCTGATTCCCGAGAACCACACGCGTAACAGCTTCTACTTGATGAACGTTGCGCGCCTCGTGCAGATCTTTCACCAGGCAGGGCTGAATGTGCGGCTCGGTTCGCTCAACGATGAGATCAAGGCCCCGACGCAGATCGACCTGCCCGACGGCAACTCTCTGACTGTCGAGCCACTGGTGCGCAACCGCGGCAGGCTCGGGCTGAAGGACTTCGACCCCTGCACGATCCTGCTCAACAACGATCTGTCTGCGGGTCTTCCCAAGGTGCTCCAGAACCTGCACGAGCAGTACCTGCTGCCGCCGCTTCACGCGGGCTGGGCGGTACGGCGCAAGACAAATCACTTCCAGGCCTACGAGGAAGTGGCGAAGAAGTTCGCAAAGCTGCTGGGCATGGATCCATGGCTTATCAACCCGTTGTTCGCTCGCTGCGGCGAGGTCAACTTCTCCGACGGCACGGGCGCCGAATGCCTGATGAGCAACGCCGAGACGCTTCTCGCCAAGGTCCGCCGCAAGTACAAGGAATACGGCATTCAGGAGAAGCCCTTCATCATCGTGAAGGCGGATGCCGGCACCTACGGCATGGGCATCATGACCGTGCGTGATCCGAAGGATCTGGCCGACCTGAACCGCCGCGCACGCAACAAGATGAGCGTGATCAAGGACGGCCAGGAGGTGAGCGAGGTCATCCTGCAAGAAGGCGTGCCGACCTATGAGCGCGTGCACGACGCGGTGGCCGAACCGGTGGTCTACATGATCGACCGCTACGTGGTTGGCGGCTTCTACCGCGTGAACGCCGAGCGCGGCATCGACGAAAACCTGAACTCCCCGGGGGCAAGCTTTGTTCCGCTGGCCTTCGCCGAGTCCAGCCAGTTGCCCAAGCCCGGCGTGAAGCCGGGAGCAAGCGCACCCAACCGGTTCTACATGTACGGGGTGATTGCCCGTCTGGCGATGGTGGCTGCGAGCTACGAGCTCGAGGCGACCGACCCGGATGCAGAGGTCTACGAATAGCGCGTCGCTGCAATGCTGCAATGGGAAGCCTGACCGGCTTCTTCATTGCAGCGCTCCAACAGAGAGGCTGAGCCGGAGTCGGCTGATCGGCCTTCCCGTGGCCGAGGGGGTGCCACAATCGGCTTCCCAAAACAATGCCGCGCGGGGCCGAGCCCGCCGCGGTAGACCGTGACTCAGATCCGACCTACCTCCAGCCTGGCCGTCCTGACCCTGGGCGCTCTGGGCGTCGTCTATGGCGACATCGGCACCAGTCCGCTGTATGCCTTCAAGGAAGTCTTCGCACACGGTCACGTCCCGCTGACGCCGGAGAACATCTATGGCGTGCTGTCGCTGATGTTCTGGACGCTGACCGTTGTGGTCTCTTTCAAGTACGTGGTGCTCATTCTGCGCGCCGACAACAACGGCGAAGGTGGCTTGATCGCCATGCTCGCATTGGCATCACAGGCTGTGAAAGACCGGCCGGTACTGCGACAGCGGCTTCTGATGCTGGGCATCTTCGGTACGGCCATCTTCTTCGGCGATGGCGTCATCACCCCGGCGGTGTCGGTGCTGGGTGCGATGGAAGGTCTCGAAGTGGCTGCGCCGGGACTGCACAGTTACATCGTCCCGGTGTCGCTGGTTGTCATTACCGTGCTTTTCATGGTGCAACGGCACGGCACGGGCGGCATCGGAAAGTTCTTCGGGCCAGTGACGGCAGCGTGGTTCGCGGTGATCGCTCTACTGGGTCTCGTGCACATCTTGCGCAATCCGGCCGTGATGTTCGCGCTGAGCCCGCACCATGCCCTGCGATTCCTCTTTCTGCAGCCGGCTGTTGCTTTCGTTGCACTTGGCTTCGTCGTGTTGTGCGTCACGGGTGCCGAGGCGCTTTATGCCGACATGGGCCACTTCGGCAAGCGGCCAATCCGCACCGCCTGGTTCGGCCTCGTGATGCCTTCACTGGTGCTCAACTATTTCGGCCAGGGTGCGATGCTGCTCGAATCGCCCGAAAAGGCGCACAACCCGTTCTACGAAATGGCGCCTGAGTGGGCCTTGTACCCACTGATTGCGCTGGCGACCTGCGCGGCAGTGATTGCCTCGCAGGCCTTGATCTCAGCCGCGTTCTCGGTGACCAAGCAGGCCATCCAGCTCGGCTACATGCCGCGGCTTCGCATCACCCACACGTCCGTGCGCGAGACCGGTCAGATCTATGTGCCTTTCGTGAACTGGGGGCTGTACGTCTGCATCGTGGGCGCGGTGCTGGTGTTCGGTTCGAGCAGCAAGCTGGCGGGAGCCTATGGCATCACAGTGACGATCGACATGACGATCACGACAATCATGACCTTCTTCGTGATCCGCTACGGCTGGGGTTTTCCGTGGGTGCTCAGCACCGCCGCCACTGTGTTCTTCTTCGTCGTGGACGTCACCTACTTTGCCGCGAACATCGTCAAGGTGTTCGATGGCGGCTGGTTCCCTCTCGCCATCGGCGCGGTGATGTTCACGCTGATGATGACCTGGAAGCAGGGTAGGGCGATCATGGCCGAACGCCTGCGCGACGACGCCATCGAGCTCAAGAGTTTCATGGAAGCAGTGTTCGTGAGTCCGCCTACGCGTGTTCAGGGCACGGCGGTGTTCCTCGTGAGCGAACATGGCATTACCCCGAATGCGCTCTTGCACAACTTGAAGCACAACAAAGTGCTGCATGAGACGAATCTCTTCGTGACGGTGAGGCAGCACGAGATTCCGTGGATCGGCTTCGACAAGCGCAGCGAGATGGAGCCTTTGGGGCGCGACTGCTGGCAGGTGACGCTGCACTTCGGCTTCAAGAACGAGCCCGATGTGCCTGAAGCCCTGGCGCTGCTGCACAACCGCAGTTTCCAGCTCGACGACATGGAGACGTCTTACTTCCTGTCGCGCGACATCGTCATCCCGACGATCGGCCGCGGTATGTCAGCGTGGCGCGAAAAGCTCTTCGCAGGCATGCACCGCAACGCATCGGCAGCGGCGGACTACCTGAGCCTGCCGACGAATCGCGTGGTGGAGTTGGGGTCGAAAGTCGAGATCTGAACCGCGAGGTCATGCCTTCTGCTTGGGAGACACGAGCAGCGAGGGCAGCTCACGCTTCACTTCATCTTGTACCTCTCCTACGGGTAAGGCCTAGGTGTCCACCAAGCCCGCAGATGATGATGATCAGCTGCTGGAGCCGCGGTCGACGCGGCGATTTCATTGCGGCGCATGCCTCGATCCGCAGGCTGCGTTGCGCGTCACCGGACGACCCCGAGGAGACACGCATGAACATTCCTGTTTCGTTGACCGTCAATGGCAAGCGCGTCCAGGCCGATGTCGACCCGCGAACGCTGCTCGTGCAGTTCATCCGCGACGAGTTGAGACTGACCGGCACGCACGTGGGCTGCGACACCGCACAGTGCGGCGCGTGCACGGTGCACATGAACGGCCGCGCCGTGAAGTCGTGTTCGATGCTCGTGGTGCAGGCGCAAGGCGCCGAGGTCACGACCATCGAGGGTCTCGCCAAGAATGGCGAGTTGCACCCGATGCAGGCGGCGTTTCGCGAATGCCACGGCCTGCAGTGCGGGTTCTGCACCCCCGGAATGGTCATGTCGGCCGTGCAGATCCTGAAGGACAAGCCCAACGCTTGCGAACAAGAAATTCGCGAAGGTCTGGAAGGCAACATCTGCCGCTGCACGGGCTATCACAACATCGTCAAGTCGGTTCAGCTTTGCCAATCGGGCAAGGTCTCGACCACCGTCTGATGACCGGAGTACGCCATGACCGACATGTCTCAACCTCCCATTTCTCCAATTGGCCAATCCGTACAGCGCCGTGAGGACTATCGCTTCCTGACCGGCGCCGGGCAATACACCGACGACGTGGTGCTGCCGGGTCAGACCTTCGGCGTGTTCCTGCGCTCGCCCTACGCGCACGCACGCATCAAGTCCATCGACACGATCCAGGCGCTGAAGGCGCCCGGGGTCGTGCAGATCTTTACCGGAGCTGACCTCGCCGAAGCCAAGGTCGGCGGCCTGCCTTGCGGGTGGTTGATCCACAGCAAGGATGGATCGCCGATGAAGGAGCCCGCACACCCGGTGCTGGCGCAAGGCAAGGTACGCTACGTCGGCGACCAGGTGGCGCTGGTGGTGGCCGAGACTCAATGGCAGGCCAAGGACGCCGCCGAACTCATCGACGTGGTCTATGAGGAACTGCCGCCGGTCATCGACATCCGCACCGCCGGCACGGCGACCAGTAGCGTGCATGACGACGTGCCCGGCAACGTCTGCTACGACTGGGGCCATGGCAACAAGGATGCTGTGGATGCGGCGTTCGCGAAAGCGCACAAGGTCAGCAAGCTGGAGTTCACCAACAACCGGCTCATTCCCAATGCCATGGAACCGCGTGCAGCCAACGCACAGTACACGCGGCATGACGAGAG
The DNA here is from genome assembly GCA_021153565.1 of Rhizobacter sp. Classification (GTDB taxonomy): domain Bacteria; phylum Pseudomonadota; class Gammaproteobacteria; order Burkholderiales; family Burkholderiaceae_C; genus Albitalea. The sequence continues at coordinate 35,931 of JAJKJU010000081.1, forward strand.
CTATACGCTGTATGTCGCCAACCAGAACCCGCACGTGGAACGGCTGCTGATGAGCGCCTTCGTGCTGGGCCTGCCGGAATCGAAGGTGCGCGTGATCGCGCCCGACGTGGGCGGCGGCTTTGGTTCCAAAATCTTCCTGTATGCGGAAGAGACGGCTCTGGTATGGGCCAGCAAGCGCGTAGGCCGGCCGATCAAGTGGACGGCGGAGCGCAGCGAATCCTTCCTCACCGACGCGCATGGACGCGATCACGCGACCACCGCCGAACTTGCGACGGACGACAAGGGAAACTTCCTCGCGCTGCGAGTGAAGACCATTGCCAACATGGGCGCCTATCTGTCAACGTTCGCATCGAGCGTGCCGACCATCTTGTACGCGACGCTGCTGGCGGGCCAGTACAAGACGCCGGCCATCTATGCCGAGGTGAAAGCAGTGTTCACCAACACCGCGCCGGTCGACGCCTACCGCGGCGCCGGACGGCCCGAGGCCACCTACGTGGTTGAGCGGCTGGTCGAAACGGCTGCGCGCGACATGAAGATGGACCCGGCCGCCATTCGCCGGCAGAACTTCATCACCGAGTTCCCGTACACGACACCCGTCGGGCTGACCTACGACACCGGCAACTATGCCGCGCACCTCGACAAGGCGCTGGAGCTGGCCGACGTCGCGGGATTCCCGGCACGCCGGGCCGCGTCGGTTGCCAAGGGCAAGCTGCGTGGGCTGGGCTATAGCTGCTATATCGAAGCCTGCGGCTTGGCGCCCAGCAACATCGCGGGCGCGCTCGGCGCGCGTGCAGGCTTGTTCGAGGCCGGCGAGGTGCGCGTGCATCCGACAGGCACGGTGACGATATTCACTGGATCGCACAGCCACGGGCAAGGACACGAGACCACCTTCGCCCAGGTTGTCGCGGCCAAGCTGGGCATCCCCATCGAAAGCGTCGAGATCGTGCACGGCGACACCGGGCGTGTGCCCTTTGGCATGGGTACCTACGGCAGCCGCTCGCTCGCGGTGGGCGGCACGGCCATCGTGAAGGCGGTAGACAAGATCATCGCAAAGGGCAAGAAGATCGCAGCGCACCTGCTCGAAGCGGCGGACACCGACATCGTCTTCGAGAACGGCGTGTTCAAGGTTGCGGGCACGGACAAGAAGGTGCCATTCGGCTCCGTCGCGCTCACCGCCTACGTGCCGCACAACTTCCCGCTCGACAAGTTGGAGCCGGGTCTGAACGAGAACGCGTTCTACGACCCGACCAACTTCACCTACCCCGCGGGCAGCTACGTGTGCGAGCTCGAGGTCGACCCCGAGACCGGTCGCGTGCGCGTCGAGCAGTTCACGGCGGTGGACGACTTCGGCAACCTCGTGAACCCGATGATCGTGTCGGGCCAGGTGCACGGAGGCATCGCCCAAGGCTTGGGCCAGGCCATGATGGAATGCTGCCAGTACGACCCGGCATCGGGTCAGTTGCTGACCGGCTCGTACATGGACTACTGCATGCCTCGCGCCGATGATCTGCCGAGCTTCACGCTCGACCACACCGTCACGCCATGCACGCACAACCCGCTGGGCGTGAAAGGCTGCGGTGAAGCCGGCGCGATCGGGTCGCCGGCGGCCTACATCAATGCACTGACCGATGCACTGGGTATCCGCGACATCGCCATGCCCGCCACGGTGGAGCGCGTCTGGCGCGCCGCCAATCGCTGAGGACTGGTCAACGCACAACGTCAAAGGAGCACACATGTACAGCTTCGACTATCAACGTCCCACCGACCGCGCTGCGGCCACCGCGGCCATGAAAGGCGATGCCCGCTATCTCGCCGGAGGACAGAGCCTCGTGCAGGCGATGAAGCTCAGGCTGTCGTCGTCCGAGCGGCTTGTAGACCTCTCGGGCGTGGCGGAGCTCAAGGGCATCAAGGTGGATGCGAGCAATGTGGTCATCGGATCGATGACCACGCATGCTGCCGTCGCCGCATCCGCAGAGGTTCAACGCGCCATTCCTGCGCTCGCCGAACTCGCTGGCGGCATCGCTGACCAGATGGTGCGCAACATGGGAACGCTGGGCGGCTCCATCGCCAATGCAGACCCCGCGGCGTGCTATCCGGCGGCGTTGCTCGGGCTCGGTGCCACGGTGACGACCAACCAGCGCAGCATCCCGGCCGAACGTTTCTTCACGGGGCTGTACGAGACGGCATTGCAGCCCGGTGAGCTCATCACAGCGGTGAGCTTTCCCATTCCGCAGAAGGCCGCGTACGTCAAGTTCAAGCAGCCTGCCTCTCGCTTCGCGCTGGTCGGCGTGTTCGTGAGCCAAGGCGCTGGCGGCGTGAAGGTGGCGGTGACGGGCGCGAAGAGCACCGTGTTCCGCGTCAAGGCGATCGAAGACGCATTGACTGCGAGCTTCACACCCGAGGCGGCGAAGGCCGTCAAGGTGCTGAGCACCGACATCAATGGCGACATGCATGGTTCGGCGGAGTACCGCGCCGCGATGATCAGCGTGATGGCGTCGCGAGCGGTTTCTGCGGCGTTGTCACGCTGAGAGGCTGATGACCGAGGTCACGCCCTTCGCCCTGCCCGAGTCGGTCGATGCCGTCATTTCCCTGCTGGCCGCAGAGAACTACGTCTGCGACCGGCAACTCGCGACCGCGCTGTTCCTGAGCCTGAAGCTCTCGCGCCCGCTATTCCTCGAAGGGGAGCCTGGCGTTGGCAAGACTGAACTCGCGAAGACATTGGCGCGCGGGCTCAACACCGCCTTGCTTCGGGTTCAGTGCTACGAGGGACTGGACGTCGCGCAGACTGCTTACGAGTGGAATGTCGCGCGGCAGATGATGGAAATCCGGCTGGCTGAAGCGGCACACGAGGTGGACCGCGAGCGGCTTGCGCAAAGCCTCTATTCGCGCAGCATGCTGATCGAACGACCGTTGCTGCAGGCGCTCACGCAGATGCGCTCGCCGGTCTTGCTGATCGACGAACTCGATCGCGCTGACGAGCCTTTCGATGCTTTCCTGCTGGAGGTGCTGGCGGAGAGCCAGATCACCATTCCAGAGTTCGGCACGGTGCGCGCCGTTGCGGCACCCATCACCATCATCACGAGCAACCGCACCCGCGAGATCCACGATGCGTTGAAGCGGCGATGCCTCTATCACTGGGTCGATTTTCCCGATGTCGCGCGTGAGCTCGACATCGTCCGCCGCAAGGCGCCAGGGGCGTCCGAGCGGCTCTACACGCAGGTGGTCGAGTTCGTTCAGCGCATGCGCACGCTTGATCTCTTCAAGGCGCCCGGTGTGGCGGAAGCCATCGACTGGACCAACGCCTTGCTCGCGCTCAATGCCATCCGGCTCGACCCGGCGACAGTGCAGGACACACTGGGCGTGCTGCTGAAATACCAGGACGACATCGCGAAGCTGCGCGCCGGGGACGCTGCGAAGATTCTCGATGAGCTGAGAGGCTGAGCGTATTTCGATCATGCCCGCTCATCACGCCAAAAGCCCCATGCTCGTCGTTGCAAATGCTCGCCATAGCAGGGCGCGGCCCCTCCTCGAATGAGCCTCTCGAGTCGCCTCGAGTCGGCTCCTTTCCCCAGCGGGCGAAGGAGCGAACGAAGCGCTGCGCGCTGAAATCATGCTGGCCGACAACATCGTCCATTTCGCTCGCGTGCTGCGCGACGCCGGGATGCCCATCGGCCCCGACCGCGTGATTGCAGCCATGGCTGCCGTCGAGTGCGTGGGGCTCGATCGGCGCGAGGACGTGCACGCCGCACTCAGCGCGGTGATGCTCGACCGGCACGAACAACAGGTCTTGTTCGATGCCGCCTTCGATGCGTTCTGGCGCGATCCGAAGTTGCTCGAACGGTTGATGCTTGAGCTGTTGCCCAAGATCAGCGGCCGTGGCGACCGGCCGCACACACCGCGCTCGAATCGTCTCGCCGAAGCCTTGTCCGCGCCGCGTGAAGCACAGGCGCCCAACCCTGCAAACGCGACTGCCAAGGAAGAATTGCAGTTCGACACCACGTTCACCTTTTCCGATCGCGAACGTCTGCAACACGCCGACTTCGAAACCATGACTGCCGAGGAGTTTGAACTCGCCAAGAAGCTTGCCGAACAACTGCCGCTGCCGGTGTCACCGGTTCGCAGACGCCGACACGAATCGGCTTCGCGCGGCGCGCTCGACCTGCGCGCGACGATGCTTCGCATGGCGCGACAGCCGCAGACCCTGAGCCCCGCCTTCACGCGGCCGCGCTGCGAGTTGCCCGCCATCGTGGTGCTGCTCGACATCTCCGGTTCCATGGAGCGCTATGCACGCCTGCTGCTGCACTACGTGCACGGTCTCACGCGACGCTATCTGAAGGTCCACGCCTTCACCTTCGGAACGCGCCTCACCCACATCACGCGTTGCCTGAAAGACCGCGACCCTGATGTGGCGCTCAGGCTTGCCGACGAACAGGTGAAAGACTGGAAGGGCGGTACGCGGATCGCGTCGTGCCTGGATGAATTCAATCGGCTATGGGCTCGCCGCGTGCTCGGCTCCAACGCCGCAGTGCTCTTGATGACCGACGGGCTGGACCGGGACGACCATGGTGATCTTGCAGCAGCCGCTGCCAGGCTGCGCCGCGTGGCGCACAGCATTGTCTGGCTCAACCCTTTGCTGCGCTACGACGGCTTCGAGCCGCGTGCTGCCGGCGTGCGTGCACTCTTGCCGCATGTGGACCGCTTTCTCCCCGTGCACAACCTTGCGAGCCTGGCCGACCTTGGCCGGGCATTGCGCATGGGCGCTTCGCTTCCTTCGACTCTTCTGGATTGAATGCCTCATGGAACTGACTGGTGAACGATTGATCCCTGCGCCCTTGCTTGCCACGTGGGCGGCGCTGAACGATCCGGAGATCCTGAAGCAATGCATTGCCGGATGCGAGTCGCTGGAACGCACCGAACCCGATGCCTTCGCGGCCGTGGTGGCCGTGAAAGTCGGGCCGGTCAATGCACGATTCAGGGGCACGCTCAAGATGACGAACGTGCATGCGCCGCACACCTACACCATCAACTTCGATGGGCAAGGGGGCGTGGCTGGCTTCGGGAAGGGGTCTGCCGACGTGGCTCTGTCGGAAGAGGGCAAAGACCAGACTCGATTGCGTTATGCGGCGCAGGCGCAAGTCGGAGGCAAGATGGCCCAGGTCGGGGCGCGCCTCATCGACGCGGCGGCGGGGAAGATCGCCGAGGATTTCTTTGCTGCGTTCGACGCGCGCTTGCGACCGGCGCAAGCGCCTGCTGCTGAACCTGCCGTCCCCGAGGAAGTCGCATCCGCGGCGTCTGCCGCGAGCAAGACATGGATGTGGATCGCCGTCGGCGCTGCGGTGCTGATAGCGTTGCTGTTCTGGCTGACCCGCTGACCCGCCCTTTCAAAGTCTTGTATTGGCTCCTCTCCCCTCTGGCTGACCTTTACGCAGGCTGGACACGCGGAAAGTTGCGCGTCTTTACTGGCTTTGACGACATTCTCTTGCAGTGATGTGAGTTTTCGACCGAAATCGATGTGAATTTCAGATGCTGGGAGATGGGGGTGATTTTTGAGAGACCCCTCACCCCAACCCTCTCCCC